>CAZTPJ010000192.1:0-1501 GCA_964614515.1 uncultured Phycisphaeraceae bacterium | reverse complement strand
GTCGGTGCTTTTTTGATGTTGACCACTTGCTTTGCCGATAGTAAGTGCAAACATACTGGCTCCGGGACGAGTGGTCCCGGGCGGGGTGGGGTGCCCCGTGGCCAACCGGCCGGTGTGAGACATGCCTAGGAAATGGACGGACCGGTGTATCCGGGCGTCCGAGAGTCATCCGGAGATTCACAGATGAACAAGCTCGCTCAGATCACTGCGATCACCATCGCGTCGTCCGCCGGCCTCGCCGCCGCGGGTTCCCTGGACCTGGACCGCGCCTACGCCTCCGAGCTGCGCTCGGACGCGGGCGCCTATTCGGTGCTGAACAGCTCGGCCTCGAACCTGACGGTCACCGCCGGGTTCCGTTTCGGCTACAACGCCAACTTCCGCGACAACGACAGCCTGGGTGATGACGACACCACCATCGGCTTCGGCTTCCAGACCACCGAGATCCGCGTCTCGGGTCAGGTCACCGACTCGATCACCGCCACCATGAGCTTCGGCTTCAACGAGTACCTGTACGGCATCAACCCCTTCGAGGACAGCGACACCGCGTACCTCGAGGACGCGTACGCCGACTGGGCCATCAACGACACCTTCACCCTGCGCATGGGTCAGTTCATCCAGTCGTTCTCGGCCGGGCGTTCGATCGATGACTTCCACGGCACCAATGTGTTCCGCTCGGGCGCTGAGCAGGAAGTCGGCGATGTCGCCTTCACGCAGGGCGTCGAGGCCCACTTCGGTGGCGACACCTGGTCGGGCGTGATCGGTTTCAACGACGGCCCGGACTCCGACGGCGCTGACTTCGCCGACGGCAGCGAGGCCGACTGGGCCATCAACGCCCGGTTCGACTTCTTCTCCGACTCGGACAAGGCTCGCTTCGACCACCGCGCCTCGTGGCGTGGCTCGTCCAACGCCTGGCGTCTGGGTGCCGGTCTGATCTACGCCACCTACGGCGACACCAACCCGACCCCCTCCGCCACCGACGACCTGTGGTACACCATCGACGGTGCGTACCAGGGCGACGGCTGGCAGGTCAACGCCGCGTTCTTCGGCATGTCGGTCGACCCGGACGGCGGCTCGAGCGTTGACACCACCGCCTTCGAGATCGGCGGCTCGATGTTCTTCAACGATCAGACCGAGGGCTACGCCCGCTTCGACATGATCATGTTCGACGACGCCGTCGTTGGCCCCGAGGACAACTTCAGCTTCCTCGCCGGCGGCGTGAACTACTACCTCGTGCCCGAGTCGCACGCGGCCCGCCTGACCGCCGAGCTGGGCTACTCCTTCCAGGACGGCATCGGCAACGGCGGTTTCGACGGCCAGACCTCCGCCTTCCTCGGTGACTCCGACGGTGAGTTCACCCTGAGCTTTATGGCCCAGTTCATGTTCTGATCGGCCCCCCGGCCAATCGGAATCCGATCGAAAGATCCCCGCCGACCGGCCATTCCAGGCCGGTCGGTGTCTTTTTGCCTCCCCGCTCCCCACTCCCCCGGATCCTGCCCGGCAC
>CAZTPJ010000191.1:968-1533 GCA_964614515.1 uncultured Phycisphaeraceae bacterium | reverse complement strand
CGGCCTAGCGTTAGGACTACTGCTGGGGCTGATCCCTATCCCGCTGCCGGGTAGCGTGACTCTCAAACTTGGATTGGCGGGCGGCCCACTGATTGTTGCGATGGTATTAGGAAGACTGGGACGCACCGGTCCGCTGGTGTGGAGCCTGCCCTACAGTGCCAATCTCACCTTGCGCCAGGTGGGTTTGATCCTTTTCTTGGCCGGGGTGGGCACGCGCTCTGGCTATGCCTTCGTGACCACCCTTACTCAGGGTCAAGGGATGGCGATTTTTCTGACTGGCGCATTTATCACCTTCAGCATCGCCCTGGCGACTCTCTGGGTGGGTCATCGATTCCTCAAGATCCCGATGGGCCTGCTGATTGGAATGCTGTCCGGTTTACAGACACAGCCCGCGGTGCTAGGTTTCGCGCTGGAACAGACCGACAATGAATTGCCCAACATCGGGTACGCCGCCGTCTATCCCACCGCTACCATCGCCAAAATCCTGCTGGCGCAATTGCTTGTGGTGATGTTACGGTGAAAGTCGTGAAACCATTGCTATATTCCATGTTAATGTTCGATGCTG
>CAZTPJ010000191.1:0-958 GCA_964614515.1 uncultured Phycisphaeraceae bacterium | reverse complement strand
TCAGGCGGTGAGAGCTGCAAAAAGCGCGCTACTCGTTTTCAGGTTTGAGCACACCTCTGAGCCAGTTGACTGCTCGAAGCAAGTTAATGGCCGAAGATGTCGCAGCATGGTGTTTGTGGCGGCAGGCATTGAGATTGTCAACATCCCGTACCAAGCCCCCAGTGCGGTTGCCGAACGGTGGGTGCGGACGACGCACGAAGAATGTCTGGCCCGTATGTGTGGGGTATTACAATGCACGGCGCTCTCATCAGGGGCCTGATCAAGATAGTCCATTATTGAAAGCAGTGTCAAACCGAGGGCTGGTCTGCGGTCGAAATATGCTAGGCAGCATCATGCACGACTATTGTCGATGGGCTCACCTGGCGCTCAAATCCTCGCTCGGATTAATTTCTGAGCAGTACAAGCCTGTCCCAATAGCGCGCAGTGTCAGCCCGATACCCACACATCCGGTGACCTCTCCACCCATCTCGCTATCGTGTGAGCGAAGGATACCAGACGACACGCCAAACCTCAATAAGGCTCCCGGTGAACGTCTCCACCAATTTACATACTAACAATTAAGAATAGGTTGGGAACAGTCTCTTTAGCGATGTCCTCCAGGCCAAGTAAGGATTGGCATGTTGATCACTATCCCTGGTTGTTCGACCACGATCTCCCCAGCGGTTTCAGCTCCTTCTACTTCCGCGACAGAGTTTAGCTAGCGAGGCCTGACGCCTGCTTGCCAGGTAACAAGATTGAGGGTTCGCAGCGGGGTGTAATCCGGATCAGGGGGGATGCTGTCAAAAATATCGGGCTGGAAACCCATCGGACCACCGCCAGCAATACCGTTGGTGAAAACATACACATTGCCGCGCAACGCTTCCGGTATCTTGGCGAGATCTGGAACAACCACGACCTCTGGCCCCATCATGTCGGTGAGCAAACCGGCAACATTTGCATCTGACGCTTCCGTATGGAT
>CAZTPJ010000190.1:0-1553 GCA_964614515.1 uncultured Phycisphaeraceae bacterium | reverse complement strand
TTGTGCACCTAATGACAAGCCAAGAATAAATACAAGGAATATGAGAGTATATTTTTTTTTGTTATTCATAATTAAGTCAGATCTATTTTGTTGAAGTCAATTTTATTGTTATCAGCCACGCCGAGGTCTAAGTTTTCAGCCATCTTTAAAAAAGCAGAACCGCGGGGTGATTCTTCTTCCTGCAATCCTTCTTCGATTCGTTTTTTAGTAACTATGTTTAATCCAACTCTATCAACAGCAACGGGATCTGTTCCGATTAGTATGGTATTATAATTTGTAAAGAATTGCGGAACGGCAGAGGGTCCTCCGTTAAAACAACCCTTAATTCCGTCAACTATATTTAAAATAATTTTATCTCGCAATGGAGGAAAAGCACAAACTTCCGCAACTGTTTCCGACCAAAGTTTTTCGTGAAGTCGTCCGGTGTTTGTAATTGCACCATAAGATAAGTTCTTCATACAAAGCGTAACTGAGGTTCCGGCATTTTTGAGTATTGGTATGTTTATAATTTTATCACACATCTCGGTAACAATTTTTGTGAAATAAGAATACTTGCCGGTGTTAACCATATAAGGTAAAGTTTCCGGACGGTATTCCGCTTCAACATCTGCCCAGTAATACCAATCTTTGTCAATCATTCTTAGTGAATACAGCTCTTCGTTTTCATCATACATTGTTCCGTTTTCACCTTTGCGTTCGGTTCCAATAATTTTAATTCCCGGAAAAATCTCTTCGGTTATTCCCGACTCAAAAATTTGTTCTTCACGCCTATCCCATATAATTAAATTGCTTCTCGGAATACCCGCCTCTTCAAGTTGGTTAACTATTGCGAGTGTAACTTCGACCGAACTAGATAATGTTGGTCCTGCAACGGGATTGACTTTCAATCCAATTTTGTCATTTTTGTTTACAAATTGCAGCCAAGCTTCTTTAATAGATACTGCTCCCGTAAGAGTTAACATTCCTTCCGCAATCATTTTGTAAATAGCATCATATACAATCTTGTTTTCAACAACGGGATTGGAGTGATTTACTTGTACAACTTTTCCGGGATACTTGCCCGGCATTGAGTTTTCTTTGCGGGGATGTTTTAATGCATCTTCAATATTTGTTTTGGGCTTGTCTTCTTCTTGTAAAGTCTTTGCAATTTTTTCATTCGTGAGTATTGGAGATAACGCGAATCCGGCGCCTGTTAAAGATGAAATTTTGAAAAAGTTTCTTCTGGAAAGTTTGTTCGATTTCATTTTCGATTCCTTATTTGTAGTAGAAGGAAAAGTTGAGACGTGTAATTTAGTTATTAGTTCAATAATTTATTAGTCAACAAACAAGGCTTGGGGTCTGATTAAAAACGATTTTTACTTTTGTGTCGGTTGGTTATTGGCGATGTGAAATAATTATTATTTGGATATTTCAGAAGAGTTGGGGTTTATAATAAACTCATCGAGTTCATTTATGAATACTTTCGGAGCTTCACCGGTGAATTTTTTGAAATCTCGAATGAAATGAGCTTGATCAGAATAACCGCAAATGTATGCAAGATCACTGAGCTCAAC
>CAZTPJ010000189.1:0-1556 GCA_964614515.1 uncultured Phycisphaeraceae bacterium | reverse complement strand
GGAGCGTCGGTGAGCCTCGATAACCTGCGTATCGACGCCTCGGAGCCCAGTGAGGCGAACGCGTTCGGGACCGACCTCATCCAAGTCCTCGACGGTCAGCTGGTACTCGCCAGGATCTACTTGTCGGGAGCTCGCAACGGCGCCCCTGACGACCTCAAGGCGTACGGTTACGGCTCAGGGCTGTACGTGACCGGGTCGTCGACAGCCACCGTCACTGGCACGTTGTTCCAGTTCAACGAACTCGTGGCACTCGAGGTCACGGGCAGCGCCACGGTCGAGTTGCGTCAGACCTCGTTCGACCGCAACGTGCACGGTGCGTTCGCCGAACAAGACGCCATTCTGACAGTGACAGACTCACTCTTCGCCGGAACCGAGGAGTCGGCGCTGAGCGTAAGGGGCCGGGCAACGGCGACGATCAAGTCAAACACCTTCTCGGCCAACGGCGTCGATGCGGAGACAGGCTACGCGGACTTTGACGCCCTACGGTTCGGGGACGAGGCCACGGTGTCGCTGCTCGGGAACCTGATCGAAGGCAACCCACGGTACGCGCTCTCGCTCTACGGAACCGCGGACGTGAGGGCACAAGCGAACACGTACCGGAACAACGGTGGGCTCGACGAGGCTGCCGACATGGTCCGCTCGGCGCTGCTGCTGGAGGACGCGTCGCGGTACGTGAGCGACGGTGACCAGTTCCTCGACAACCCAGGTGGAGCGATGGAGGTCATCCACGACAGCTCGATGCTCCTCACCGCTCCCACCATCACAGGCAACGGCTCCTACGCCAGCGCCTGGTTCGATGACGCGGCCGAGGTCGTGCTGATCGGCGCGACCGTTACGGGCAACGAGGGCGGTTTGTTCGTGAGGGGCGAGGCAACCCTCTTCCTCGAGCGCGGCACGTTCACGACGACGGGAGGCGACGCCATCGATGCCAGCGGCTCGAGCGCGGTGACGGCCGTCGAGGCGAGCTTCGATGGTAACGACGGTGCCGGGATCTACGCCTACGGGAACGCGAAGGCCACGGTGCTGCGCACCACGTTGCAGTCCAACCTCGCAGGGTTGGTCGCGTCAGAAACGGCGACTCTCGAGGTCGAGGGCAGTACGTTCACCGGGAACAGGGGGGCGGGCGTGCTGTTCCTCGACTCGACCAGCGGCGCCGTGCGGTCGAGCGTGTTCCAGGGCAACGGCGGCCTGGCCATCGACGTGCGGCCGATGGCGACGGTGACTCAGGCAGCGAACGAGGAGAGGTAGGCGGGGCCGTACAGGCCCTGACTCGTGCCGAGATGCCCCGCCGCCAGTTCGACCCGCTTTGGTGGTTTCGGCATCCACAAGTTCTACCTGGGCGCGTGGGGCTGGGGCCTGATCTACCTGGTGTTCTGCTGGACCTACATCCCCGCCGTCATCGGGTTCATTGAGGGCATCCGCTACCTCGTGCTCTCCGATGCGGACTTCGACTACAAGGCTGTCGCGAGTCGGTCGGCGTTCGGGAGCGTCTGGTAGTCAGCTCCGATCCCGCCGTGACCGTGTTTCACCCGCGCTCGCTCCCCTGAGGTGAGGTG
>CAZTPJ010000188.1:0-1556 GCA_964614515.1 uncultured Phycisphaeraceae bacterium | reverse complement strand
CAGCCAGCTCATCGCCATCTTCACCGGCGAAGCGACCCGGTGGAACGAGGTCAACCCCGGCTGGCCCGCCGCGACGATCCAGCTCTTCACACCCGGCACCGACAGCGGCACGTTCGACTTCTTCGGCGAGGCTGTGCTGGGCACCCAGGGCGTATACAAGGGGCGCGAGGCCCGCTTCGGCGCGCTGCTGGCCCCCAACCCCACGATCAGCGAGAACGACTACACGCTGGTGGAGGGCATTCGCGGCAGCGAGAACGCCATCGGCTACTTCGGCTTCGCCTATTTCGCCGGGAACGAGGACACGCTCAAGGCTGTGATCATCGCCGACGACATGACCTACGACGCCGACGACAACCTGATCATCATCCCCGCCGAGCAGTGGGAAGCCGAAGGCATCGCCTACGTTGCGCCCAGCCGCGCGACCGCCGCGAGCGGCGAATACCTGCTGAGTCGCCCGCTGTTTATCTACTCGGCGGCGAGCATCCTGCGGGACAAGCCGCAAGTCGCCGCCTTCGTCAACTACTACCTGACCAACGCTGAGGAAGTGGTCGCTGAGGAAGGCTATTTCCCGGCGGGCACCGAGGCGCTCAACGCGGCCAGGCAGACCTGGCTCGGCGCGGTGGGCCTGGCTGAGTAAGGGAAGGGGTTCAGGCAGGCCAAACTGTATTCTGAGAGGTCACTTGCGAAGCCCTGACTGGCGGATTTACCTCACCCCTAAGTCCCCTCTCCACGCGCGGAGAGGGGACTTAACCGCACAGCGGCTCTCCTTTTTCATTCGCGGAGAGGGGGCCGGAGTGCGGTTCTTGGAAGTCGTATGTCCGCCTTTGTCCCCCATCCCCGGCCCTTCCCCCACGAGGAGGGAAGGGAGGAGAGCGCCTTCACTCAGCCCCTTCCTCCTTGCAGGGGAGGGGTTTGGGGTGGGGGGAACTAATTTCTCAAAAGGTCTCTCAAACGGCTTCTGATGCGCCAGAAGACAGGGGGCGTATGATGGAACACAAGGCCATGATGATCAACGAACGGGTGCGGCTTGCCGCGCAAACGCGCAACAACACTTCCGCGCTCAGCCTGATGAAGAAGCGGCGTCCTGGTGAAAGCCTCATCCAGGGCTTCCTGTTTCTGTGCGGCTTTATGACCATCTTCACCACGATCGCCATCGTCATCGTGCTGGGCCGCGAGTCGCTGCTGCTGGTCAGCAGCGAGTACGTGGACGAAGGCGGGGCCGTTCACACCATCGGCGTGCTGGATTTCGTCAGCACGGCGCGCTGGCAGCCGCACCGCTACGAGGTGGGCATCGCCCCGCTGGCCACGGCCACGCTGCTCAGCTCGTTCATCGCCATGCTCGTCGCGCTACCGCTGGGGCTTGGCTCGGCCATCTACCTCAGTGAATACGCCAGCCCGCGCGTGCGCGCCACAGTCAAGCCCATTCTGGAAGTGCTGGCCGGCGTGCCGACCGTCGTCTACGGCTTCTTCGCCTTGCAGTTCATGACGCCGCTGCTGCAAAGCCTGCTGGGCCGTGGCGTGGTGGAGATCTTCAACGTGGCCTCGGCGGGGCTGGT
>CAZTPJ010000187.1:0-1559 GCA_964614515.1 uncultured Phycisphaeraceae bacterium | reverse complement strand
ACTCGGACTTCGCCTGCAGTCTGCGAGCGTAAGCGACGATCTCAAGCACTCGCTGCGCCCCGTACCTCTGAATCGTGCGCTCGGCGTCCTGGGTCCAGCCGATCTCACGGAGTGCATCCAGCGCCTGTAGCTCCTTCAACAGCTGTTCCTTGTCGGCATCGCGCTGGACGCGGCGCGCCAGGCTCTCGGGCAGGCGCACGCGAGGCTGAAAGACCTCGTTCTTGAAGATGCTGAAGGTCACGCGCTGGTACTTGCGGCCCACCTTCTTTGCAACGTAGTCGAAACCCAAGCTGGTGTAGCGGGAGAACTCGTCTTGAGCGCGATCGAGCACGTAGCGGAAATCCTTGAAGCGTTCGTACTTTCCGTCCAGGCCGAGGCGCAGTTTGAGGTCGTCGACGTCGAAGGTCAACTCGCTGCGTTCACCGGCGTAGCTGGCCGTATACAGCACTTCGAAGAGCCTCATGCTGTTGAAACTCTCGAAACTCAGCAGCTGCTCGGTCGGGATGATGCTGAAGTCGCGGCGCAGCTGGATCAGGTAGGGCTTGAGCTTGTCATGGATCTTCAGCTCGATGCACGCCATCTGGTCCCTGCTGTCGCGACCGTTCTCGTAACGCGCTTCCGAGACCCACTGAAACATCACCCAGTCGCCGTTTGGCTCCTTGACCAGCACCGTCTGTTCGAGCAACTCGCGCGCCGACTCCTCGATACGCGAGTAGATGCTCTTGCCCGTGATGTTGAACAGCTGGGAGTACTCCCATGCCGTGATCCGTATCGGCTCGATCGTAAGATCGTCCTTGGTGATGTCAGAGAGCGCAAGCACCAGCAACCGCTTGGTGAGGATCCCCATGTCTTGGCGACTCAAGGCCAGGGTGTTGGCCTGCGTAACGGCGAGCTTGGTCCCGTTACGACGCTCGCTGCCTCGCTTGGCCTGCCTCGGCCGCCCGCGACCACGACCGCCAGCACGCGGTCCCTTGCCCAGCGGCTCGATCAGCACCTCTCCCCTGCCCTCTTCGGCCCCACTTGCCGTCATCGCCCCGCCTCGCCCTCCGGACACGCTCTCAGCCCGAAGCGACTGTACCCGTGCAGGGGAATCCAGGTCAACTATTCCCCTTTTTCTCCCACTATGAGGGGGTGGCGCGTTAAGTCCCCCCGGTTCCCCGCCTGAGTCCCCCTGCGTTCCCGCTTGGTCCCCCTCCCTTCCCAGCCAGTCCCCGCTCCTTTCCCGACTCGGTTCCCCATCTCACCCCCTACGGTCCCTCTACTTCCCCAGCTTCCTTCCTCCAAGCGCGTGCTGGACGGCCTTCGCATGCTCTCTAAAGTAGAATGGAATAGAACTGAAGAATAGACAGCAATCACTTGCTGTTGACTGGAGATCAAGGTGAGCCGTCCTCTGACGCCAGCGAGTACCCTGGCTTTCCCGGCTACCGACCCCGGTCCCCTCTCTTCCCCACTTCCTCCTCCAGGAGCGCGCATCCAAGTGCTGAACGCACCTTGGGTCTACGGCGCGCTGATCAGCGACAGGCCGTTCAGGCCGCAGGATCGCCACCACGCAGGGCACC
>CAZTPJ010000186.1:0-1566 GCA_964614515.1 uncultured Phycisphaeraceae bacterium | reverse complement strand
AACAGCTCGCCGACCTCGTCGAGGAAGATCGTGCCCGTGCCCGCCAGCTCGAGCGCTTCTCGCGCCCTCTCGGACAAACGGGTGACCCTGGACAGAACCGCGTCAGCCACCTTCTCCGGGACACGTTCTCCGTCACCCGCCAGGACTTCGGTGACGAAGAAGGGGTTCCCGCCCGTTCGGCGATGAAGAGCGTCCGAGTCGATCGGCCTGTCCCCAACGAGGTCCCTGACCGCCTGCGGGGACAGCGGAGGAACCCTCAGACGGTACACGGTGCTCGTCCCTGTCAGGTCACCAAGGGCGCGCCGCAATGCGTGCGAGGGCCCCACCTCGTCGTCACGGTAGGTGCCGACCAGCAGGCTGGAGGTGCCCTCGAGACGGCGCCCGAGGAAGCGCAGCAAGTCCAGAGTGGCGTCATCTGCCCAGTGCAGGTCTTCGAGCACCAGCAGGTGGTTGAGACTGCCTGAGACGAGGTACTTGAGCAATGAGGCGAAGACCTGGTCGCGCCGTCCGGACTCGACGAGCGAGGCCAGCTTCCCGTCGACCTCTGCCGCGAAGTCGAGCAACGGTCCAAGCGGACTCGGGGCGCTCATCGCGTCGCACGCGCCGCTGAGTATGACCACGCCGGCCGGCTGCGTGGCCCGGAACGCTCGTATCAGGGACGTCTTGCCCACGCCCGCTTCGCCCGCGATCATCACCAGCCGGCCGGCGCGTCTCTCGAACGCCGCTGCAGCGTGGCGCCTCAGCTCTTCCAATAAGGGACCGCGCTCTAGCAGCGCATCTGTCTTCATTCGCCCTCGCCGGGGCCCGCTCAAGCCAGGTGAGAGGAGTGCCTCGGGACTCAAGCTTCACGCCCTGGGTCCAGCTATAGCACAGGGGAAGTGGTCGTCGGGCAGGGGCGGATGCCAGAAACCTGAGCGCGCCCCAGAGCGGGGCGCGATCAGGAATCGCCGGTCGGCACTCGCGTTGGCTCAATGCCCGTGGGACAGGTTGCCCTCGTAGGCGCAAGTGACCAGTGGGTTCCAGTTGGCGTAGAAGCCCGACGGGTTGTGCTGCCATACCCACACGTGCAGGGCGTAGAACGGCCGATCGAGGAGAGTCATGTTGATGCCGAACTCGCGCCCGAACTGGACCGGCGTGGCGGCGTTCCCGGCAGCGTGCCAGTCCTCTTGGAACACCAGGAGTTCGAGGCCGATCAACCGCAGGCTGCCGTCTTCGCGCGGTTCGTACATCAACACTTCGGGTTGCATGACGTCGACAGCGGGGTCGCCGATGCGCTCGCCGTTGGTGAAGTGAATGCCTTGCGAGCCCTGATCGTTGGCCATGCAGCCGCCGAACTGCTCGAATCCGTCGGCGATAGCGGCGTCGACGCTTTCGTAGCGTGTCATCAGCGCGCGCAGTTCGCGGAGCTGCTCGATGGTCGGCTGCACGTCCTGAGCGGCTGCGAAGCCGAGGCTTGCCACCAGCAGGAGAGTCGCGTACAACGTCGCTCTCTTCACGGTCTTCCTCTTGTTGGGCTTGCTTCTGTTGATCATGTTCCCCTCCTAGATACCGGCTATCCGGGCACCG
>CAZTPJ010000185.1:0-1580 GCA_964614515.1 uncultured Phycisphaeraceae bacterium | reverse complement strand
CGATGATGTCGCATAAATCAGTAGCTCTACAAAATCTGCCTGAATCTAAACTGAAGTATTATGCAAATCTCTGCCAGAGTTCAAGAAGGCATAAGCTTGACCAGTTTTTGAGCTGGTCAAGCTTATGCCTTTTTCCTTATCAAAGGCATGCGTTCCAGAGTAACTAAAGCGACCTCTGTGAACGCACTCCGACAACTTAATACACATACATCTGGGTTATCACCGGCATCATAAAAAGGCTGGTTGATCAGGCTAATCAGGAAAGGAGGGTGTTTTATCGAAGAAGTGATGAAATGAGCTACCTGGAAGTTGTTACTCTAAAGCGAAACCCGCCTGCCTTGCACTAGGCTTTGACAATGGGGTTTCAAAGCAAAATCGTCTACGAAGACAAAATATCAAAAATCTAATGTGTGAGGGGAAAAACAACTATGAGTATCTTATTAGGCGAAATAATCGGCACCATGGTACTGATCATCTTGGGTGACGGCGTGGTTGCCAACGTGGTCTTGGACAAAAATAAGGGCCAGGGCGGCGGCGGCGGCGGCGCCTGGATTGTGATAACCACAGGCTGGGCTTTTGCGGTGCTCATCGGCGTCTTTACGGCGCAGGCGTTTGGCAGTGGCGGCGCGCACCTCAACCCGGCCGTCACCTTTGGCCTGCTGGCCGCTGGGGTTGTCCCGGCAGGGGATGTCGTATTTTACCTGATCGGCGAATTTGTCGGGGCCTTCATCGGCGCCGTCATCGTCTGGCTGGCCTATATGGATCATTTTGCTGCTACCACGGGTGAAGGATCTCAAGGGGCCAAGTTAGCCGTGTTTAGCACCGGCCCGGCTATTCGCAGCACCGTGCCCAACCTCATCACCGAAATCATCGGCACCTTCGTCCTGGTGCTGGGCGTGGGCGCTATCTTCCAGATTAATACACCGGTTACCGGCATTCAGGTGGCTGGCGGTCTTGGTCCCTATCTGGTAGCATGTCTGGTCTGGGGCATCGGCCTCTCCCTGGGCGGCCCGACCGGTTACGCCATCAACCCGGCCCGTGACCTCGGCCCGCGCATTGCTCACTTTCTGTTACCGATCCCCGGCAAAGGCGACAGCGATTGGGGTTACTCCTGGATCCCGGTTGTCGGCCCGATTATTGGCGGTGTTATCGCCGGAGTACTGCTGACCATCCTCTAAATAAATGTTTTTTAGATCGGATCGAAAGGAAAGGTAGTATGAAAAAACTTATCAACAAGCCGGAAGATGTAGTCGCCCAATCGCTGGCTGGCGTAGCGGCT
This sequence comes from uncultured Phycisphaeraceae bacterium, assembly GCA_964614515.1. Lineage (GTDB taxonomy): Bacteria > Planctomycetota > Phycisphaerae > Phycisphaerales > UBA1924 > CAZTPJ01. Next base: position 301 of record CAZTPJ010000185.1, on the reverse strand, counting down.
GCCCACAGTGACTTGGTGAAAGTTCACTACAATCCCAACTTCGTGGTGCGGGTGGATGCTCCGATCCAGGGCAAAGTGGGGGTCATCTCCGGCGGCGGCAGCGGCCACGAGCCGATGCACGGCGGCTTTGTCGGCATGGGTATGCTCGACGCGGCCTGCCCCGGCGACGTCTTCACCTCGCCTACCCCGGATCAAATGGAAGCGGCGACCAAAGCCGTTAACGGTGGGGCCGGGGTGCTGCACATCGTTAAAAACTATACCGGCGACATAATGAACTTCGAGATGGCGGCTGAGTTATGCC
>CAZTPJ010000184.1:0-1616 GCA_964614515.1 uncultured Phycisphaeraceae bacterium | reverse complement strand
GAAGCAGTTCCACGTGACGCCGGACCCGGCGAGTCTGATGGCCTACGGCCTTTCGTTCCGGGACATCATGCTGGCGATCGCCGAGAACAACGCCAATGCCGGCGGCGGATACATCGAGCACGCGGGCGAGGCGTATCTGGTCCGGGCCACCGGGCTTATCAGGAGCGAAGAGGACATACACAACATCATCGTCAAATCGGATGACGGTGTGCCGGTGTACATTCGCGACGTCGCGACGGTCCAGATCGGCCGTGAGCTGCGGACAGGCGCCGCCACCCATGACGCGCAGGAGGTCGTGATCGGCACGGCAATGATGCTGCTCGGCGCCAACAGCCGCATCGTCTCCGAGAGCGTCCACGCTCGCATGCAGGACGTCGCAAAGTCGCTGCCGGAGAACGTCGAGATTCGCACGCTGTACAACCGCACGTACCTCGTGGACGCGACGCTGCGAACGGTGAAGAAGAACCTCTTCGAGGGCGCCGTCCTCGTCATCGTCGTGCTGCTCCTGCTTCTCGGCAATCTCCGGGCGGCGCTCATCGTGGCGTGCGCCATTCCCCTGTCGATGCTCTTCGCGGTCACGGGAATGGTCCAGAACGAAGTCAGCGCGAACCTCCTCAGTCTTGGCGCCGTGGACTTCGGAATCATCGTGGACGGCGCTGTCGTCTTCGTCGAGAACATTGTCCGGCGCGCATCGGAAGAGCAGGAGCACAAGGGCCGGCGACTGAACAGAGCCGAGCGACTCTCCATCATCTCGGAGGCCGGACGGCAGGTGGCAAGTCCCACGCTGTTCGGCGTGCTCATCATCATGATCGTCTACCTACCGATCCTGACATTGACCGGCATCGAGGGCAAGATGTTCCGGCCGATGGCCGCGGTCGCGCTCCTCGCGCTGGCGGGCGCCTTGATCCTCACCTTCACGTTCGTCCCCGCGGCGTGCGCGGTGCTGCTCCGCGGGCGCTTCGCCGAGAAGGAGAGCTTCCTGATCCGCTGGACGAAGGCGGGCTACCGCCCCTCGCTCGCCGCCGCGCTCCGCTATCGGTGGGTCACCGTCGGGATTGCAGGCGCCATCCTCGCCGCGACCGGCCTGCTCGCCAGCCGGCTCGGCAGCGAGTTCGTTCCCAAGCTCGGCGAGGGCGCCCTGGCCGTTCAGCCCGCCCGCATTCCGAGCATCGGAATCACGACGAGCGTCGAAATGCAGCGCGAGGTCGAACGCGTGCTCCGCGACGAGTTCCCGGATGAAATCGCCAGCATCTTCGCCAGAACGGGCACGGCGGAGATCGCCACGGATCCGATGGGACCGAATGTCAGCGACACCTACCTGATGCTCACGCCCCGGAGCGAATGGACGCGGGCGAGCACGCAGGAGGAACTCGCCGAGGAGGTCGAGGAGGCGCTCTCCTCGATTCCGGGACAGAACTTCGAGATCTCGCAGCCGATCGAACTGCGCTTCAACGAACTCATCAGCGGCGTGCGCAGCGACATCGCGGTGAAGGTCTTCGGGGACGACCTTGACCTGCTTCTCGAGGCGGGCGGCCGGATCGCCGCCGTGCTGCAGGAGATCCCCGGCGCCTCCGATGTCAAGGTCGAGCAGGTGAGCGGGCTCTCCGTGCTCACCG
>CAZTPJ010000183.1:1080-1619 GCA_964614515.1 uncultured Phycisphaeraceae bacterium | reverse complement strand
TTTTCCAACGACAAGCTGGTATCGGCCATGTCTTCGACGGCTGCTTCGGCGATGTCACGAGCCTCTGTTTCACTGAGTGTCATGTCGTCCGGCGCAGGTAGTGCCAGGACACGGCCCAACATACCATAACCGCCCCCAATCTCGGCGATGGTGGGTCCGTACTTCGTGTTCCACATGATGTTAGGGCCAGCGGCGGGAGATATTTGCGACGCGCCCTTGCTTACCATCAGGTCAAACGCATGGCGACCCGTGCTTTGCTCGATAACTTCGGCCTGGTATGCCAGGGCGAACTCGCGCAGCCGAGCGACGATCAGGTCTGGATTATTTTGCCGGTCCACGTAGTCCTGGATTTCGGACACGATTAGATCCGTGCTCAAGTCCACACCATTTTCGGCACCGGAGTAAAAGCCATAGGTATAACCGGAGCCGCCGGTGAGCATGCCCTGAACACCTGGGCTTAAACTGAACAGTGGGGTTGATTCGTTGTCGGACGAATTGCTCGACAGGTTACCCAGCGCAAAGGCGGCAGCCCCGACCAG
>CAZTPJ010000183.1:0-1070 GCA_964614515.1 uncultured Phycisphaeraceae bacterium | reverse complement strand
CGATTGCGACAACGAATAGAATAGCCTCCTTTTTCATGGTGTTACCTCCGTATTCTATTTTACTCGAACCCGCCTTAATGCGACGGGTAGTGACCGGCCACAGCATGAACCGCTGTGGCCGGTTCTGATGTGAAACTTGCTACTCGACCACGAGCGTGCCGCGCAGCATACCCATCTGACACTGGAAGTTGTATTCCCCGGCAGTCGCAGGTGTCAGTTCCAGGGTGGTCTCTTCATAGGCGGGTAAGGTGGCGGACTTGTCGAGGCCGTCGAAGACGACCATCTCACTGCAAGCGCCTTCTTCCTCGCGATAGAAGTGAAAGCGCACCGGTCTGCCAGCTTTGACCACGATCCTATCCGGGTCGTAGCCCCCCTTCACCTGGACACGTACGTCTTGTACGCCAGCGACTTCGGCGACGGCCACGCTCTGCTTCTGGTAGAGCCAGAAGTACCACACGATCCAGGCAATCAGGGCCAATCCTACACCATTGACCAGCAGTTGTGTTGTTGTCATGTCAGATCTCCATTCTGTTCCTTGTTTTCCATCGATGAGTGAACGACTAAGCTTGAGAAAAGCGCGGTCGGAAGCGGCGCAGCCGGTTCGCATTGCTGACCACCGTCACACTGCTGAATGCCATGGCAGCGCCCGCAATGAGGGGGCTGAGCAGTAACCCGAAAAACGGGTACAGCAGGCCGGCGGCGACGGGGATGCCGAGCGAGTTGTAGACAAATGCTCCGAACAGGTTCTCCTTGATGTTGCGCATTGTCGCGCGGGAGGTCTCAATGGCGATGACCACGCCGCGCAAACTGCCCCCGACCAGGGTGATGGCAGCCGCTTCAATTGCGACATCCGTGCCGGTGCCGATGGCAAAGCCGACGTCAGATTGAGCGAGAGCCGGGGCATCGTTGATCCCATCACCGACCATGCCAACCGCCCGGCCTTCTGCCTGGAGACGGCTGATCTCCGCGGTCTTTTGTTCCGGCAGCACCTCGGCCAGCACGCGCGTGATGCCGACGTGACGGGCGATCGCTTCGGCAGTCCGCTGGTTGTCCCCGGTCAGCATGACCAC
>CAZTPJ010000182.1:0-1747 GCA_964614515.1 uncultured Phycisphaeraceae bacterium | reverse complement strand
CGCCTGCCGCCTCGTTCGTGGCTGGCGCCTCGCACGTCGTGTTGGCCGCCCTGGTCGACAAGTCGCTGCTGAGGTTGGGTAGCGACGGGCGTTACGACCGGCATCCGCTGCTGCTCGCCTTCGCGGCCGAGAAGTTGGCCGAGGCGCCTGGCGAGAAGGAGGCTGCCGAAGCGCGTCACGCTGTTTACTACCGGCGCTTCTTGCGCGAGCGCACCGACAAGGCGCGCGGGCCGCGGCCGGCGCCGACGCTCTCGGAGATCGACGGCGAGCTGCCGGAGATCTTGGCGGCGGCGCGGTGGGCGCGGGCTCACAGCGACAGCAGGCATTTGGTGGACATCATGCGTCTGCTGGAGATCGACACCGGTTACCTGCGCGCTCGCGGCTACGGTGAAGAGACCGTCGAACTGCTGGAGGCTGCCGCGAGTGCCGCTACCGACGCTTCGTGGTGGGAGAGCGCTCACGACCTCACCGGGCGGCTTGGCGATGTCTATGCAAACTACCGCGGTGAGTCGCAAAGAGGCCTGGCTGCGTATCGAGAAGCTGCAGACCTGGCCCGTCGGGGTGGAAACGTCGTAAGAGAAGCCATCTTCCTTAGCTCGCTCGGCAGCCTCCGCATGATGCTCGATGGGTCTGCATGGCCCAGTGAACTCGACGAAGCACTGGAGCTGGCGCGAAACAGCGAAGACGACTTGTGCCTCGCCGCTGTCCTGGAACAGCGCGCCGCCGTCTTGGGCAAGGCCGGCGACCTCGCGGGGTCTGCCTCACTGGCACGCGAGTCGCTCGCTGCCGTGGATCGACTAGCGGAGCTCCAGGCCATCGAACCTCACGAACTCTACCGGCGCCGGTTCTTCGCAACGATGTCCCTCGGTGAGATCGAGAAGCTTCAGGGGCGCCTCGACGCATCCAAGCATTTGCGTCTTGAGGCGCTGGCTATCGCAGAAGCCAGCGGCAACCACTTCTGGAGGGCGCTTGCCCTTCACATGTTGGGCGAACTACTGGGTCGGCGAGGAGAGCACGAAGCCGCGCGCGGCCATCTTGCCGAAGCGCGCACCATCTACGAAGAGAATCAGGTCTCGTCCATGACGGAGCGGCTGGACTCGCACCTACGCGAGCTGGGCTACGAGGACCTGGTCGCGAACGAGATCGCTTGAGCGGAGGGGAGTATCCGATCAACATGCGAATGAACAGGGTTCAGATCGGTCGTTGGATGGTTGCGCTGCTGCTGGTGGTTTCGACCGCTTTCGTGTCGGCGCAACCAGACCAGGAGTTTCCACTTCCTCAGATCGTGGAGATCTTGGAAGCCCAGGGCGGTTTCGCGGTCACGTTGCTTGGAGGTGACGGTGAGCCGATCGAGTGGGGGATTTCCGAGTACACCACTGCGCCGCGTTGCCTGGCGCACCCTCTGCTCGTGGCCGAGCAGGGGTTCTTCCACTCGGGTACGGACTTCTTCCGCTCGGGTACGGACTTCTTCCATTCCGGTACGGATTTCTTCCGCTCCGGAACCGTCGGGGGCGTGGTGCTGGGTGACAACATGAACGAGTACGTCACGCCTCGCTCGCTGTCGGACGTCCTGACAGACACGGTCCCCACCTACCTCCAGTGGCACGGCTCTTCGAACAATGCGCTGGTCGATCTGATGGCGCTGGATCCGGAGGGAGTGGGGGACGTCGTCCTCGTGGTGCTAGACGACTTCGGGGCTCCAGAAGAATCCGGTGATGTTCCCGGCACGTTCGCTCTCCCGCCAGAG
>CAZTPJ010000181.1:1296-1755 GCA_964614515.1 uncultured Phycisphaeraceae bacterium | reverse complement strand
CGCCGAGCAGGCAGCCGCCCATGTAGTGGATGTCGTCGGCATAGCGGTCGTCGGTGGAGCAGATCGTGACCACCGCCTTCAGCGCCTGAGGCTGGCGCGCCGCCACCTGCAGCCCGTTGAAGCCGCCCCAGGAGATGCCGATCATGCCGACCTTACCGGTGCACCATTTCTGCGCCGCGAGCCAGTCGATCACCTCCAGCGCGTCGTCCTGCTCCTGCTTCAGGTACTCGTCATGCATGAGGCCGTCGGATTCGCCGCTGCCGCGCATGTCCACACGCACAGAGGCATAGCCGTGGCCGGCGAAATAGGGATGGGTGAGGGCGTCGCGCTCGGCGGTGCCGTCGCGCTTGCGATAGGGCAAATATTCCAGGATCGCCGGTACCGGATCGTCCCCGGCATCCTCCGGCAGCCAGATGCGTGCCGCCAGACGGGTCCCGTCGGCCAGCGTGATCCACTCAT
>CAZTPJ010000181.1:400-1286 GCA_964614515.1 uncultured Phycisphaeraceae bacterium | reverse complement strand
GAACGCGCTCACGGTCCGCATGATGTCTCCTAACCGGCCGTGGCATGACGCCGCGTGCCGGCGCGAAGAGTAGGGCGGCGCTCGCCCTGCCGGCAAGCGCCGGCACGCTCTGGAATGTCCCGTCGCCGCCCTGCTAGGCTGCGCGTAGTCGCCAACCGATGCCGATAAAGGGAGATTGCATCCATGTCCGCGGTGAAGCTGATCCGCAAGCCCGAGCGCCAGTTCGCGCCCTATGCCGGCGATCCCGCGAAGCCGGCGGACGGCGTTGCCCATATCGCCCGCATGGTCGGGCCGGAGCTGAGCCGGACCATGGGCGTCGGCGTGGCGAAGTTCGAGGGCATCTCGGTGCCCTGGACCGTGCTCTATGACGAGGCGATCGTGGTGCTGGAGGGCGATTTCCGCCTGCGCGCCGGCGACGAGGTGTTCGACTGCAAGCCCGGCGACGTGCTGTGGATCCCCGAGAACACGCCGATCGTCTACGAGACCGACAAGGGCAAGTCGGCGACGGTGTTCTATTCGCTTCATCCGGTCGACTGGCGGGCGAAGCACGGGATGTGAGGCCGGCGCTCGCGTCCTCATGCTTCGACAGGCTCAGCATGAGGACTTATCTGGAAATCTTATCCTGAAGAGCTTGTGAAGCTTTGCATCGACAATGGTGCGTCCTTCGAGACGCACCGCTCACGCGGTGGTCCTCGAAGCATACGGACAAGTCGTTCTGGCACAAAGATAAAGTCCTCATCCTGAGCCTGTCGAAGGATGAGGCCGCGTACCTCTCATCAGCTGACTTGTCATGCGCGGACTTGATCCGCGCATCCATGGTTCCGCTCGCGCAGACGGTTCGATGGATCACCGGGTCTTCGCCCGGTGATGACAACAGAGGATTGCG
>CAZTPJ010000181.1:0-390 GCA_964614515.1 uncultured Phycisphaeraceae bacterium | reverse complement strand
TCCAGCACCGCTTCCTCTGCGGTGCGCGGGGCCAGGCAGTCGCCGATGAAATGGACCTCGCCGGCATAGTCCTCGAGCTCGGCCTCCAGTGTCGCGACCGGCTCATGGCCTTGCGCCAGGACGAGGGTGTTGACCCCGTCGCATACCACCGCCTCGCCGCTCGCGGTGTGCTGGAGATAGACGGAATCCGCGTCGGTGCCGAACAGGCGCACCTGGGGGATGATCTCGATGCCGAGCTTGTGCAGCGTGCCCGACCAGGAATCACGCACATATTGCTGGATGCGCTGGCCCGGCATGTAGCCGTTGACCGCGAGGCGCACCCGGCAGCCGTCGCGGGCCAGCTTCTCGGCGATGCCCATGCCGACCCAGTCGCAACGCCAGTCGGCGACG
>CAZTPJ010000180.1:0-1774 GCA_964614515.1 uncultured Phycisphaeraceae bacterium | reverse complement strand
CCTTGATGACGGCCACGCCGCCCACGAGCTTCGCGAGGCGCTCCTGGAGCTTCTCGCGGTCGTAGTCGCTGGTGGTCTCCTCGATCTGGCGGCGGATGGTCTCGATGCGGCCCTTGATGTCCGCCTTCTTGCCCGCACCGTCGACGATCGTGGTGTTCTCCTTGTCGATCGTGATCGTCTTGGCCTTGCCGAGATCGCTGAGCGTGACGTTCTCGAGCTTGATCCCGAGCTCCTCGCTCACCACCTGGCCGCCCGAGAGGATCGCGATGTCCTTGAGCATCTCCTTGCGGCGGTCACCGAAGCCCGGCGCCTTCACCGCGGCGACCTGCAGCGTGCCGCGGAGCTTGTTGACGACGAGCGTCGCGAGGGCCTCGCCCTCCACGTCCTCGGCGATGATCAGCAGCGGCTTCTGCTGCCGCGCGATCGCCTCGAGCACCGGGAGCAGGTCCTTCATGTTCCCGATCTTCTTTTCGCTGAGCAGCACGTAGCAATCCTGGAGAACCGCCTCCATGCGCTCCGGATCGGTCACGAAGTACGGGCTGAGGTAGCCGCGGTCGAACTGCATGCCCTCGACGACGTCCAGCGTGGTCTCGGCGCTCTTGGCCTCTTCGACCGTGATCACGCCTTCCTTGCCCACCTTCTCCATGGCCTCGCTGAGCAGCTTGCCGACGGTCTCGTCGCCGTTGGCGCTGACCGTGCCGACCTGAGCGATCTCGTTCGGATCCTTGGTCTGCTTGGCCATCTTCTTCAGCTCTTCCGTGATCGACTCGACGGCCTTGTCGATGCCGCGCTTGATCTCCATCGGGTTGTGACCCGCGGCGACCAGCTTGCTGCCCTCACGGAAGATGGCCTGAGCGAGAACCGTGGCGGTCGTGGTGCCGTCGCCGGCCACGTCGCTGGTCTTGCTCGCGACCTCGCGCACCATCTGGGCGCCCATGTTCTCGAACTTGTTCTCGAGCTCGATCTCCTTCGCGACCGTCACACCGTCCTTGGTGATGGTCGGCGAGCCGAAGCTCTTCTCGAGGACCACGTTGCGACCCTTGGGGCCGAGCGTGACCTTGACTGCGTCTGCCAGCGCATTGACCCCGTTCAGGATCAGCGTGCGCGCGTGCTCTTGATAGGCGATTTCCTTGGCTGCCATTTTCGTCTCCCTGTCTTCCCGTTCACTTCTCGATGACGCCGAGGATGTCGTCCTCGCGCAAAATCAGGTGTTCCTCGCCCTCGATCTTCACCTCGGTGCCGGCGTACTTGCCGAACAGCACGCGGTCGCCCGCCTTGACGTCGAGCGGACGGAGCTTGCCGTCTTCCTGCACCTTGCCGTTGCCCACGGCGATGACCTCGCCCTCGATCGGCTTCTCCTTGGCCGTATCGGGGATGATGATCCCGCCCTTGGTCTTCTCCTCTTCCTTGACGCGCTTGACGATCACGCGGTCCTGCAGCGGTCGGATTTTCATGGCCGATCTTGCCTCCTGAGTGTGCTTTCCCACCTCGCTCCCCATCGGCTCGCGAGGCATAACCCTTTGAAATCCCGAAATTTTTTGGAATTAGCACTCCTCGGGCGAGAGTGCTAACAGCAACGGTGCGGGAACTTATTCAGCGCGCGCGCGGAGTCAAGGGGTGGGGGCGACAAAAGCCGCCCGGGGCGTTGCCGTCTGGCGCAGCGGGGCGACTCGGGTGGGTCGGAGCCGCTAGCAGCCGGCCCTCTGGTTGGCTAAGAAAACGCGCGGAAAGCGCGCCGGGAACTTCGTAAGCGCCCGATCTTCCGTCATATTGG
>CAZTPJ010000179.1:0-1776 GCA_964614515.1 uncultured Phycisphaeraceae bacterium | reverse complement strand
GACTCAAAACACCCAAATAGACCGCCCCACTGCATGGCACCGTGCATAAGCCGATCAGGAACCCACCAAGCACCAGGGCGGGCAGGGTGCCTTTTCGGGCCATCTGCCGGGCTACATTCCCCACCTGGTGCGGCGCTTGCAGCCGCCAACCAACATCCGGGAGGAAGAAGTCCTTGAGCATCCACAGCCCAAACAGGATCGCCACCAGGGCCGCTATTCGCGCTGGAGTATGTTTCTGCGTAAAGATGTCGAGCGAGTTCAGCACGCCCACACCAAGAGCCAGATAGGTCAGAAAAACGGCTCCAATGTAAATGCTGCCCATCCCGACCAGTCTCATCCGAAGCTTCTTGACGTTTTGCTCGCCGACCTGGAGTGAGGCCAGCATGGCTGTGATAAACAGCAGCAGCACAGTGAAGGCGCAGGGATTGATTCCGTCTACAGCGCCTGCGACGAGAACCGTTGGCAGTGTCACCTTGGGCAAATACTGTTGGCTGGCTGTGCCGGCAGTTTTAGGATGCCATAAACCGGTGAGTGCTATCGCGCCGAGCGCTATTACGCTCAGCGTGGACAACACTGCAATGCGGCGGGAACGTGTGGTCGTCATCGGCTAAGCCTCAACGATGAGTGTGCCTTGCATGGTCGGATTGGCGCGCCCACCGCAGCAAATATCGCAGTAGAACTCATAGGTTCCCGGCTCGGTCGGTGTGAACGTGGCATAGCTGGAACCCTTTGGGGGAGCAATAATATCGACATCCAGTTCATCAACAGCCCATTGATGTTTGCCCCCACCATCGGTGTGATACGGCGTATCCAGGCTGGTGAGACGAACCGTTACTGGCTCGTTCACTTTAACCCGAATTTCATTCTGATTGAAGCCGGACATGTCGGCGGCGACATCAATCACATTGCCTTCCATCGGCGGCAAATCTGGCCCAGAAAGTGACGACCATAACAAATAACCTGCTAATCCCAACACGACGAGAACAATGGCTCCATACAGCATCGCCTTCAAGGTGGTCCGCCGTTTCCGGGCCTGGCGCGGTCGTCTGCGGTTCCTTTTGGATACATTGTTCTTTTTGTGAGACGACATCCGATACAACTCTCCCAATACTACCGGCAAAGCGTTTCCTGCTTCGTGAGGAAACCTATTTGACCGGCCACGGTCATTGAACTCAGCATATACGGATATGGCGATCTCGGTTAGCGCCGGATTGCGGGTACCGGCATAGGCACTTTAGCGTATTCCGGTCGAGTACCTGTCCGAATTTGAAGCAACTTGTCCACTGCATGAGGGAAAGAGTACAGGCGGACACTCGTTACTAAGCCAAAAAGCCTACACTGTTGTACGCAGGATTGCCCATGTCTTCCGGTGAAAGGGAGTTTACACTTTTGATAATAGTCTGCGGCAGGTGAGACCCCAGCACCGGGAATCGATCCTGAGCCACGGCAGGCTGACTATACAACCGCATAAGGGGGGCGTTTCCAGGAGGAATCGCCCATGGCAGAGAAAAGGTCTCATGCCGGGTCTACAACGCCGGGTTACGACGTGATCGTCGTCGGTGCCAGTTTTGCGGGTCTGGCAGTTGCCAGCCAGTTAACCGGCTATCGCGTGCTCCTGATTGACCGCAATCTGATAGGACGCAAGCAGACCTCAGCCTGTGGAACCATCTTACCGGCGCTCCAGCATTGGAATGCGACTGAGACCGTTCTACAGGTGCACAATCATCTGGTGCTCCATACGGCTGGTCGTCAGATTGACTTTCCTTCGCCCTACCC
>CAZTPJ010000178.1:1593-1848 GCA_964614515.1 uncultured Phycisphaeraceae bacterium | reverse complement strand
CGTGGCTGATCAATCGCTTCCTGCGCAGGACGTGATGCGGGCTGGCCTCTCAACGCCAGCCCGAAGCCACCTGAAACGCTCCGTTGAGCAGCGCGGCAGTATCACGGAGCGGGGCGAAGCTGCCACAGCAGCGACCTCAGACAGCCGGCCCGGCTGTCTCTACAGAGCACACCGCGACGCATGACCCCTCCGCATGGGAGATGTGTTTCGTCTCGCCGCACGCGGTCGTCAGCATTTCCCCACGCCCTACCCGCT
>CAZTPJ010000178.1:0-1583 GCA_964614515.1 uncultured Phycisphaeraceae bacterium | reverse complement strand
AAGTCATCTCCGCCGTGCGCACGGCCTTGATGCGGTGCAGATGGCGAACGACTGACGTGACCTCGCCGGTGCGCGCTTTGATCAGCACATATGCTTTCACGGAACTACCCTCCTCGACCGCGCGGACGCAGATAGATGAACCAGTACACGAGCGCCACCAGCACTGCCCCGCCGATGATATTGCCGATAGTCACTGGCAGCAGGTTGTCAACCAGAAAGCCGCGCACCGTCAGACCAGACAGATTGAGGTCGGCGGCATGGGCGGCCACCCACGACGGATCGAATTCCTGAATGACCAGCCCGCGCGCGATGAAGTACATGTTGGCCACGCTGTGCTCGAACCCCGCCGCAACGAAAGCCGTGATCGGGAAGATGATGGCCACGATCTTGTCCACCGTGGTGCGCGCGCTGAAGGTCAGCCAGACAGCCAGGCAGACCAGCGCATTACACATGATGCCCAGGGCAATCGCCTGCCCGAAGCCCAGGTCGCACTTGGCGGCGGCGATCTTGAGCGCCGTCCGCCCGACTTCGCCGCCCGCCGGGCCAAAGCGATACTGCCCCGACCAGAAAACGAGCACCACCGTCCCCAGCGCGCCGACCAGGTTGCCCAGGTAGACGATGATCCAGTTGCGCAGCAGCGCCCTGGTGGAGACTCTGCCCGCCGCCCAGGCCATGACGATCAGGTTGTTGCCGGTGAACAGCTCGGCCCCGGCCACCACGACGAGAATCAGGCCCAGGCAGAAGGTCAGCCCGCTGAGCAGGCGGCTCACGCCGTAGGGCAGTCCGTCGCCGGCGGTGATGGTGGTGGCGAACACCGCGCCCAGGCTGATAAAAGCCCCAGCCAGCACAGCCAGGGTGAACATGGACAACGCGGGCATCTCTGCTTTTGCCGCGCCCACGTACTCGGCACGGTAGGCCATTTCGGCAGGAACGAGTGCGTCAATTTTGAGCTGATTCTCCATGTCCCCTCTTGATTTCGTCGGGTTGCCAGTACACGGCTGCGCGCCTGTCGCCCCCTGGCGAACAGCTACAAGTCTTTCTCATCATACCGGAAATGTTCTCTCAAAACATAGGACAATGCTCCGTGATGTCGCTGCGGCTCCTCACGTCTTGCGCTCGATTCTGCCTTTACAGGGTCTGGGAAGCGTGGTATAACGATGCTACCCTGCCGTGCGCGTGATCCGCACATCGGTTTTGAGCCAACACCCAAACTCAGGGTATCCAGGTCAAGGCACAGACGCACTAGGATTCGTCCAAAGCCGATGTGCCTGCTAGATACCCACCTGCGAAAGCAGGTTCAAAACGTAGCGGCACACGGCATGGCGGGAGTCATCATCCCACGCCCGGCTTCCATCACCGGGCGTTTTTTCGCCCGACCGCCAGCTCACAGCCCACTAGAGGATTATTTTTAGACCTATTACGGCAGGGGGCTTTTCTTGCTTCTGAGTCGGCGACTCGCTATACTTGTTCAGACCTGTCCGGTTCGCGTCCATCACCAGGATACTGACGAGAGATGCAGCGAGAACGAGTCGCCGATGACATCTACGTCTTCACCAGCGAGCTATACGCGCAAGTCACCGCCG
>CAZTPJ010000177.1:0-1883 GCA_964614515.1 uncultured Phycisphaeraceae bacterium | reverse complement strand
CCCGCTTCGTCAACCGGGGGCCATGGCCTCAGCGCAGCCGTAGCCATGCGGGCGTGCAAGGCCATCCGCAAGGTCACACCTTCGGAGAGACCATGGCGCCCGGCATCCTGACGCAGCGCCAAGGCCAGACCTCGAAGTTCACCGCCCCGCGACTCGGTCGCCGCTCGCCTTCGGCTCAACATCCGGCCTCACGCCCAGATACGGCAGCACGCGCTCCATCGATCGCCGCACAACCGGAGCCGCCACGTCGCTGCCGTAGTGCCTGCGGCCGCGAACCAGGTCCGGCGCGGGGTCGTCGATCACCACCAGCATGACCAGTCGCGGGCGTTCCACCGGAGCGCCGGCGATGAAACTCGAGTTGTACTGCCCTTCGTAATACCCGCGCGTGCCCATCGGACGCCGATGACCCTCGGGAGCCTTGCCCAGCGGGATCATGGCCGTGCCCGACTTGCCGAACATTGAATATCGCCAGCCGGTCTCCGGCGGATCGCGCCGCGCGAGTTTCTCATCAATGCCGGGAACCACATCGGCGAGGACGTGGCGCGTGATGATGGCCGTGCGCGGAGACATCGTCCGATGCACGATCGTCGGCCTGGCGAGATGTCGCGGCGTATCTTCGCGTACGGCCAGCGTAAGCGTCGGCAGCGTCCCGGCCAGTTCACCCTCGCGCGCGAACACGCAAAACGCCCGCGCCATCTGCACCGGCGTCACCGCCACCTCATGCCCGAAACTCACCGACGTCTGCGTGTACTTGCCCCAGGCCTTGCTCGTCGTGACGATCCCGCCCGTCTCGCCCGGCAGACCCAGTTTCGTTGATGATCCAAAGCCGAACGATCGCACCGCGTCATGCAACTGGCGGAACGAAAGGCGCTCAGCGCCCTGCGTCATGCCGATGTTCGACGAGTTCACCAGCACGTCGTGCCACGTCATCGTCCTGCGCCGCGTGACATCCTTGATGATCCGCCCATAGCGCGTGCGCCATGTGCCCCCGCCCGTGTCAAAGACCTCCTCCGGCACGGCCTTGCCCGCATCGAGAATCACCGCCCACACAAACGACTTGAACGTCGAGCCTGGTTCATACACATCCTCCACACACCGATTGCGTGCGAGCGCGGGATCAATCGGTGGCACGGGCGACTCGCCTGTGCCCATCTCCCCTTCCTGACTCCTGCTCTGATGAATGGTGCGATACCGCGCCTCGAACATCTCCGGCGCACGATCCACCGATGTCCGCCGCAGTTCATTGGGAACCCACGGATACTCCACCAGCCCCGGCACCTCGCGCACCAGATCCACCATCGCCAGCACTTCGCCCGAATGCGGATCAACCACCACCGCCCGCCCCCCGGCCGCATCCGCCTCCTCAACGCCGCGCCACAACTCCTCGCGAACGATCCGCTGAATCTCCAGATCAATCGACAGCCGCCCATCGCGACCGCGCTCTTCGGGTGTGATCTGATCCACTTCGATCCAGAGCGGCCGTCCCCACGCATCGCGGATATACGTGATCCGCCCATCGCGCCCGCGCAGCGCCTCATCCATCAGCCGCTCCGCGCCGAGCACCCCTTTGTGATCCACGTTCACCTTGCCCACGATCGACCCGGCCTCCGTGCCCGGAATCTGTCGCACCGCCACGCGCTCCAGATGCACCCCCGCGATCCCCAACCCACGCACGCGAGACACCACAGCATCATCAATCACCCCGCCAACCCGCAGATACCGCAACGGCCGTGGAGTTCGCTCGCGAGGTGCATCGTCCCGCGTGCCATGGCCATCGCTCTGGATGGCCGTGTCCTGCGTGTCAGACTCCTTCGCGCCGCCAAAGAACCGCTGCTTGACCACCTCAACGAGTTGCGCCCGAATCTCGTGCTTGCTCTTCGGGC
>CAZTPJ010000176.1:0-1949 GCA_964614515.1 uncultured Phycisphaeraceae bacterium | reverse complement strand
ACGGTGCCCGCAGGAACTGCGAGAAGCCGTCGCGGATCATGAGGCCCCACTCGGGGGTAGGTGGCTGAGCCCCCAGGCCTAGGAACCCCAGCGCGGCGACGTCCAAGATGGCCGTGCCGATGCTTAGCGTCAGCTGAACGATGAGGGGCGCCAGCGAGTTGGGCAGCACATGCTTCAGCACCACCCGCGTGGCTCTCGAGCCCACTGCTCGAGAGGCCTGCACGTACTCGGCCTCCTTCACCTGCATGACGGCCGAGCGCATGATGCGCGTGAAGATGGGCACCTGCGTGACGGCTATCGCGAGAAGCGCATTGGTGAGGTTCGGTCCCAAGGTGGCCACGATGGCGATGGCCAGCAGGATGCCTGGGAACGCCAGCAACAGGTCCACCGTCCACATGATGACGACGTCCACCCGGCCGCCCACGAAGCCTGCCAGCACACCAAGCAGCGTGCCGAGTAAGGAAGCGAACGCTACCGCCAGCAGCCCCGATTGCAGGCTGATGCGGCCGCCGTGCAGCACGCGCGTGAAGATGTCGCGGCCCAGCTCGTCCGCGCCGAACAGGTGCTCGGCGCTGGGCGGCGCCAGCCGGGCCCGTAGGTCGCGGTCGCTGCCCGGGTCGTACGGCTTGAGTAGCGGCGCCAGCAGTGACACCAGCACCAGGAACACCACCATGGCCAAACCGAGGACGCCGGTGGGGTGCCGGAAGAAGCGCCGGAGCTTGCCGGAGCCTCGCTTGGGCTCGGCGTGGTCCACGTTGGTCAAGGCTCCCGGAACGCTCATGAGTACTGGATTCTCGGGTCGATGAGGGGGTAGGTGAGGTCAACCAGTAGGTTCACCATCACGAAGATGATGGCCACGAACAGCACCCCTGCCTGGATGATGGGGTAGTCGCGGGCGGTGATGCCGTCGTACACCCAACGACCGATGCCGGGCCAGCTGAACACGGTCTCCGTGAGGATGGCACCGGAGAGGAGCGAGCCGAAACTCAGGCCGATGACGGTGACCACCGGCAGTAGAGCGTTCCTCAAGGCGTGCTTGCGGATGATCTTGCCCTCGCTGACGCCCTTGGCCTGCGCCGTTCGCACGTAGTCCTGCCCCAGCACCTCGAGCATGGACGAACGGGTCATGCGCACCACGATCGCCAGGGGGATGGTGCCCAGTGCTACCGCAGGCAGTATCAAGTGCTTGAGGGCGTCGAGCGCCCCCCTGTAGTTGCCGGTGATGACGCCGTCCAGCACGTAGAAGCCAGTCACCTGCTGGATGGAGACGGTGGTCGATAGTCGGCCCGAGGGTGGCAGCCACCCCAGCAGCACGGCGAAGACATAGATGAGGATGATGGCCAGCCAGAACACCGGGAACGACACCCCGATCACCGCCACGAACGTGACGGCCGTGTCCGAGAGGGTGCCGCGCTTGCGGGCAGCCCAGGTGCCGGCAGGTATGCCGATGAGCACGGCCAAGAGCATGGCCGCCACCGCCAGCTCGATGGTGGCAGGGAAGCGGTGCCTCAGGCTCTGGCTGATAGGCACCAGCGTCAGTACGGAGCGCCCCAAATCGCCTCTGACCAGCTTGCTCATGTAGTCGATGTACTGCGAGTCGAACAGGCTGCTCAGTTCGCCACTCTCCCGGTAACCCTCCAGGTCCAGGAACAGCGGCCTGTCGAGGCCCATGTCGCGGCGCAATCGTTCCACCAGGTTGGGGGCGGCGCGCTCGCCCAGCATGGCCACTGCTGGATCGCCGGGGATGACGCGGGTGAGCAGGAATATCAGGAACGTGACCCCGAGCAAGAGCGGGATCAAGCCTGCGAGTCTGCGTGTCAGATATGCAGTCAAGGGCAACTCCAAGAACCGGCTGGGGTGGGTACCCCAGCCGGTCAGGGATGGTCAGCGGTGCGAGCTCGCTGCGCGCAGCGCCGTCACTCAGTCTTAGTGACAGGGAAGAGGCTCAC
>CAZTPJ010000175.1:1251-1983 GCA_964614515.1 uncultured Phycisphaeraceae bacterium | reverse complement strand
GTTGCCAGGTACAGCGTCGCCTGAGCGAGATGGTAGCGCCCCTCCGGCATGCCGACGTAGTCGTAAGCCGCAGCGGCCGACGCCACGACGGCCAGAGCGTCAGGAGCAGCCAGCCCAACGTCTTCGCTGGCCAGGACGAGGAGTCGCCTGAGGATGAAGCGGGGATCCTCACCGGCATAGACCATCTTGGCCAGCCAGTAGAGAGAAGCATCCGGATCCGATCCGCGCACGCTCTTGATGAAGGCGCTGATGGTGTCGAAGTGAGCATCGCCTTCCTTGTCGTAGAGCACGGCCCGGCGCTGGATCGACTCCTCGGCAACCTCAAGGGTCACTTCGATCACCCGGTCCTCGCCGGCTGGAGTGGTGGTCACGGCCAACTCAAGAGCGTTCAAGAGCGCTCGCGCATCGCCGTTCGCGACGTTGACGAGATGATCGCGAGCGTCCGGGGCCACCCGGACCTCCAGGCGTCCGTAGCCGCGTTCAGCGTCTTCGAGGGCCTGCTCCAGAACACGCTCGAGGTCGGACGACTCCAGGGGCGTTAGCTCGAAGATACGGCTACGGCTTACGAGCGCCTTGTTGACCTCGAAGTAGGGGTTCTCCGTGGTGGCGCCAATCAGGATCACGGTGCCGTTCTCGACCCACGGGAGAAGTGCGTCCTGCTGTGCCTTGTTGAAGCGATGGACTTCGTCCACGAACAGGATCGTGCGCCGTCCGGCGGTGAGCTCTCGCTGC
>CAZTPJ010000175.1:0-1241 GCA_964614515.1 uncultured Phycisphaeraceae bacterium | reverse complement strand
CGCTGCGCTGCCGCGACGGCTTCGCGGATGTCCTTCACGCCAGCGAGCACGGCGTTCAGTGCGGTGAACCGCGCTTTGGTGGTGTTCGCGATGACCCTGGCAAGCGTCGTCTTTCCGGTTCCGGGCGGGCCGTAGAAGATGACCGAACTGAGTTGGTCAGCCTCGATGGCTCTTCGAAGGAGCCGGCCACGACCGACGATCCGCTCCTGACCCACGAACTCGTCTAGCGTCCGTGGCCGCATGCGCGCAGCCAGCGGCTCTTCGACGGCCGCTACGAACAGCCCGCTGGTTGTCTCGGGTTCCGGCATCGCGCTGCCGTAAGACTAACCGCGTGCGCGCTCTCGACGTGCAGCGTGCGGGGGTGTCGAGGTTGCCGAGACTGTAAACGAGCCTAGGTCGACTAGTTGGTCTCGACGAAACGTCTGACCTCGAGCGTGTAGGCGCCGCTCTCACCGGGGAAGTAGCTGGAAGCCGCCAAGACGTAGCTGCCGGGCTCCAACTCGACGAACAACCGTGCGTCGGAGGTCATTTCGAAGTCGTCGTTCTGCGCCACCACCTCGCCGTCCTCCGCGAAGAGCGTGAGCAGCGCGTCAATCTCCCAGGAGCTCATCGAGATCTGCAGGAATGCGGGAGACGTGATCTCGAGCGCGAAGTACTCGGTGCCGCCACCGGGGAAGCTTCCAAGAAGCGGCATCTCGACGGTGATCGAGGACTCCAAGACTCCCGGCACGGGCAGCGGGGCCGTGGGCATGGCTGCGGCCGGTGCGGAATCGACTCGCTCGATGAAGTACCTGCCGAGGTCGTACTGGGAGTAACCACTGACCACCACCAGGTACCTCCCGGCCATGGGCAACCGAAGCTCGACACCGGCGTCCGTCCCGGCACCCTGATAGTAATCGTCATTGGTGGCTAGCAACGAACCGCTCGGATCGTAGACCGACAGGAAGGGGTCGAACTCGCCGCTGTTGACGATAATCGTCACGAGATCGTCCCGCATGCCCTGGAAGCTGTACAGATCTAGGTAACTGCCGTCCTTGAAGTTCTGGCCATCCGACGCGGACAACTCCCCCTCCAGCAGTTCGCCGGCCGCCAACGACGGCAACTGGAAAGCGAAGTAGTTGGGAGGGTTGAGGGGTCGTTGCCCGAAGGCGACGGTGCTGATGGCGAAGGCTATGATGTAGCTGACGAACCGGAGTCTGGGCATCTATGGCTTCCCTTCGCCAACAGATCCCTGGCGGCTC
>CAZTPJ010000174.1:0-2021 GCA_964614515.1 uncultured Phycisphaeraceae bacterium | reverse complement strand
GCAGGGCGTCCACTGCCAGATGAGTGGTCGCGACCGCGTTCCCTGCTCATTGACCGCGACCACCAGGCGTTGTAACTTCAATGACGATGTGGGTGAAGCTGAATCGGGTGGTCTACTGCCCACATGGTGTTTCCCCGTACGGCTCGGCAAGCTTGATCGGCACTGACCGGCAGCCCAGCGTTCCGCACGGGCCTTCTGTTGGACGCGGAGGCCGACGGGTCTCCGAAGACGGCAACTACTTGGAGGCAGAATGAAGAGATTGATCATCGGTATCGCCGCCCTAACCCTGTTCGGCGCGGCGATGGCCCAGCCCTACGTGTACGGGCCGGAGTACGCTCCGACCATCACCTACGGCGGCGAAGTGTTGGAGGATACCTTCTCCGACTTCACGACCCTAAACACGGTCCTCTCGAGCAACGCGACCGAAGTCGCGGTCCTCGGCATGTTCGCCGGACCGGCCTTCACCTACCGCGACTGGCTCGGCACTCGCTCCTTCCGCGACGCGGACGGCAACTGGAACCTTTACTGGGCCGAGAGCGTCGAGGAACTCGTTCCTGACCAGGACTTCATCATCACCGTCAAGCAGGGCTGGTACTGGTCCGACGGCGTCGAGATCACCATCGACGACGTGATCGCCGCCCGCACGATCATCGGCGACCCCGACCTGGGAGCGAACTCGTACGTTTGCACCCATATCGGCGGTGACCCCGTCACCTTCGAGAAGCTCAGCGATTACTCGATGCGCCTCACGCTGCCTCAGCCGTTCGTCAACTCGCTCGCGACCAAGGACTGCGGCACCGTGCCGGCCCACATCTTCATGCCCGTCTACGAGGCACAAGGCGCCGCCGGCATCCAGGCCCTCTGGGGCATCGACACCCCGCCTTCCGAGCTCGTCTCGGGCGGCCCGTACCTCCTCACCGAAGTCCGCACCGGCGAGCGCCTCGTCTTCGAGCGCAACCCCATGTACGGTGACTTCGTCCAGGCCGCCGACGGCAGTGGCCTCCCCGGCCCTGACCGCTGGATCGTGACGATCTCGCAGGACGCGAACGCGATCCTCGCGCGCGTCGTGACCGGTCAGTCGAGCGCCTACTGGCCCGACAACGCCGACCGCCTCCGCGCCGTCATCGATGCCGTCAACACGGGCACCATCCAGGGCAGGGTCTACCCGAACGTCGCCCCGGCCACCTCGGTCGACTTCATCACCTACTCGTTCAACAACCCCGACCAGTGCAAGGCGGACATGTTCAGCAACACCGTCTTCCGCCAGGCGATCAACCTGATGATCGACCGCGACTCGCTGGTTCAGGGCGCCGTGGGCGGCCTCGGCTACCCGGCCAAGGGCTGGACCTCGGCTGCCGCCGCTCCCTTCGACGGCCACACGGTCGCCGACATCGAATTCGATCCCGAGACCGCGGTCGCGATGCTCGCGTCGATCGGCTTCACCGACATGGGCCCGGACGGCGTGTTGTTCAACCCGAGCACCGGCTGCCGTGTCGCCTTCGACCTCAACTTCAACTCGGGCAACAACCGCCGCGGTCAGCTCGCGCTGATCATCTCGCAGACCGCTGCTGAGTACGGCGTCGCGATCAACCCCCGCGAAGTCTCGGTCGAGATCTGGGGCGACGCGATCGACGGCCTCGTCGACTACGACGCCCAGATCTGGGGCCTCGCCGGCGGCGACATGGACAACCCCCACGCCTACAACGTGTTCGGCCTCGGCCAGAACCTCAACGCGTGGAACAAGGATGCCTCCACCGCCCAGTCGTGGGAGATCCTCCTCGATGCGCTGTCCACTCGCATGTCGACCACCCTCGACCTCGATGCTCGCGTTGCGATCTTCAACGAACGCGCCGAACTGATGGCCGAGCAGCTGCCGGTCACGCCGCTCATCAACCAGGCGTTCCACTTCTACGAGAACCTCGGCAACGTCTGGCCGGCCGAGTACCTCGACCCGAACAGCATCCAGTCGCCGTACCGCCCGGGCGGCTACCGCGAGAACCTGACCGCGCCCTGAAGTCCAG
>CAZTPJ010000173.1:607-2035 GCA_964614515.1 uncultured Phycisphaeraceae bacterium | reverse complement strand
AGACTCAGCGCATGGACGAGACGATGACGCTCGAAGGCGCCGGCACCCCGGAGGTCATGGCCGGCGTGCCAGCACTCGGATACCGGCCGCCGCATAGGGGCTGTTGGTACTGCCACCGGCATTCGGGATGTTCGTGTTGGAGACACCGGCTATCGCTCCACCACCGCCGCCGTTCCAGTAGATGCCCAGCTCACAGGGGTTGCCCAAGGTGTTGTTCAGGCCCTTCGCGAGGACGGTCCCGTTGAAGCTCAGGCCACCGTTCCCTTGCTTGCACACTGAACCGTTGGCCCACAGGATGGCGTTGAGTACGCGGCCGCCGTCGTTCCCGCCGTTCACTGCGATCTTGATGCCGCCCTCGGAGCCAAACAGGGTCGCGACGATCCCCCCGGTGATGGTCGCCGCGGATGCGGAAGGAATCAGCTGGTTCGACGCGCTGAAGAAGGTATTGCTGCCTGCGAAGCTGGGAGTGTTCGTGTAGGTGATGGTGCCGGCGGCGACCTTCAGGCCGACACCGTCGGGGCCGCCGTAAGGTGTCGAAGAGCCTCGCAGGTCGACCGAGGAGGTGCGTGGACCCAAGACGTAGGTGTTCGAGGCGGCTCCGGTGAGAGTAAGACTCGAGTTCTCGCCGATACAGATGGTGTTGTTCTGGTAGAGAGTGGCGCTGACCGTCGCAGAGGCTCCGTCTGCCAGGGTGTAGGCGCAACCGGCCGGCGCCTCATCTCGCAACTCCGCGAGTTGGGCCTCGAACACGAAGGTCGGTACTTCCGGAGGAGTCTGGCCGCTGTTGCACTGGATCCCACTCTGGTTGTGAATCCGGCAGGTCGCGTGGCTTCCTCCAACGAATCCCGAGTGGGCGAAGTTGCCCACAGACGCCAATACACGAGTCGAGTTGGCGACCAAGTTGCCGCCGGCCCAGAGGGGGATGCTGAACGATGTGTTGCCGTTGATCGCGATGTGCGAATCAGTCACCCAACCGGTTCCGAACAGCGGGTCTCCCTCGTAATCTACCGGCACCGTGGTGACCTCGCCGCGGAAGCGCGCTCCGGTCTCATAGCGGGCGTTCCTGGGACCGTAGCCGACCACAGTGACGGTTCCTTCCTCCTGAAACCCCTCGGCGTTAGCGGGGTCGAGGTCAAGCGCAGTGAACTCGTACTCGGCATCCGCCGGTGTCCGGGCAGTCAGCTCAGCGAACGAGGGCCACGAACCGTCGGCGCGCTCGTGGTACTCGCGCGCCAGAATCAGTAGCGCCACATCGAGGCCCTCATGGGCGTTGTAGTGCGCGATGGCGGCGCTCCTGGTGTTCTCGGCGATCCTCAGGTTCATGTTCGTTAAGAAGTAGGCCCCGACTCCAAGGCCGGTCAGAACGACCAGGACCAGCAGGCTGGTCACCAGTACGAATCCGGAGTCTCGTCTCACGGCAGCAGCAGA
>CAZTPJ010000173.1:0-597 GCA_964614515.1 uncultured Phycisphaeraceae bacterium | reverse complement strand
CTGGACCCGAACTGGGATTGGCTATCAGCGAGTCGATGCTGAAGCGGTCCCGGAACCGGTCCACGAGCTCAACGACTTCCATGTGGGCGATGTTGCCTACCAGCAGTTCCGTGGTGAATGTGGTTCCGGTGCCGCCAGGGCGGCCTTCCACTCGAACCAAGGTGTTGTCTTGCCTGTCCACTCGGAACGTGACGACCCTCTCACCGGTGTCACCGCTTCCCAGATAGCGATCCTCGAAGTAGCGCATCGTCAACTCGTCGCCATCCGGGGTCCGATGAACGACGATCGACTCCGCTCCCCCGGTCGTGAACGGTCTGTCGTAGGTGGCCGCGCCGATGCCACGGTAGCCGGCCATGGCTACCTCGTAACGCATCAACTGCAGAACGGCTTCCGAGTCCTGAATGGCATCGCTCCGGGCCGCGGTCACTCCGTACGCTCGAGTACTGCTGACCAGCAGCCCACCGATCGCGCCAAGGATCACGACGAAGATCGCAGACGTGATGAGTAGCTCGACAACCGTGAAGCCCGCGGCGCCGAACGAGTTCGTCCCCCTTGCTCTCATTGCGGTACCGATCCTGCCGCTCCAGATATGAAGAT
>CAZTPJ010000172.1:0-2124 GCA_964614515.1 uncultured Phycisphaeraceae bacterium | reverse complement strand
CGCTCGCCACGGCCGACATCACCCGCGACAAACGTCGCGCAATCGAAGCCGCGGGCGCGGAGATCCTCCCGACACCCGCATCCGGGCGAGCCATCGATCTGGCCGTCATGCTCCGCACGCTCGCCGAGAGACATCACGTCGCCAACGTTCTGGTCGAGGCCGGGCCGGGGCTACTTGGCGCGATGTTCGCCGCCGATCTCATCGACGAGTGCATCGTCCACATCGCGCCCATGCTCCTCGGCGATGACCTCGCGCAGGCCGTGCAGACCGGACGCATTGTCGAATCCCTCACGGCCGCACGGCGCCTACGCCTGTGCCGCGCGAAACGCATCGACAACGACATGGAACTCATCTATCGGCGCATATAAGAAACCCGACCATAAGGAAGGGCTCCCGATTGCGTGCCATCGAAGTCGCTGTAGGCGACTTCGATGCCTCCTGCCAGGGCGTGGCATGGGCAAGCCTTCAGGCTTGCCCGTGCCGCCACATAAGAGGCCCGATCGTCAGGAAGGGCTTCGCCGCGCACAGTTGCGTTGCATGGCCCGCAGCCGCCGTTCGTCACCGCAAGCGCCAAACAAGAACCGACTTAACGTAGCGACCTGTGACGGCGGGGAGCGATGCACGACCGTTCAACCCTGCGCGCATTCCAGACTCTCCCGCACGGTCGGGCTTCTTATGCAAACTTACGCCCGCCTCCAGAACACCAGCGAATCCTGCACCACAGCCTCAACCATCGCAGCCTGCGCTTCCACACGCACGACCGCTCCCGGCGTTGCCGCCGCGAACTTCATCATCGCGAAGCACACCGCCGTCGACCCCAGCATCGGACTCACGCACGAACTCGTGACGGCGCCAATCGCTTCGCCGGCCGTGTTCAAAACCGCCGCGCCGGTCTCCGCCTGCCGCGGCTCTCCGCGCTCATCCAGCGCCGTGTCGCCGGCGAGGCGCAGGCCCCGCAGAATCTGCTTTGGCGTGCCTCGCGCCTCCAGCCTCGCCACGATTTCCTGCCCGAGATAACAACCCTTCGTAAAACTCACGCGATCGCGGATGATCCCCGTCTCGTGTGGAAGAGAGTCAGGCCCGAAGTCAATGTAATATATAGGCCGTCCAGCCTCAAGCCGCGCGATGTTGAACGCATGCCACCCCGCCGGACGCGCGCCCGCACCGATCAGCGCCTGATACGCCGCCAGCGCATGCCCCGAGTCCATGATGAGTTCCAGCCCAACCTCCCCCGTCGCATCGTCACGATACACTGCGGCATCATGTCCGGCGAGGCGGACGCCACAGGTCCCCCCCGGCCGTAGCGGCCATTCACCCCAGGTTATATCGCTCGCCCGACCAAGCACATCCAGCGCTGTCGGTCCATGCAGCGCGAGTCGATGCATCGACTCGCCTAGATCCTCAATCACAACATCATCGGCGATGATGAACGCCTCAAGTCCCGCTTTGGTCCGCACGGCCGCGTGAACATCCACATCCAGCAGTGTCGCCTCGGGCGTCTGCACGACCATCATGTCGGCGTCGATGCGCCCCTTGCGATTGAGCCAGAACGTCGCGCGTGCCCCCCCCTCTTGCAACCCTCGCAGATCCTGCGTCAACATGCGCTGAAGAAACTCGAAGCGATCGGCCCCGGTGATGCGCAGCACGCCGCGCTGCGGCTGATCGAGCACGACGCACTGCTTCCGCAGCGCCGCGTACTCAATCTCGAGTTCCCCAAACGTCGCGACAACTTCCACCGCCTCCGGGCCATACGGCCACACCAGCGCCTCGGCTTCCACATGCAGCGACAACATCGGCGAAGTTCGCGTCATGATTCATCGTACGCGCCACACATACGCCCCATCGCCCA
Source organism: uncultured Phycisphaeraceae bacterium (assembly GCA_964614515.1). Lineage (GTDB taxonomy): Bacteria > Planctomycetota > Phycisphaerae > Phycisphaerales > UBA1924 > CAZTPJ01. The sequence goes on along the minus strand of CAZTPJ010000172.1, from coordinate 275 downwards.
TGCCCGATGCCTCATGCCTCTCTTCATCTCGATCGCCCGCGCCACGGCCGCGCCGACCCTCGCCGCGCTCGACAAACCTTGCCGATTGCCCGATTGGAATCATGCACCTACCCTCACTCCCATGGCAACCACAAAATCATCGTCATCACTCAACATCGACCTGCTCAAGCGACTCTGCGAAACGCCCGGCGTGCCGGGGCGAGAGGAGCGCGTCCGCGCCCTGATCGAACAGGAAGTCAAAGGCCTGTTCGATGAAGTCACCACCGACGCCCTTG
>CAZTPJ010000171.1:0-2144 GCA_964614515.1 uncultured Phycisphaeraceae bacterium | reverse complement strand
CTCTGGCGACATCGTGCTTGCTCGCGGCCATCGTCGCATACTTCCGCACGCGGTTGCCGAGCGTCGCCGGCGTAGGTCTCACGGTCCTTCTGATCGGCTACGCATTCGGTGGGAGAGGGTTTGCCTACGTTGGCCTCCCGCCGGTGTTCATAGGCGAGGTGGTGTTCGCGGTGGTCGTGGTGGCGATGCTCGCGGCGGGCCGCTTGAGTCGCTTCCTGCGCGTCGGGGCAACGGTGGCGGTGTTGGCGCACCAGTTGGTGGGAGCGGCAAGCACCATCCCGTTTCTCGGTGAGTTCGGAATCGACGCGCTCAGGGATGGAGTTCTCTGGGCTTATAGCATCTTCGCCGTCGCGATACTGAGTCTCGCTGACGCCCGCACCTTGGAGGCCGCTGAGAGGCGTTACGCCGCCATACTTCCGTGGTTTCTTCTGTTCGTGCCGCTACTCATGAACATCCAACGCTTGGCGCCGGACCTTGTCCCCGAACATGCACACGCCCCGGTGCCGATTCTGCTCCTGAAGACCGGTGACGTCGGCGTTCACCTGGCTGGCATAGCGGCGTTCGTGTTGTTGGGTCTGGGCAGGCAGTCGTTGCGAGGCCTTGTCAGTCCACTCGTAGAGTGGATGGTTTGGGTCCTCTGGTGGCTCTCGTTCGCGATGGTCAGTGAGAGTCGCGGCGGCATGGTCTCGGTCTTGGCGGCGATGGCACTGGTGGTTCTGTTTAGGCCCGCAAGCCGATTCGGAAAGCCGCTGGTGATCGGAGTCGTGGCGTTGGTGCTAGCGGCGGGGTTTCAGTTCGAGCTGGAGACAGAACGCGGACGCAGCATCTCCGTTGCCGGGATAGTCGGGCGGCTCCTGAGCACAGTTCAGTCGACCGGCGTCGACGATGTCGACGGCACCAAGAACTGGCGCGTCGACTGGTGGGAAGACGTTGTCGACTACACCGTCTTCGGGCCGTATCGTTGGTTTGGGAAAGGTTACGGCATCAACCTTGCGGACGCCGATGGCTATCAGGTCGAGGCTGACGGCTCGCTCCGTAGCCCGCACAGCGTCCACGTGACGATACTGGCCCGCAGCGGCCTGATCGGCCTGATCGCGTGGTTCGTTCTACTGATGACGGTTGCGATCGGGCTGATCGCGGTGGCCCTACGAGCATCATCTGATCGCTCGCGCCGCCTGGCGGTATGGTTCTTGGCCTATGGGGCCGCCTTCCTGGTGAACGCATCTTTCGACGTCTATCTGGAAGGTCCCCAGGGCGGCATCTGGTTCTGGGTGGTGGTGGGCGCAGCCCTCGTGCTCATCGCTCACGAGAGACCGCTAACCCAGCGACTGCGCCCAGTCAACGACCACGCGCGCGAATCTCACCAGTCGAGTCTTGTTCGCATCCCTCCCAGCTAGCCAGATCTCCGTCGCAGCGCTGCCATGACTCGAAATCGATCCACGAGTTGCCCCAGGCGAAGTGGTTGCGGTCGACGTTGCTCACCGCGTAACTGTTGCCTACGAACAGGTTGGCGTAGTCGCGACTGAAGATCTCGTGGAAGCCGGCATCCTGCACAACACCAGTGACGGCTGCGATGCCGCGACGGCCATCCCCGCTAACGCCCTCGGAGTGGTAGCCCATCTCGACCTCGTTGTTGATGACTCTCAGTCCGCTGAGTTCCCAGGGACCATGGGTTCCGCTGCCGCGCTGCTGCTGTAGTCCAACGATGCCGTTCCAATTGCCCGTGACCAGATTCCCTTGCACTAGGACATTGCGAGAGTTCGCCACCAGGATCCCGGCCCCAAAGACGTATACGTGCTCCTATCCCGTTGTCGATTACTTGATTGAACCTGATCACGGCGTCGTACGAGATCTCGTGGAAGATCCCAGTATGTGAGTTGTCTCTCACGACGTTGTGCTCGTAGAGGGTCCGGATGTTGTCGATGTCAGTCCACAGACCTGGTCCCTGGTTGTTATGCACCAAGTTGTGCCGTACCACCAAGCCATCGGTCCTGATGAACTTGGTTCCTCCCGCCTCCCAGCCTTCCGAGAAGCCCGCGGTGTTGTTGTAGGCGATCTCATTGCCCTCGACCTTCGTGGGACCTGGCCCGAGAGTCGAGATCCCAAGCTGGCCATTGTGATGGACGTGGTTCGCGACGATCCAA
>CAZTPJ010000170.1:0-2233 GCA_964614515.1 uncultured Phycisphaeraceae bacterium | reverse complement strand
GTTCCTGGTCTGCGTGCGCGGCAGTTGCGCCGTGGTGGCCGACGACGGCCAGCGCCGGGTCGAGGTCGTCCTGGATTCGCTGGACACCGGGCTGTACCTGCCGCCGATGGTCTGGGGCATCCAGTACAAGTACTCGCCCGACTCCGTCCTGCTCGTCTTCGCGTCGCACCACTACGACCCGGCCGACTACATCCGCGACTACGACGAATTCCTGCATGCGAAGGAACGCGCTTGAACCGTTCCTCGCGCCGCAGTCGCGCACGGCACCGGGCTTCTGCGATCCGTGGTGAAGGCCGCCCGGCATGACGAAGCTGCCCTTTCTCGACCTCGGCGCCATCCAGCAGTCCTACGCGCCAGCGCTGCGCGAGGCGTTCGAGCGCGTGCTGCGATCGGGCTGGTACATCCTCGGCCAGGAGGTCGAGCAGTTCGAGCGCGAGTACGCCGCCTTCTGCGGGGCACGCGAGTGCGTCGGCGTGGCCAACGGGCTGGACGCGCTGACGCTGGCACTGCGCGCACTGGGGATCGGCGCCGGCGACGAGGTCATCGTCCCTTCCAACACCTATATCGCGACCTGGCTCGCGGTCAGCCAGGTGGGCGCCACGCCGGTACCGGTGGAGCCGATCGAGGCGACCGCCAATCTCGACCCGGCACGCATCGCCGCCGCGCTGACCCCGCGCACGCGCGCGCTGATGCCGGTGCATCTGTACGGTCAGCCGGCCGACCTGGCGCCTATCCTGGCGCTGGCGCGCGAACACGGGCTGAAGGTGGTCGAGGACGCGGCCCAGGCTCACGGGGCGCGCTACCAGGGTCGACGCCTCGGCGCCCACGGCGATGCCGTCGCCTGGAGCTTCTACCCCGGCAAGAACCTCGGCGCGCTCGGCGACGGCGGTGCCGTCACCACCGACGACCCGACGCTGGCCGATCGCATCCGCGTGCTGCGCAACTACGGCTCGCGGCGCAAGTATCACAACGAGGTGCTGGGCGTGAACTCGCGCCTGGACGAGCTGCAGGCCGCGCTGCTGCGTGCCAAGCTGCCGCGGCTGGACGAGGACAACGCGCGGCGCGCGGCCGTCGCAGCGCGCTACCTGCAGCGCCTGCAGGCCGGGCCGGCAAGACCGATCCAGGTCGCCCCGCACGGCGACAGCGCCTGGCACCTGTTCGTGATCCGCCACCCGCGGCGCGACGCGCTGGCCGCAGCGCTGGCGCAGCGCGGCATCGGCACCGTGATCCACTACCCGGTGCCGCCGCACCTGCAGCCCGCCTACACGGCGCTGGGCTTCGCAGCGGGGTCGTTCCCGATCGCCGAAGCGCTGCACCGGGAGGTCCTGAGCCTGCCGATGGGGCCGACGATGCGCCTCGAGGACGTCGACCGCGTCGTCGACGCCATCGATGCCTTTGCCTGAGTCCCTGGCGCCCCGGCCGGTGGGGGGTGCGCGATGAGCCTGGCGCGCACCACCGCGCTCAACGGCGCCGCCACGGCCGTGCGGCTGGCGGCCGGGCTCGCGCTGAACAAGCTGCTGGCGGTCTACGTCGGTCCGGCCGGCTTCGGCGTCATCGGCCAGTTCCAGAGCCTGACGGCGATGGTCGGCGCCGCCGCGGGGGGCATCTTCGGACCCGGCGTGACGAAGCTGACCGCCGAGCACGGCCGCGCGCCGCAGGTCCAGGCCGCGGTCTGGCGCACGGCACTGACGCTCGGCCTGGTCGGCGCCGGCGCGGCGGCGCTGCTGGTGCTGGTGCTCGGCCCTGCACTGGCCGAGGGCGTGCTCGGCGACGCCGCGCTGCGCGGCGTGCTGCCGTGGCTGGCGGCGAGCTCGGCGCTGCTGGCCGTCAACACCGTGCTGCTGGCCGCGCTCAGCGGGCTCAAGCGCGTCGACGCGTTCGTCACCGCGACCATCCTCGGCAGCCTCGCCGGCGTCGGCGCGGCGGCCCTGCTGGTGCTGCGCTTCGGCCTGTTCGGCGGCCTGATCGCGCTGCCGATCGGCCAGGCGCTGTGCGGCGTGATCACGGCCGTGGTCTTCCGGCGCGCCTGGCGCAGCCGTTGGCGCGATCTCGTCGGGCGCATCGACCGTCGCGCCGCGCGTTCGCTGGCCGGCTTCGGGCTGATGGCGGCGACGACCGCGGTCGTGGTGCCACTGTCGCAGATCGTGATCCGGGACGGCCTGACGCGGATCGCCGGCGCCGAACTCGCCGGGCTGTGGCAGGCGATGTGGAAGCTCAGCGAGACGCACCTGCT
>CAZTPJ010000169.1:0-2363 GCA_964614515.1 uncultured Phycisphaeraceae bacterium | reverse complement strand
CCTGCCCCAGAGCGCGCTGGCGGGGATCGTCTTCCCTGGCGCGGCTGACTCCCTGGCGCACTATGGCGTGTACCTGGGCGACGGGCTGCTGCTGACCACCTGGCACGCCTGGACGCTCGACGGCGACCGCTACACCAATCCGGAGTCGCTGCTGTCGCCGAGCCGCCAGGTGACGACCTACGACCACGACGGGCGGCGCGATCCCGGCGAAGACCTGCTGGGCCTGGCCGACTGCGCCGGGCGCTGGCTGCCGCTGACCCAGGCGGACTCCACCTGCACACCCTTCGCCCGGCTGAGCAGCGCAGCAGTCGTCTTCCCGCTGGCTGCTGAGGGAGTCAACGATTCCTCCGTGCCCGTGAAGCGCCTCATTTACGCCAGCCGCGAACACGACATCGCGCTGCTGGCCGTTGACGCCGATGTCCTGGCCGGGTTGGGCATCGCGCCCGCCCGCCTCAGCGCCGAGCCAACCCGCGCGGAGCAGCCCGTGCTCGCCCCCACGCGCCGCGCCGGCGAGCGCCCGGTCATCGCGCAGTACACGCTCGCCATTGGTGCGCCCGCGCTTCGCCCGTCCGTTGAGGCTTCCAGCCTGGGCGTTCCCTGGCGCGTGCCCAGCGTGCTGCTCGCCGCCAACAGCATCCTCGACGGTGCGCCGATCCTGGACGCGCAGACAGGCGATGTGATCGGGCTGGCCTGGCGGCCCGCCGATTCTCTCGACACGCCCGGCACCTGGGTCACGCCTGCCGCCGTATGGCTGCACACGCTCTACGCGGCCAATGACGAGTTGCTCAGCACAGCCCTGGCCACCGTGCTGAGCCGCGCCGTCACCGTGCCGGTGGCCGGGCCACTGACGCGCGGCGACCCGCTCGCGCCCGACCTGGGCAACGGCGGCATTGATGTGCAGCACGTCGCCCTCGATCTGGTCATTGACCCACGCGCGGGCACCCTGCAGGGCAGCGCGGTCCTCGCCATCCGCGCGACCATGCACCGCCTGGCGAGCTTCGCGCTGGATGCGCACAGCCTGAACATCCAGCGCGTGCTGGTGAACGGCGAGGACGCCCCCTTTACGCTTGAGGGAGACAAGCTCATCATCGCGCTGCCCGCCCCGCTGGACTACGGGACTCAGTTTCGCGCCGAGATCGCCTACGACGCCCGACCGCAGCCTTTCCGCAGCCGCTTCATGCCTTTCTTCGACATCGGCATGTTCTTCGCCAGCAATCAGGTCTTCACGCTCAACGAGCCGGATGGCGCGCGCACCTGGTTCCCCGGCAACGATCACCCCAGCGACCGCGCCACCTACGAGTTTCGCCTGACCGTCCCCGCGCCGCTGATCGCCGTCGCCAACGGACAGCTCGTCAAGACAGTGCGCTACGACGACGGGACGCGCTCCTTCGTCTGGCGCATGACCGAGCCGATGGCCAGCTATCTGGCCCTGGTCGTGGTGGGGGACTATCTCGCCATCAAAGGGCGCACGGCGGGCGGCATCCCGCTCCAGCACTACGTCTATCCAGACAGGGCCGACGACGCCCGGCGAGTCTTCGGCCACACCGGCGAAGTTCTCGATGCGCTGGCCGACATACTCGGTCCCTACCCCTATAGCTCCTACGGGCACGTGGTCGTGCCGCAAAACAGCATGGCCCTCGAAACGCAGACGATGACCGCCATGCCAGACGCGACGCTCGCCGCGTCCGAGCTGGACGTGTTCCCGCTGCTGGCCCACGAGCTGGCCCATAGCTGGTTCGGCAACGCGGTGACGCTGGGATCGTGGGGCGACATCTGGCTCAACGAGGGCTTCGCCACCTACATCGAGTGGCTGGCCCGCGAAAACCGGCTCAGCGCAGAGGCGGGCATCGCCGCGCGGACTGCCGCCGAGCAATCACTGCTGGCCGACACGCGGGCCACCCCGCTGGCCTACCCGCTGCCGGAAGAGCTTTTCGGCACGGCCAGCTACAACAAGGGGGCCTGGCTGCTGCACATGCTGCGCGGCGTCATTGGCGACGACGCCTTTTTCACCTTCCTGCGCACCTACGCCCGGCAGTTCCGCGACCGCCCGACCAGCACACTCGACGTGTGGCGGCTGGCCGAGCGCGTCAGCGGCCAGGACCTGGCCTGGTTCTTCGGGCAATGGCTGTTGCAGGCCGGGATTCCGCGCTACACGCTGTACTGGTCGGAACAGGAGTCCGGCATTGAAGTGCGGCTCTGCCCGGACGGTCCGGGCGCATACCGGCTGGCGCTGCCCCTGCGCCTGCGGCAGGGCGCGCGCGAAGAGGACGTGCTGCTGACAGTGAGCGAAAGCGGGGCGCGGGCCTCGTTCGCGCTGGGCTTCATCCCCGGCGAAATCCTGCCCGACCCCGCTCAGAACGTGC
>CAZTPJ010000168.1:0-2461 GCA_964614515.1 uncultured Phycisphaeraceae bacterium | reverse complement strand
CCCCATCACCGCTGCTGACGTGAACGTCACCGGCGCCGTGAACGCCATCGTTGCCGCCAGGCGGGAAGGCGCCCACCTCGTGTTCGCCTCCTCCGCCGCCGTGTACGCCGAAACGACCAAACCCGCCGCGGAAGGCTGGCCGGCTCAACCCGCCAGCCTGTACGGCGCCACTAAGCGCGTGGGGGAAGCCGCCGTTGTAGCTGCGGGAGGCGTCGCCGCGAGAATCTTCAACGCATACCACCCCACTGAGGGGAACGGGGTGATCGCCAGGTGGAATCGTGCCGCCACCGCCGGTCAGCCGCTTGAACTGCGAGGCGACGGCAGCCAGGCTCGAGATTACGTGCACGTTGATGATGTGGCGGCCGCCATCGCCGCCCTCGCCACCACCCGCCGAGCGGGAGTCCTGAACGTCTGCACTGGCACCAGCACGACCCTCAACGAGGTCCTCGCAGCCATCCGGCGGCGTCACGACGGCATCACGGTCACGCGAACACCGCGCCTGCGTAACGACGTGGCGTGCAGCGTTGGTGACCCCGCGCGACTCCGGGCCGCCGCGCCGCACCTTCGTTTCCGGTCCTTAGAGGAGGGGTTGGCGTGAAGCTCGGGTTCACCGTCGGCGTGTTCGACCTCCTCCACGAAGGCCACCAGAACCTCCTGAAACGCGCATGTAGCCTCTGCGATTACCTCATCGTTGGTGTCGCCACGGATTGGTTGACGCGCGTCCAGAAGGGGCACGACAGGCCCAGCCAGAGTTACGAGGTGCGCGCGTTGGCTGTCGAACGGTTCCTCCGCACCCTCCCGAAGATGGGGAGGGTCATCGAGATCGACACGCTCGACATGACCCCCTACCTGCAAATGGTCGACGTGTGGGTGGTTGGGGAGAACCAACGCAACATGCGCCCATTCCAGTGGGGCGCGCAAGTACGCATCCCTGAGACGCCAGGCGTCAGCACCACACTCTTGCTTCAAAGGGAGAAAGCATCATGACCGACCCGACCGTTGGTGAAAGCCCCATCCTCGACCTCGCCCCCACCGTCAAGATCGCCGAGCACACCTACCAACTCAGGCGGTTAGGCGTCAGGGACACGTTCGCGATCGCTCGCATCATCGCCGTCGGCGCCGCAGCAACCAACCAGAACATCGACAGCGGCAACTACGCATCCATGCTCCTCAGCGGCTTCATGGCCGCCGAAGAGACCGTCCTGAAACTCCTCGCCTCCCTAATCGACGTGAGCGTCAAGGACTTCGAGAGCATGCCGATGGAAGCACCGCTCGAGATCATCAGCGTGCTCGCTGAGCATCAGGACCTCCGCGCTTTTTTCGACCGCGCGCGCGAGCTGATGCAACGACTCCCCGAGATGCAGACTCGCTCGCGCGCAGCATCCAACTGATCCGAACCACCGAACTACCCGGCTGGTCGGATGAGCGCATCCTGACGGAGATCCCGTACGCGCGGTTCGTTCAGATGCTCCGCGTCGCTCAGCAAGAGAAGGAGCACCGCTTGGCGTGGGAAGCGTTCATCGCCGGTCACGCCCGCAAGAACGAAACCTTCGAGAAGTACACGCGCCGCGTAGGCGCTGAGGCCCGCACACCACCAAGCGCTGAGGGCAATGAGGCTGAACGGGCCGCGACCATCAACGCCGTGAAGAGCCGCCTCGGCGGGTTCTACCGGTCACCCGCCCAAGCCTGATCGAGAGGAGGCCCGTTGTGGGACTAGGTGAGGTCTTCAAACTCTTCGCCACCCTCGGCATTGACGCGACCGAGTTCGACGCTGGCCTCGCCGGCGCTGAACAGAAGTTGAACGCGACCGCTCAGGCGTTCAGTGGCGCCGGCCGCACGTTGACGATGGGCGTCACCGCCCCCATCGTCGGCCTCGGCACCGCCGCCCTGCACTCGTCTATCAGCTTCGAGTCTGCCTTCGCAGGCGTCCGCAAAACCGTTGACGCGACTGAGGAACAGTTCGCGCAGCTGGAGCAAGGCATTCTCGGCATGAGCGAACGCGTGCCGGTCAGCGCCGCAGAAATCGCGCGCGTGGCTGAGGCCGCTGGGCAGCTCGGCATTCAAGCAGACGACGTGCTCGAGTTCACCGAAGTCATGATCGGCCTCGGTGAAGCCACTGCCGACATGATGCCGGAAGAGGCGGCCATGCAGGTCGCGCGGTTCATGAACATCATGCAGACCGCACCCGGCGACGTGGATAGGCTCGCGTCGACCATTGTTGACCTCGGTAACAACCTCGCAGCGACTGAGGGCGAGATCGCCCTAATGGGCATGCGCCTCGCTGGGGCCGGTAACCTCATCGGCCTCACCGAAGCCGAAGTCTTGGGTTTGGCCGGCACCATGACCAGCTTGGGTATTAGGGCTGAGGCTGGCGGCACGGCCATGAGCCGCGTCAGGCGGGAGATCATGAACGCGGTCATGGCCGGCGCGAAGCCCGAATATTTTCCGGTGATCCTGGCGC
>CAZTPJ010000167.1:0-2464 GCA_964614515.1 uncultured Phycisphaeraceae bacterium | reverse complement strand
CATCCCTGCATGGCATGGGCTGACAGTCCCCCCCAGCATACCCCGGGTGAGAATTGGGCGTTTTCAGGCCGGGAAAGCCGGTTTAGGCGTCTCGCCCGAGCCCGTGGAACCTGCCAAAACCTGACATTTTCTGCCATCGATGCGGCCGTACACCGTTCGGCTGGTGGGCCGATCGCACGCGCCAAAACCCCGCCAGGAGTGCAATGGAATGCAGAAACCGGCAACGGTGGGGGCGCAGGCGAGGCCAGTGGGGGCGGCAGTGTCGCTTTGCGGTGGAAGCGCAACTTACCTCCACCATTCCCGATCGCACATCAAGCATCGATGGAGTTTGCAACACGTAGTTGAGCCAAGAACTCCTTGCTCTGAGCGAAGTCCCGTAGCAAGATCACCAAGCGTCGATGAGGTGCGAGCGCAAATGCACTCATCAACTTATTAGGAGGCCGCTGGTCGACCTTGACGAGCACGGAGAAATCGGACAGCCAAAACCGAAGGCTGTTGACGCCATCCCATCGTGACAGTTGCGGATTGAGCCAGACTTGCTTTGGATCAATGCCGAGCGCGGGACCCGTGAATCGGCTCAGCACGACCGCGAACGCATCGGCCCCACCCGGGTCGGCAGCGAGCAACATTTGACGGACTTCGTCCGCAAACGGACCGAGATCGACGCTCTCGAAGAACGGCTGCGAGGTCTCATGCATGCGCCAAAGCACCGACAGCACGAAGAGCTTCATCTTCGCATAGTCGAAGTCGCCGACGTCCAGGATGTGGCCGGACCCTCGTTTGCCGTTGACGCACTTGATCTTGCTCCAGTCCGTCCGAAGGAGGAATTCCACGCCGTACGTGTCCCACGGAGAAAACCGACGTTCGCAGTCTTCGCACACGATGTTTGGGTCGTAGATCCCGGACCGGGACTTGGCCAGGGGCGTCCCGGGCTCGTTCGACCCGATGAGCGCGACACGTTTGCCTTCGATCATCGGCTTGTAGAATGCGCGCGGGATGATGTGTGCGCGAACGAGTCGAGCCGTTCGCTCGCACATCCTGCACTGGCCGACGCGCTGGTGCGGTTTCGTTGCCACGCGACGATCATACGGACCAACGAAGCGCGAGCCCGAACTTCAACTTCACCACTCCCGCCCCCGCATCGCCGCCACCACGTCCCACGGGGCGATGTGGTCGAGGTAGCGCGCCGTGGTGGCGATCGAGCGGTGGCCCAACTGCTTCGAGATCAGCCCGATGTCCACGCCCTCCTGCCGCAACTCGGCGGCATGGGTGTGCCGCAGCCCGTGGGCGTGGACCCGCCGCACCAGCCCCGCCTTGCGCGCGAGGCGCGGCAGGAACACGCGCACGTACGACGATGCCATCGGCCGCCCATCGATGAGGCAGAACACGGGGTCGGCGTCGGTCACGGGCAGCGGCCGCCGCGCGTCCAGCCACTGGCCCACGATCTCGAAGCCGGCGCGGTCCATGCCGACCATGCGCGAGCGGCCCCCCTTGGCGTGCAGCACGCGGATGGCCCCACTCCGGGGGTCGAGGTCGATGGGCCGCAGCGCCAGCGTCTCGGTGATGCGCAGCCCCGCGCGATACAGCACGGTGAGCAGCGCGCGGTTGCGGATGCCCGCTGGTGAATCCTCCCGGCAGGCGGCCAGCAGGGCGGCCACCTCGGCGTCGGTCAGCACCTCGGGCGGGTAACGGCGTTGGGGCTTGGATCGCGCCCGTGGGCCACCGTCGTGGCCGTGGGGCGGCGTGGGGGCGGAGCGGCCCTCGTCGTCGCGCGTTGCGTTGGCGTGGCGGTGCCGTGTGGCCCGGGTCTGCGTGGTCGTCGTCACCGTCTCGGTCGTCATCATGCGTGCCTCCTCGTCCCCCGCGACGCTGGGGTACCTCAAAAGGCCGCATGGAGGCAAGGCCTGCTCGGCCCGGGCAGTGACGAATCCGGCGGAAAGCGCGACTGGTGCGGAATCCCTCGCTGTAGGCACCACTTCAGAGTGTGATGCCGAGTTCTTCTCGCATGATGCGCTGCCACTCTCCGACCGCTGTTTCCTGCAGCGAGTGCATGTCGCCGATGAGGTTCCCGTCAGAATCAACCACATCGGCAGTCGTTACTGCCGAGACGTTGCCATCGCCCGCGATCGACACGCGTCCATCCATCCCGCCGCGCATGACGACCCGACGGCCAAACCCACCACCGACTCGAATCACGGCCTGGCGATGAATGTTGCGCAATGTCGGCCCCAGTCGGGACCACCCTCCCGCCCGGTCCTCTCCGCCGTGTTTGTCTCGGTTCGTCAGGTCGATGATGATCGGGATCGCGCGGCACTCCTTCACGCGCGCGTCAATCTGTTCGGCACCAACACCGCGGCGTCGAGCCCATGCCTTGACGTGATCGCGCAGATGAGCCAGATGAAAGTTCGTCATGGCGCTGTCGCAGCGTATGACGATGCGCGTGAACTCGCCGTCCGGGGTGAAG
>CAZTPJ010000166.1:0-2529 GCA_964614515.1 uncultured Phycisphaeraceae bacterium | reverse complement strand
CGTTCGCTAGTGTGGCAAAAGGGATGGTCCCATTTTCCTCGTGACTCCAAATGGCGGCGAAGAGCTGACTCATGTTGACGCCTACGCAGGTGTTGTTGAACGAATGCCAGTTCTTGGAGATGGTGGTTCCAAAGGGTGGTTTCGGATCAGCGAGATTGTTGTAGCAGGCTTGATAGTCATTGGGATCCAACACGTCCAAGACGGGTATTCCGTTCTCCTTCAGCCAGGGGTTCATTTCCGAGACCCGATCGATGTGGAAGTTGTTAGAGAGTACATACCACATCCCGGCATTTGGTCCGGTGCTAACTTGGGGGGCAATCGTCCTACCGTTGTTTGGAAGAGAATCCAAGTTGGGCTCAATCACCCCGGGGCTACAATCCTTCCCTCGTCGGTTCACCGCGACGCGGCCGGAGTCCGAGCCAAAGCTCCAAGTGGTGTCCACTGGCCACTGAACGAAATCGAGAAACTGGCACTTCACCACGGGCCCATCATGCAGGAGCTTCCAGTTTGCAGGTCCCCAACGCCAAGTTGGCCCTTCACGCGGCCGGACCACCCATGGTGCCGAGATGCGCGAGGAGTCGGTCCGGACCACGGTGACACTCCCTGACAGTACTGCCGTCCCCTGCCAAACGGTGTCGGACGAAGTCCAGAACCTTGTCACCACAGAGTCACCCGGGGTCACCCGCGAGCCTAAGTTCAGGACTCCCTCGAACTCCCACCGCACGACGGCTGTCCCTGCCGGGACGCTGCAGGTCCCGATCGTCCCCCGCACCACGGTGTCGCACGCCAGGGTGGGCACTGGGTCCCTCCACACGACGGTCAGGTCATCGACCGAATACTGGTTGTCGGGACCCACGAACTGGCAGTGCCGAATCCCGGCACCACTCACCTCGAGGGCCCGGTTGGCCGGGCCCCCGTGGTACTGGGCCAGGTTGGCGCCGGGATCGGTCGCCTCCGCCACCAGCGAATCCGCAACATTGTAGCAGCGCAAGGCCAACGGGCTGAAACTGGTCACATACCCCCGGACCCGGACGGCGGTGTCGTCCAGGTGCACGTAGAGGACTCCCGACCCCCCGCCGCTCGGCGTATAGTCGGCCGTTGCCAATGCGGAGCCAGATCGCGGTGGGTACTCGGAGTCGTTGTACCCCGGGGCCTGGAGGACCACGCTACTGTCAAAGACCACGCCGAGCGCGGCATACTGGCTGTCCACCACAGAAGCGCCCGAGGCCCAGCCGCCCTCGAAGTCCACCACGACGGAGTCCGTCGGGCACCCCCCGGTGCAGTAGCCGAACTGGGGCCCCGGCCTGCCGGTCCGGAGCGCGGCGTGCCGGATGGCGGATGGGGATCCGACCAGCAGCGCGGGTGAAGCCACCCCAGTGGATGGCTCCTGGAGGGGCTCTTTGCCCTGGCACGCCGTGATCATAGTGACCAGCGGCAGCAGGAGCCGCGCCGACGGTGTCAGCCGCGCCATCTATGGAATCTCCCCTCGGCACTAGGGCCAACCGAAATTGGGATCGCTTTGCCACGGTAGCGCCAGGGGGGGGGGGGGGGGCCCCCCGTCAAGAGGCGGGAACTGTACAGCTCACTGCAGATCGTGGTTCCCAGCAGGGTAAGCGGGAACTGTACGAATCGTGGTAGGGCAAGGTTCCCAGCATCGTAAGCGGGAACCGCAGTTCCCGCTCACCATGAGCGGAGGTTGCCCGGCTCCGAGGCCGTACAGTTCCCGCTCACCATGCTGGGAGGTCGGCCGGACGAGGACCCGCACAGATCCCGCCCGTTTCAGGCTGCACCACCGAAACCCCGCTACCTTCCCTCCCGTACATTCAGCGGCCATCCCGGGGCACACCCGGTGGCCTGTCCCCACGATTGGAGCCATCGATGACGTCCCACGTCGTCCGGGTGGACCGGGTGACCAAGCGGTTTGCCGGTCACACCGCGGTCCGGAACTTCTCCCTCGATGTCCCCACTGGCGGGATGTTCGGCCTCCTGGGCCCCAACGGTGCCGGCAAGAGCACCACGATCCGGATGATCATGAACATCATTACCCCGGACGAGGGGAAGATTCACCTCTTCGGCGGGGTCAAGTCGGGTCGCGACCACTCCGCCCGGATCGGCTACCTCCCCGAGGAGCGCGGCCTCTACAAGAAGATGAAGGTCAAGGAACAGCTCTCCTTCTTCGGCGAAACGAAGGGGATCCCCCACAGGGAGGCGGTCCGCAAGACCGGCGAATGGCTGGAGCGGCTGGGCCTCTCCGACTGGACCGACAAGAAGGTCGAGGACCTCTCCAAGGGGATGCAGCAGAAGGTCCAGTTCATCGGGACGCTGCTGCACGAGCCGGAGCTGGTGATCCTGGACGAGCCGTTCAGCGGGCTCGATCCGGTCAACGCCCAGGTCATGAAGGACGTGGTGCTCGAGATTGCCCGGAGCGGCCGGACGGTGCTCTTCTCGACCCACATCATGGAGCAGGCCGAGAAGATGTGCGACCGGATCGCCATCATTGCCCGGGGCGAAAAGGTGGTGGACGGACCG
>CAZTPJ010000165.1:0-2603 GCA_964614515.1 uncultured Phycisphaeraceae bacterium | reverse complement strand
CGCCCTCGGCCGCGAACAGCAGCGTGTGCCCGGTCAGCCAGATGACCGTCCACACGACAAAGCCCACGACGACACCCACAATCGCACGCACCATGATCTTCCTTTCGCTTGAACTCTTTGTGGCATGGGCGTCTCGCCCGTGCGCATCACGACACCGGCCAGTTCTCACTGCGACACTGCTTCGGCACGGGAAACAGCCCGAACATCACATACAACAGCCGAATGCCCAGGCTTGGCCGTCCCGTTTCCATCACGCTCTTGAGCGTCTTGCAGATCATGCCGCCGCCCTGGGTCATTTGCTTGAGCGTCTTGGTTCCTTCGATCGCGTCGGTGATGGTCAGCGTGAACTCCGTGCCCTCGGGCACTTCGCGAAGTTCGTAGGTGACGACGCACGGCGGATCATTCATGTTGGTGAAGCGGAACGTGTGGCTGAGTTTCTTGAGCAGATCCACTTCAAGAATCTCGCCGACGACGCCCGTGTTCCGCCCGTCGGGCGTGCGCATCGCCAGTTTCGTCCCCGGCGCCAGGCCGCCGGGGCCAAGGTGCATCTGTGAGTTGAAGAACGCCTTGATAGGGGCATCGGTCCGCGTGATCTCACGCCACACGTCGCGCACCGACGCTTTGATCACGACACGAAACACCTTCGGTCCCGCCTTGGTTTGTTCAGGCACGCCTGGCCGCCTTTCTTGATTCGAACGCTTCATCACCTGACTCGAGGGCCGCCTTGATGTCGGCCACACGGCCGGCCCAGAATCGGCTGTACTGATCCGTCCACTGGTCATACACGAGTTGAATGGGCATCACGTTAAAGTACAGATGTCGCTCGCGTCCCACTTTCCGTGAGACGATCAGCCCCGCGGCCTCAAGGACTTTGACGTGCTTGAGGACGCCCACGCCGCTCATGGCGAAGTGCGTCGCAAGGCCGGCGATGGTCACGCCCGGCTCATGGCGAAGGACATCGAGCATGCGCCGACGCTGTTCGTTGGCCATGGCCGCGAAGACCTTGTCGAGGGTGGGGGGGTCCATTGCTAACCAATAGGTTAGCATAAACTGCCGCGGTGTCAAGCCCACATTCCATCGCTTTCAGCAAGTGTTTTCACTGGCCAACTGCTGCTTCCGCATCCTCTCAGACGATGGAGCGTTCTGGATCATCTCGTCGGCACGAGACACGGCGAAACTGCTTGTCTATCATCCCGACCAGCGAACCCGGCGCGGTGCTCGGGCGGTGGTTGTATCGAGCGATGGTGTGCGGTCCCGCCGGACGGCCGGGTCGGGTGTCGGCCGCTTGACGAAACGGAGTCAGCGATGAAGGTCAAGTCGAGCGTGAGGCGCGTGTGCAGCGGCTGCCAGGTCGTGCGCCGCAAGGGCCGCGTGCGTGTCATCTGCAAGTCCAACCCCAAGCACAAGCAGGTGCAGGGATAACAGAACGTTTCGGTCGCCAGCACGGCGACTCAGCAGCAGGAGTTTCGTGTGCCACGTATCGCAGGCATTGACATTCCCGACAAGAAGAAGATTCTCTACGCGCTGCAGTACATCCACGGGATCGGGCCGAAGTTCGCGGCCGACATCCTGACGGAAGTTGGCGTGGATCCCAACACTCGAGCGTCAGAAGTCAGCGAGACGCAGGTGGCGAGCATCAACGCGTTGATCGACGCACAGTTCCTCGTCGAAGGCGCGCTCCGACGCCACGTCAGCCAGAACATCCAGCGACTCAAGGACATTCGGTCCTATCGCGGCGAGCGTCATCGTCGCGGCCTGCCCGTGCGGGGCCAGCGCACTCGCTGCAACGCACGCACGCGAAAGGGCCGCAAGAAGACCGTCGCCGGCAAGAAGGGCGTCAAGGCCAAGTAATGCGCGGCATGTCGCCGGCGAGTTGAACCTCAGGATCAAGCATGAGCAAGAAGACGAAGAAAGTCCGCAAGAACGTCGTTCGTGGCATCGCCCACGTCCGCGCCAGTCAGAACAACACCATCGTCACCGTCACCGATCTCAACGGCGAAACCGTCGCGTGGGACTCGGCCGGGACCATCGGATTCAAGGGCGCTCGAAAGAGCACGCCCTTCGCCGCCACTCGCGCGGGCGAGTCTGTCGGACAAAAGGTCCGCAAGATGGGCATGTCTGAAATCGAAGTCCGAATCCGCGGCGCAGGCTCAGGACGTGAATCCGCAGTCAACGGCCTCGTCAGCACCGGCCTTCGCGTGACGGCCGTGGAAGATCGCACACCCGTCCCGCACAACGGCTGCCGCCCGCCCAAGCGCCGCCGCGTCTGACTTTGCGTGGCCCGCCACTCCGTGGCGGGAGTTTGGGTAGCCCGCCTCTCCGAGGCGGGATTCGGATCCGGTGGGGCAGGCGTCTCGCCTGCCTCTCGAAACACAAGTCGTGCGGTGGGGCGGGCGTCCCGCCTGCCGCGCATCGCAGCAGCATGACATCCGGCGTTGGCCCACGCCACGCTGGTCGCAAGAGAGTGCCCCGGAAAGAAGAAGCACGCATCGTTCGGCAGGGATGCGTTGACTTCGTGAACCGGTGGCCGAACGTTCCCGGGAACTCTGCCGAAATACGCGTTAATATCAGAACAGGCAGAAAAAAAAGGTGAATCAAAGGAC
>CAZTPJ010000164.1:0-2651 GCA_964614515.1 uncultured Phycisphaeraceae bacterium | reverse complement strand
CAAGCATGCCACCCAGAACCCGCCACGGAGTGGCGGGGCACCCAAGGCGGGCCACCCAAGCAAGCGACCCTGCGGGCCACGCGGGGCGGGCGCCTGATAGAATGGGTCATGTCGGCCGTGAGCGACTTTGACATCATCGAGCCGTTGTGCGCGGTGTTTCGGCGGAAACTTCGGGCCGAGGGCCTCAAGTACACGCCCGAACGCGCCCGCGTCCTCGACGCGATCATCCAACTCGACGGCCTGTTCGAGGCGGACGCCCTGATCGAGGCCCTCAAGCGCGGCGGGCATCGCGTCTCCAAGGCCACCTGCTATCGAACCATCCGCCTGCTGCAGGATGCCGGCATCCTCCAGCGCGTCCTCTTCGATCAGGACCACGCGCATTATCAGCTTGTCTACGGGCGACGGCCGAACGACCTGCTGATTGATCTGGACACCCGGCGTGTTGAGTCGATTGAAGTGCCGGAGTTGATTGCTCTTCGAGATCGTTTGTGCCGCGAGCGCGGGCTTGAGGCGCAGGGGCATCGGTTTCATATCTATGCGCGGGGCCTCGGCAGCCCGCGTGAGTGATGTTTGTGCCACTGGCGGCTTACCCGCCAGTGCGGCCCGCGCGTGAGTGATATCGGGCCACCGCGCCCGCCCGAGCCTGCGAGGGCGGCGTGGGTGACGGTTGGATGTGACTTGACTTTGGCCGTTGTGGGCGCTCTGATTGTCCGCGCGGCGTTGCTGGCGGATTTCCACAGCGCTGCGATTCACAGGGCCGTGCGGGACGGGTTCCTCTCCGACCGTTCTGGTCCGCAGTTGAGAACAAGTGAGCATGACGACGCTGACCGGCATCCTTGAATGCCCCCAGCGCGCTGAGGGTCGTGTGCGTCAGTTCAACGGCACGACGCTGATCGAAAGCGCTGAGGATCCTTTCGTCCCCACCACTCTGACCGAACGGTTCAATCTCCGTTCCGGCGTGGAAGTCACCGTGCAAGTGTCGCATCAACGGCCCAGGCGACGGCGGCGCGGCGGCGGACGCGGCCCCTCGCGCCCGACGGTGGAGGCGATCCTGGCCGTGGAGGGCCTGCCGCCCGATGAGTATTCGCAGCGCAAGGGTTTTGAAGACCTCACGTCGATCGATCCGCAGCCGCGGCTGACGCTCGAGCATCGCGGGTGTCCACCGTCGGCTCGGCTGATCGATCTTTTTTGTCCGATCGGTCGCGGGCAGCGCGGGCTGATCGTCTCGCCGCCCAAGGCGGGCAAGACCACGCTGCTCAAGGACATCGCCACATCCATCCTCATCAATCACACCGATGTGTATCTCGTCGTGCTGCTGGTGGATGAACGCCCGGAGGAAGTGACGGACTTCCGGCGGACGCTGCTGGGTTCATCGAACGAACCGTGGAACCGGGCGTGGGCGGA
Organism: uncultured Phycisphaeraceae bacterium; assembly: GCA_964614515.1. Lineage (GTDB taxonomy): Bacteria > Planctomycetota > Phycisphaerae > Phycisphaerales > UBA1924 > CAZTPJ01. The sequence continues at coordinate 1,247 of CAZTPJ010000164.1, read as the reverse complement.
GGACCGCGTGCGGATTCTCGCATCGAGCAACGATCACGATGTCGAGCGGCATGTGGCGATCTCGATGATGTGCATGGAGCGATGCAAGCGCATGGTCGAGGCGGGCAAGCATGTTGTCGTCGTGCTGGATTCGCTGACACGCCTCGGGCGGGCGTTCAATCGTTCGCGGCGGCACGCCTCGAGCGGGCGCACGCTCACGGGCGGGATCGACTCGCGGGCGCTGGAAGTGCCCAAGCAGATTTTCGGTTCCGCGCGCAACACCGAAGAGGCCGGGAGCCTCACCATGATCGCGACGTGTCTGGTGGACACCGGCAGCCAGGGGGATCAGGTGATCTTTGAGGAGTTCAAGGGCACGGGCAACATGGAACTTATTCTCGATCGCAAGATCGCCGAGCGCCGCGTCTTCCCGGCCATTAACCTCGCCTCCAGCGGCACACGCAAAGAACACCTGCTCATGGGCGAACACGAACTCAAGACCATCACCGCCCTGCGCCGCCGACTCCTCAACATCCCCCCCCACCAGCAGATGGAGCAGTTGCTCGCCGCGCTCGAACGGTTCCCAACCAACGCGCAGTTGGTTGGCTCACCTGCATAGACGACATCCGCGAGGGTACATGGTGTGCCGCCGACCGCGCCTCGCGGCCGGTGTGGCCGGGGCCTTCATGCCCAGGGGCGAAGGGGTTCGCGGGCGGGGCTGCGCAGCTTCTGCGTGGGCCATGGCGACGGCTTCGCGTGGCCATTCGGGGGGGAAGGGGGGGCGGGCGAATGCGCCTGTGCATCGCCAAGCCATGGCACCGCTGCTCGCGTCCGAAAATAGCATTCACGGGAACGCGCTGCGGGGCTGGCCGCGGGGGGCGGGCGAAAACCGCGCACCAACGCTGAACGATGTGTTCCATCATGCGCACTAATTTGCAATCGTGAGCGCGCCTACGCGAGCCGTATGCGCGCATACGCAAGCCGTGTGCGCGCCTTCGCGAGCCGAGTGCGCGTGTTCGCGTGTGGTGCGCGCTTAATCGGAACCCGTGGAAGCGCGCACAGGCTGCGCACACGCGCCCACGATGGCGCACCACGCGCTCACGCCTCCCGAGGTCGCATACACGGCCGGGGCCATGGCGCGGGCGCGGGGCACGGGGGCCTTGGCGCCGCCGTCGTTATGCCCAAGTCCGCGGACATCCGCATGTTCGCGCCTCGCGCCAGACCATGCACACCCGGCCGCGCTGCACGGCCTGTTCGCGGGCCGAACCGCG
>CAZTPJ010000163.1:420-2772 GCA_964614515.1 uncultured Phycisphaeraceae bacterium | reverse complement strand
GCCCCGACCGCCGGAGACGGACCCGAACCCGAGAGGGGGCAGAGGAGATCGATCGCTTCGAGCTCGAGCTGCTCGCCTTCGAAGCGGGGACGCTGGAGATCCCCGCGATCGAGGTCGCGGTGGGCTCCACCACCGCGCACACACTCCCCCTCGAGATCCTCGTCGCCTCCAACCTGAGCGCGGATGAGCTCTTGGTGGCCAGCACCACCACCGCCGAGGCGGCGCAGGCCGCGATGGCCGAGCTCGAAGGAATGGCCGCCCCCGACCCGGCCGCCCGCTCCATCGGCGTCTTGAACCTCCCGCTCCTCTACGGGCTGGCGGGCCTGCTGGCGGCGGCGGCCCTCATCACCGGCCTCCTCTGGTGGAGGAGGCATCGCCGGCCGACGCAGACCTCGGAGTCCCCTCCCGCATCCCCGCCCCGCCCCGCCGACCTGGTGGCGCTGGAGCGCCTCGAGCGCCTGGCGGCGGCCGGTCACCTGCAGCGCGGGGACATGAAGAGCTACTTCGTCGAGCTCTCGGAGATCCTGCGCGTGTACGTGGGAGCGCGCTACGGCTTCGACTCGGTGGAGCTCACCCACTTCGAGCTCACCGACGCCCTGCGCCACTTCGACACCCCCGGACTGGACGAGGATGAGCTCCTCCGCCTCCTGAAAGACGCGGACCTGGTGAAGTTCGCCAAGTTCAGACCCGAGCCGGAGGACGCGGAGGCCGCCTGGTCGCGCGCCAAGGACCTGGTGCTCAGCACTCGGCCCCCGCCGGCGGAGGCGGAGGCATGAGCTCGAGCCAACTCCACCTCGCCACCCCGTGGGCGCTGCTCGCCTGGGTGCCGGTGCTCCTCGCTGGGCTGTACGTCTGGTGGCGCCAGCGAAAGCACCTGGACCCCACGCTGCGCTTCTCCTCCGCGTCCTTGGTGGCGGAGCTTCCTCGGACCTGGGCGTCGCGGCTCTTCTTTCTGCCCGAGGTCCTGCGCATCCTCGCCCTCGCTCTGGTGGTGCTCGCCCTCGCCCGCCCCCAGCTCGCCTCGGCCCCCTTGGATGAAGAGGCGGATGGCATCGACATCGTGCTGGCCCTCGACACCTCTTGCTCCATGCGGGCGGCGGACTTCCAACCGAACGACCGAATGTTCGTGGCCAAGAAGTCCATTCAGGAGCTGATCGAGAAACGGAGCACGGATCGAATCGCGCTCGTGGTCTTCGGCACCGAGGCCTCCACCTGGGTGCCGCTCACGCTCGACTACTCCCTCATCAAGCGCATGCTGGACGAGGTCGAGGTCGGCATGGTCGGAGACGGCACCGCCATCGGGTCCGCCATCGCCACCGGCCTCAACCGCCTCAGGAAGAGTGAGGCCAAGAGCAAGGCCATCATCCTGCTGACCGACGGCGACAACAACGCCGGCACCATCTCGCCGAAAAAGGCAGGCGAGTTCGCCAAGGAGCTGGGGGTTCAGATCTACACCATCCTCATCGGGCGCGGCGGGCCGGTCCCCTTCCCCGCCGGCAAGGATCTCTTCGGCCGCCTCGTCTACAAGAACCAGACGATCCCCACGAACCCGAAGCTGCTCGAGGACCTCGCCGCCCAGACCGGCGGGCTCGCCTCCACCGCCTCGGACAAGGACGAGCTCGACGCTCGCCTGAACGCGGTGCTCGATCGCCTGGACAAGACCCAGCTCGAGGCCCCCAATCGCGTGGTGTCGTACCAGGAGCTCTTCCCGTACGCGGTGCTCTTCGCCGCGCTCGCCCTCGCGCTCGAGCTGCTTCTGCGCTCCACGCGTCTTCGGAGGTTCCCATGAGGTTTGCCGAGCCTTGGGCCTTCTTCCTCCTCGTCCTCGTCCCCATCGCTTTCGCGCTCGAGCTGCTGTTTCGGCGGCGGCGCGAGCAGCGCCTCACTCGCGCCGGAGATCCCGCTCTCCTCGAGTCCTTGAGCACGGTACCCAGCGCGCTCCTGCACCGGGCGCGCCGCCGCCAGCAGGGGCTGTTCATGCTCGCCTTCCTCCTGGTGGTGGTCGCGCTGGCGCGCCCTCAGTTCGGGACGCGAACCGAGACGCGGCGCGGACGCGGCATGGATCTGGTGCTGGCGCTGGACCTCTCTCAATCCATGTACGCGAAGGACGTGGTCCCTTCGCGGCTGGATCGGGCGCGGGTGGAGATCGAGGCCCTGCTCCGACTGCTCCCCGGCGACCGCGTCGGACTCGTGGGCTTCACCTCGGTCGCGGTCCCCCTCTGCCCGCTCACCGTCGATCACGCGACGCTCCTCCTGCAGCTCCGCGCCGCCGATCCCAAAGACCTGCCGCACGGCGGCACCTCCATCGCGCGAGCGCTGGATCAGGCACGCGAGATGCTCGAGAGCTCCAAG
>CAZTPJ010000163.1:0-410 GCA_964614515.1 uncultured Phycisphaeraceae bacterium | reverse complement strand
GTGGTGGTCACCGACGGCGAGGACCACGAGGGTGAAGCGGAGGCCCTGGCCAAGAAGGCCCACGAGGCGGGCATCTTGGTCCACGTCGTGGGGGTGGGCTCGCGCACTGGAGAGCCGATCCCGCTGGTGGACGACGACGGCCGGGCGCAGGGCTACCTCAAGAACACCCGCGGCGAGACCGTGATCACGCGGCTCAACGAGACCATGATCTCGAGCCTGGCGGAGGCCGGGGGCGGCGTCGCCGCGCTCCCCGGGGCGGTGGGCGGGCTCGATCTCTCTTCGCTCACCGCGCACATCATGAGCATGAAGCGCGCGGAGCTCGAGTCGAAGACCGTCCAGATCCACGAGGAGCGCTACCGGCTGGTCCTGTACACCCTCGACGAGACGACGTACTCGCGCGAGCTGGCGCC
>CAZTPJ010000162.1:0-2794 GCA_964614515.1 uncultured Phycisphaeraceae bacterium | reverse complement strand
TTCATCGGCAACAAGCGCATGCGCGCGGCGCTGGGCGACGGCTACGTCGAGGCGTTGCGCGGCGCGTGGCCGGCGATGCCGGAAAGCGCCGACTTGGTGATGTATTGGTGGCACCACGCCGCGGAGACGGTGCGCGCCGGCAAGGCGCGGCGCTTCGGCCTCATCACGACGAACTCAATCAGCCAGACGTACAACCGCAGAGTCGTTGCCCAGCATGTCGATCCAGACAAGAGTCCCCTGGCAATCGTGTTTGCCGTGCCAGACCACCCCTGGGTAGATAGCACGCGCGGCGCGGCAGTGCGGATAGCGATGACCGTTGGTGTCGCAGGACCAGCTATGGGTCGCGTCCTTACCGTCACGACTGAGAGCGAAGATTCAGAGGGGGTCGTCGCTGTCGCCCTCCGCGATACAACTGGCCGAGTCTCCCCGGATCTGTCGGTTGCCCTGGACAAGTCTGCTGTTGAGCCATTAGTCGCCAACCTCGGCTTGTCTTTTATGGGTGTCATCTTGGTGGGCGACGGCTTCTTTCTCGACGGCGCTCCTGAGGCAGATGTCGAGACGATGAAGCGCGAGGGTTTCGTGTCGACCTTCGTGTCGGGCACTGACCTGCAGAAGCGGCCACGCGGGCGACTTGTCGTTGACTTCACGGGTATGGACGAGCAGCTTGCGCGGCAGCGCGCGCCGCATGCCTACCAGTGGGTTCTCGACCGCGTTAAGCCGGCGCGAGACCTCAACAAGGACAAGCGCTTCAGACTGGTTTGGTGGCAGTTTGGCGCTCCGCGGCCGATGATGCGCGCCGCGATATCGGGCCTCCATCGCTACATCGTCACCGGCCGGACCGCTCGGCATCGTCTCTTCCAGTTCATTGACGCCGGCTGCGTGGTCGAGAGCAACGCCGTGGTCATTGCTTCTTCGTCGAGCACACTGCTCGGCGTGCTTGGATCGGTTGTCCATGCAGTGTGGGCTTTATGGATGGGCGCGACCCTGGAGGATCGCCCGCATTACACCAACTCGACGGTCTTCGACACGTTTCCGTTCCCCGAAGCGGCATCTGATCCGTCGATGGCACTGGGTGGAATCATCGGGCTGCTTGCCGAGCAGGTCGACGCCCACCGCAAGACCCAGCAGGCCGCGCATCCGGGCCTGACGCTGACCGGCGTGTACAACGTGCTGGAGAAGCTGCGCACCGGTGAGCCGCTGACGCCCAAGGAGCGCGACATCCACGCCCAAGGGCTGGTCGGCGTCCTGCGCACGCTGCACGACGAGCTGGATGAGGCCGTGCTCGAAGCCTATGGCTGGTCCGACCTCGGGCCGGCGTTGGCCGACCGCACCCCCGCCGGCCGCGATGCGCGCGAGGCGGCGGAGGCCGAACTGCTGGAGCGGCTGGTGGCGCTCAACGCCAAGCGCGCGGCCGAGGAAGCCGCGGGCACGGTGCGCTGGCTGCGGCCCGAGTTCCAGAACCCGGCGCTGCGCGGCGCCCAGGCGGCCGAGCAGGGCGAGATGGAGGTCGAGGCGCCCGAGGCCGCGGAAGCCGCTTCCACTGCTGCCGTCGCGGCGCCGGTGGCCAAGCGGGCGTGGCCGAAGGGCGTGGCCGAGCAGATCAAGGCGGTGGCCGACGTGATGGCCTCGGCCGGCCGCCCGGTCTCGATGGCCGACCTGGAAGCCAGCTTCACGGCCCGGGGGCGCTGGCGCGACCGGCTGCCGACCATCGTCGAGACGCTGGAGGCCATCGGGCGGGCTCGACGCACCAGCCAGGCCGAGACGCCGGCCTGGGCGACGACGTAGCGCCATGCAGCGCAGGTGTCCTTCCGACGCTCCACTCGCACCAATTGCTGGCGAGCCGTGGTGCACATTCGAGCTTCTTATGGCCCGTGTCTTCGTCGGCCAAGACGTAGCCTCGTGCGCAACCAGTCCTGTTCGCGCCGACTCCGCTACGAGTCCCAGGGGTTGGCGTACGCTGCCAGCTACAGTGCGCCAAGTGCCCGGTAATGCGTGCCGATCGTGAGCAACCTCACGACGTGAGCCTGAAGCCCGATTCAGTGCGGCCGTTGCACCTAGGGTGTTGTTAAGATATGGCTAAACACGCATCCGGATTCGTACCCTATCGCGAAGGCGATCCACCAAAGGTGGTGGTGTGGTGTAGTGAGCGGTTTCAAAACGACGTGAAGCAAATGTTGTGCCAACTTGACAAGTCCCAGCGCGCGAACCTGGCCAACATGGACGTGCTCCTTGACCGCTTCTGTAGCGGACAGCAACTGTCGAAGGCGTCATTTAGGAAGGAACGAGTAGGCTATGCGTTCAAGGCGGGCACACTGCGCTTCTACGGCGCCTACTCCAGGAATCGACCGGGCACGTTCGTGCTCAGCCACGCCATCGTAAAGCGACACGACAAGCTCCAGGACACGGACGTTCAACGAATGAACGAATGCCTGCGAGCGTTTGACGCCGTACAAGGTCGCTGAAGATCAGCCCCGAATGCTGTGGAGCCCTAGTCCCATGTCCCGATTCATCGAGAAGCTTCTGTCGAACGACAGCGCCGGTCGGCGAGAGGTCGTGCGAGCGCAGTTGCGCGTGGCCGTGGCCGAGGCACTTCTGCTGCGCATGGAAGCTCTCGGCCTTGGTCAGAGCTCATTGGCCAAGAAGTTAGGGGTCACCCGTTCGGCCGTTAGCCAGGCCCTCACGGGTAGTCGAAACATGTCGCTGAACACACTGGCTGATCTCGCCGACGCGCTCGAATTGGAGGCGCGCGTCGTGCTTGAGCCGCGTAGCACGGCGAGTCAGCCCATCTTGGTCG
>CAZTPJ010000161.1:0-2794 GCA_964614515.1 uncultured Phycisphaeraceae bacterium | reverse complement strand
ATGGCCACATGCCCCGCGTCGCCGTCGAGTTCGATTCGTCTGGTTCGCATGGTCGTGCTCCGTGTCCGCGTTCCCCCGCGCGGCCATCCCGCCCGGGCATGACACATGAAGCCCCCTCACGAGGCCGATTGCAAGGGCGAATTCGCTGAATTCCGCTGCAAAACCGCAGATCGCGGACATCCCCTGTCATGCGCGAAGGCAGCGCGTGCGCTTCATCAACGTGCGCAGGGTGTTGTCCTGTTGAGCGTCGCTGCACACCTCGCCTGTGGAGTGAGTGAGCGGGACTGACTCGCGTTGCGGTGTGCGAGGATGAGCGCCGCGATCAGTCGCATTGGCGAGCCGAGTCGCGACTGCGGTGCATGCGACTTGTCACCCCGTCAAGCCCCACGTTGTGGTGGATGAAGATTTCATAGGGGTCTTCCGAGGCGTCGTGGTAGGTCGCGCACCGCTGCCACCCGGCCGTGTACGCATAATGTTCGGTGACTTCATCGCCGAACGAGCCGTCCGCGTCGGTGTCATTAATGGCCGTGATGCGCCAGCCGAGGCCGTTATATCGGTACTTGGTCCCCGCCCACGGCCCATCGAGCAGCCCACCCTCGCCGACCGCCACCAAGCGGTTCCACGCATCGTACACGAACGAATACTGCCACGAATCATCCTTCAGGTTGCCCGCGGCGTCGTACGCGATCGCCCCGCTCGTCGGCCACGATGATGGATAACTCTCGCTGTCGGGCGTGCCCGTGCCGTTGCCCCAGTCCACGTCGCGATCGAGCGGTTCATTCGCCACGTTGTACGCCGCGCCATCCCACTCATAGTCGCCGATGTCGAGATACGTCGAGTCCGCGCCGGCGTCGCTGTTGTACGCATGATGCGACCAGTTCCCCGGCTGCGTGAGCGTCCAGATCTCATCGCGCGTGCCATCATCAGCCGAGGTCAAGCGCCCCAGCCCGTCGTTGGTGTACGTCGTCGTGAACGCGCCATGCACATGGTCCGTCTGCCCGACGATGTTCATCCACTGCCCCGCGGATGAGCCATACGTCACGCCGACATCATAAAAGTCGCGGTCCGTCGTGAGATCCTTCGTCCACGTCGAACGGATTAGACGGCCGAAGCGGCCAAGTCGCCCGAAGCACCATGATCGAAGCGATCGTGGTGGCACGAAGAAGTATCATCTTGATGCCACCCGCCGATCTTGTTGGCACTACGGAAGTCGATCTTGATGCCACCCCGCCGTAGGTCACGGGGTTGGGTGGCACGATTCAGGGGCATCTTGATGCCACCAGCCACCAACCGCTCACTATGGACCGAACGTAACGATGCCTTCCCAATTCAACTTTAGTTCACGGACCCGATCTTCGTCCGGATAGTGCCATTCAATCGCCAAGTTCGCGATTCGTCCTTCACATTGCACTTCTACTGAGCAATCTACCCCCACAGACACGGTGCGATTTCCAAATGACATGTCTACGTGTGTTTCTCCTGGCTGGAGAAAGATGCTCTGATCAACGAAAAACCATGCGGATACTATATAACTGGAATCAATGTCAAACAACCGCTCCCATCGATTATTAATGTGAACTCGAAGGGAGTTAATCGAGTTGTGAAGCGAAAACGGATGCAGCTGAACCGGGCGTGATGTGGTGTTGACGAACACTGCAACGACGTGCGCACCGCCGGCTTGGCGCGTATTCACTTGGAACGAACTGATAGTCAGATGTGGGGAAAGGGCGTCGTCCAAGGTCGCGGAGCCTGTGGACCGGTCAGAGATCGCAGCTCCCGAACCCAGCGAATTGCAAGAACCGCAACTCTGAACTGATAATACCCAGCAAAGCACTGCAATCCGCATCATTTGGGTGGTAAATCGCATGGATTCTCCCTGCTGTCCCACTGTGTTCCTCTCGCACCTCTGGAATTGTTGAACTCCGGGACGAATCTGGGGCGGCGAGGCGTAGAAAGGGTTCAGGTGATCGGCAGTCAGGACACTAAGTTCCGGCGAGGCAGGCACCCGCTTCGACGGGACACGGTGAAACAGATGAAGGCATACATCCTGGATTTGGAAGTTGGACGTACGGATCACCTGGCTTACACTCATCGAAGGCCTCCACGGAGCTCTTTGCATTGCGTCTAATGCACTCGCAGTACGATTCGCCTGGTCGGGTTCGGAGCGGGCCGCCGCTGCAACATCCGCCGTCGCGAGTGTATGCCCTGAGCTCCGTGCAACCAAGAGCCCAGCAATTTATGGTACCGTCAGGATCCTTGTAGTGACCGCAGTCTGTCCCACTGCGGCACGCATCCAATGCGTGCGACAGCTCGTGTCGCAAAATATAGCATGCCAGAGCCGGGAAGATGCCCAGTACCGGGGACACGCACACTTCTCGAGTTTCGCATGTGTAGAAACCGCCTGCTTGTCCCGGTGTATCGCAGCAATCATAGTCGACTTGGAATCCCCCAGGTCGACATTGAGCGAGTTCGCGCAACAGTTCCTTCACCCAATGATCATTGACGGCGCATGACCGAAGGTTTTCGCGACATCGGCTCATTGGATGATTGCCGGGCAGCCTTGGTTGAATGCTCGGGTGAATCGGCCACCACGGCTCTTCGTGCTCATTGGGATGGCCTGGATGGGGTTGAGCGACGATGCAGGTTGTTCCACCATGGCACGGACTTCCGCCCACACCGATGGTGCTGGCCAGGCCCATGGGATCGCTGCCGACGATGGGCGAGGACCGCGAGTACTGGTACAGGCTGACCCCATCCACATACCCCGCCGGGTCGCGTTGGATCCAACGGCCGT
>CAZTPJ010000160.1:0-2829 GCA_964614515.1 uncultured Phycisphaeraceae bacterium | reverse complement strand
CTCCTGACCCCAGCACGGGCAAGTGAGGCACTTGCCCATGCCACGCAGACCCGCTGACCCCTGCACGGGCAAGTGAAGCACTTGCCCATGCCACGCAGACCCGCTGACGCCTGCACGGGCAAGTGAGGCACTTGCCCATGCCACGCGCATATCCTCGATGCGTGGATCATCACCTCGAATGGCTCCTCGAACTGACGCAGATTCCCACGGCCGCGGGGCGGGAGGATCGCGTGATTGCGTGGGTTCGCGCGTGGGCAGCGCAGCGCGAGTGGGTCGCGCTCGATGAGGATGCGGGCGGGAATCTGACGCTGCGGTTTCGCGAGCGCGATGCGGGCGTGCGGGGCCTGTGTTTCACGGCCCACCTCGATCATCCCGCGTTCGTGGTTGACCGCATTGTCGGCCCGGGGACGCTGCAACTGACGTTTCGCGGCGGGGTGATGGAGGATTACTTCATCGGCACGTCGATCCGGATTCACCCGCGCGACGGTTCGAGCGTTCGCGCTGTCATCACGGGGCCGGTCTCAGCGCAGTCGCCCGGCGGCCTCAAGTCATACACGGCCGAAGCGGAAGATGACGCGCAGGATGTCGGCGTTGGCGATGTCGCGGTGTGGGACTTGCCCGCGAGCGAGATTCGCGATGGGCTGCTGCATGCGCCGGCGTGTGATGATCTTGCGGCGGCGGCGGCGGCGATCGCGGCGTTTGAAGCGCTCAGCGCGCGGGCGGGGGGGGGCGAGGCGATCCCCGATGTTCGCGTGCTCTTGACGCGGGCGGAAGAGATCGGATTCGTCGGCGCGATCGCGGCATGCAAACTCGGCACGATTCCGCGCGGATCGCGCCTGCTGGCGCTCGAGAACAGCCGTGCGTTCGATGATTCGCCCATCGGCGGCGGACCGATCGTGCGCGTGGGCGATCGCATGACGATATTTTCGCCATCGCTCACAGATGCGTGTGCGCAGCGCGCGGAGGAGGCGTTCGGCGGCGCATCATCGCCGCGAGCCTCGGAGAAGCAGTCCGACATGAAGGCACGCCCGTGGCAGCGCAAACTCATGGCGGGCGGGGCGTGTGAGGCGACGGTCTTTTGTGCGTACGGATTTGAGGCGACGTGCCTGTGCCTGCCGCTGGGCAACTATCACAACATGGGCGACCTGACGGCCGTGCAGGCCGGAACCAACACGCGCCCGCCGACGATCGAACCGGAGATCATCGCGATTGCGGATTATGAAGGTCTTGTCGATCTGCTGATTGCGTGCGGGCAGCGGCTGGCCGATGGGCCGAAGGTGATGCCACGGCTGGACAAATTGTGGAATGAGCGGAGGTTTGTGCTGGAACCCGGCGCGTAGCACGATGCGGGTCAGGCTCGCGTTGTCTTCTTCGCGATCCGACGGCCTTTCGATGACTTCGCGGTTGGCTTGTCGGACTTCGTCGCTTTCTTCTTGGCGATTTTGCTTGATGTCGCGGGCGAGGCGGCCTTGGCCGTCGCCCGTTTGTTCATCGTGCGGATGGACGACTCGTAGTGTTCGATATAGGCCTTCACGGGTATTCGGCGGATGGCTTCGCCGACGAGTTCGAGCGGCACGTCGTCGAGTTTCTTGAAGCGGATGCAGCACTTGCCCATATCGAGCTTCTTGCCGGTCTTGGCCCACTCGGTCTGGAGCCAGCGAACCATGTCCGGCGCCGCGTAACACCCCATCAGACCCAGCGAGATGTGGTTCTTCTGCGATGCCAGGCCCGCGAACGGCAGCGGCTGCTTCGGATCGCAGTGATACCCCGGCGGGTAGATGCTGTGCGGAATGAAGTACCCGATCCCGCCGTACTGCATCCCCTCTTGATAGCCCTTGTCCAGATTCTTGCGGATGACCTTGCGCACGGCCTCAATGGTGGCACGCCGATCCTCAGGCAGACTGGCGAGATACTCGGCGACGGTGGCGGCTTTGGATTGCATGGCAACAGTTTACCCGCAATCGGCGCTGCAAGGCAACCAAGGGGGTACGGCCTTATCGAAGGCCGTAGTCCTTCAACTTCCGGTACAACGTCCGCTCGCCGATGCCGAGCATCTTTGCGGCCTGTTCGCGGTTGCCGGCGGTGAGGCGCAGGGTCTCGCGGATGGCGCGCTTCTCGATTTGTTCGAGGCTGGTGCCTGCGAGTGAGGCCGTGGCGCTGGATGTGTCGCTCAGGCCTTCGGATTCCGCGGTGCGGACGTCTTCGGGAATGTGTCGTACATCGAGGCGCGCTGTTCCCTTCGCATCGCCTTCGCTCATGGCCATCACCACCATGTTCTGCACGACATTGAGCAGTTGTCGCACGTTTCCCGGCCAGTCATAGGCCGTCAGACGCATCAAGGCCGCGTCGGTGACCTCCGGCGTCGGCCGATCGACGGCCATCTGGGCGGCGAATCTGGCCACGGCGTGCTGGACGATTCGGGGGATATCTTCGCGCCGATCGCGCAGCGGTGGGATCGCGACGTGTGCCCCGTTGATGCGAAAGAACAGGTCTTCTCGAAATTCGCCGCGTTTGATGAGTTCGCGCGGGTCTTTGTTGGTCGCGGAGACGAGGCGGACATCCGTCTTGCGCGGCTCGTTCGAGCCGAGGCGCACGACTTCGCCGGTTTCGAGCACGCGCAGCAGTTTGGCCTGCATCTTCAGAGGCATGTCGCCGATCTCGTCGAGGAAGAGCGTGCCGCCCGTGGCGTATTCAAAGACGCCCTCGCGGTCCTTCTCCGCGCCGGTGAACGCGCCGCGAACGTGCCCGAAGAGTTGATCCTCCAACAGTGATTCAGTCTCGGCCGCACAGTTGAGCGCGACGAACCGCCCGGAAGCACGCGACGAGTTT
>CAZTPJ010000159.1:2141-2843 GCA_964614515.1 uncultured Phycisphaeraceae bacterium | reverse complement strand
AGGGGGGGGGCCTTCCGGAGGCTGAAGCCTCCGGCAACGATCGTGCGCCCTGCGGGCGAGGAGGGAAGCCCGACAATCCGAAGCGGATTGATCGGGGTCGGCGGAGCGTGAACATGTCGCGTGGCCGCAACATCGTGTGGCGTATGGGCAACATCGCACACATCCACGCTCAGAAACCACCCCAAAACCCGCCGATTCGCCCGTTCGGCACGCGGGTTGTAGCATGTCCCTACGGCCGTGAGACTGAGAGAACTTCAAACTGGACCCTGCGTGCGCGATGCGAGTCGCGCGAGGTTGCGATGCGCATCCGCCGCATGGCGAAGCGCGTGGATCATCGTCGCGGGGGTTGCGTGTGGCGGCGTGCTGGGTGGGTGTGCGAGTCGCGTGCCGATTCGATACGCGGGGCCGGGGCCGGTGGAGCCGTCGAACTGGGCGGCCGTGCTGCCGGGCGAAGGCATCGTCGCGGATGAACGCGGTCAGTATCTGGCGACGACGCGGCGCGATGACGCGATGGGCATTCGGCGTGAGTCCACACCCTCGCTGGCCGGATCGTGGGTGCAGGACGATCGCCCATCGCTGGATCACGCGCGACGGTTGTTCATTCCGACGACGCCGGGTTCGATCATCTACTTCGGCGAGCGACGGCGTGATTCGTGGTGGCGGTGAATCGCGCCCCGAGGCACTGAAATCAATAGGAAGCCC
>CAZTPJ010000159.1:0-2041 GCA_964614515.1 uncultured Phycisphaeraceae bacterium | reverse complement strand
GACCGTGAGGGAGGGCTTGGATGCGGGTGCGTGCGCGAGAAGTCCCGTGATGCGCGACGTCACAGTGGACCCTCGCATGAAGGCCTTGGCGACGCGGGAAGGTCGTGTGACTGCAAAGCGCCTCGCCGCCGCCAAAGCCCTCTCTTACGGTCGGGCTTCTTATGAAGCCAAACAGGAAGCCCGACCGTGAGGGAGGGCTTGGATGCGGGTGCGTGCGCGAGAAGTCCCGTGATGCGCTACGTCGCAGTGGACCCTCGCATGATGGTCCTGGCGACGCCGGAGAGCTGTGTGACTGCGATGGCGCACGCCCGCTTCCAAGCCCTTCCTGACGGTCGGGCTTCTTGTTCGATCCGCGATCGTTGATTGAAAGCACTGAAGTCGCCTATGGCGACTTCAGTCGCACGGCCCGCCGCATACACACACACGCACATACACACGCACACACGCACACACACCATCACACGCTACGGACATCCGGCGTTGAAGGCGTTGCCGAAGCACAGGAAGTCGAAGATGTCGCAGATGTTGGGGCCTGTGGATGTGTCGCAGTTGCAGGCGTAGGGATCGTTCGCGCTGAAGCGATTGCCAAAGCAGAGGAAGTCGAAGATATCGAGCACGCCCACGCCCGTGGAGCGATCGCAATCCGCGTAACATGGCCGTGGAATCGCGTGGACCTGTCGTACATCGCCCATCGTCTGTCCCGAGTTCGCGAAGAGTTCCTCGCGCTCGCCGGGTGACATGAATCGCCCGTCGTTGTCGCGATCCGTCAGCACGATGATGCGTTTGCCGGAGTTGTCGGAGAGCAGCACCTGGCCGGAATCGAGGCTCACGATGTCGATCGAGGTGAATCCGGCCTCGGTTGTTGAGAACACGAGTTCGGCCTCGCCGGCATCCTGCGCATCATCATCGCCGTTGCGGTCGGTCAGGCGGATGATCTGGTCATCGCTGCCGGCGGCGAGGTTGTGAACGTACAGCGAACCCGGGCGTGCGCGGTCGATGTCGATCGCGAACCCCGCGCCAATCGCCACGCCCGAGGCGTTGGTCGCGTCGAAATACACGGTGAATTCGCCGGGATCATCGGCCCGATTGTTCCCGTCAATGTCAACGAAGCGATAGACGCCGTGCAGGTTCGCGGACGAGTTTCGCAGAAATCCGACGCTGACGTTGAAGCCGGGCATGAAGACGACTTCCTGCGGGCTGAATGGCCCATTGCCCACGCCGAAGACCGGCTCGCCGACATAGATGGTGATCTCGCCCGGATCCTGATAGTCGCCATCACCGTTGATGTCTCTCATGCGATAGATCGCATCGGGGCCAAAGGCGTTGCCGGCGTTGACGTAATAGGCCAGGCCGGCGTTGTCGAATGCGATGCCCGTGGGGAACGTCGCGGAGGCGCCGGACGCGTTGGATGCATCCACGGCCACGATCGCTTCGCCCACATCCTGCACATCGCCATCACCGTTCATGTCACGCAGCGCGAAGATCACGCCCAAACCCTGATCGCCCATCAGCGCCAGCCCGCCGGGACCAACGCCGAGACTCGTCGGATTGTTCGGCCCGGGCACACCGGAGAGATTCGCGGACGAGAAGTACGTCCAGATCTCGCCCGGCTCGGTGATCGAGCCGTTGCCGTCGAGATCGTCGATAAGCCAGATCGTGTTGTTGGCCCGGTCATTGACCAGGAAGCGCGGCTGGGCGTGAGCGGCCGTGGCGGCGAGACCGACCACGGACATCGCACAAACAAAACGGTGCATGTGAATCCCTCCTGTGCCGTGCAGCATAACAAAAACCCCGCGGAAACGCAAGCGGAATTCGGGACGATCGTGGTGCTGCGCACCAACCCGACCCGCCCACCACGGCCGGGGTGTCCCATGAGTCCAATGGGACTCATGCGCTGTGCGGTTCACTGCTTTGTGTAGTACTCCAGGTTGAGCTGGACGAAGCGGTTCCACTCTTCGGGCAGGTCTTCCTGGGGGAAGATGGCTTTGACGGGGCACTCATCGACGCAGAGGCCGCAGTCGATGCAGGTGTCGGGGTCGAT
>CAZTPJ010000158.1:0-2956 GCA_964614515.1 uncultured Phycisphaeraceae bacterium | reverse complement strand
CCTCGACTTCGGTGCCTCCCTCTCCCGTGCCACCGAAGTCGCTTCGACTTCGGGTGCGTCCCCCCCCGTGCCCCGACAAAGCGCTTCGCATTGTCGGGCCTCCCGTCACATCAACGTCCCCAACGCCTCCCGCCGTTCAAACCGCTCCGCCATACTCGGATCATGACTCACACACAGCAGCGCCGCCCCCTTTTCCCTGCACATCTGCTGAATCAACTCCACCGCCACGCCCGCGTTCTCCGGATCAAGGCTGGCCGTCGGCTCATCCGCAAGCACCAGCACCGGATCGCACGCCACGGCCCGCGCCACGGCCACGCGCTGCTGCTGACCAATGCTCAGCGCCTCCACCCGCGCGTGAACTTCATCAATCCCGAGATGCCGAAGCAACTCGCTCGCGCGACTTTCATGTTCTCTTCGAGGAATCTTCGTGAACATCATCGCGGCCATCACGTTCTCAAGCGCCGAGAACCCCATCAGCAGGTTGAACGTCTGAAAAATCATCCCGATGGTGCGCCCGCGAAACTGATCCCGCGCCGCACCGCGAAGCGAATGCACATCACGCCCGGCCACCAGCACCTTCCCACCCGTCGGCTCCGCCAAGCCCGCGACGACGTGCAACAGCGTGCTCTTGCCCGATCCCGACCCGCCCGTGAGCAGCATCTGCTCGCCACGAGCGAGCGACAGCGACTTCACCGACAACGTCCACGTTCGCGCTCCGGGATACCGGAACGTCAAGCCTTCAATTTTCAGCGCTGGCTCCGCGCCGCTTGTCGTCTGCTTCGTCATGGCCGCCGATGGTAGTCACCGACACCCAGCCCGACCGTCAGGCGCGTGGTCCGGGCGCGTGGCATGGGCAAGCCAGCAGGCTTGCCCGTGCTTGCACTGAACATGAACGCCATCGCAGGAAGCATCGAAGTCGCCTATGGCGACTTCGATGGCACAGTCAGCGCAAGAAGCCCGACCGTGAGGGAGGGCTTGGACGCGGCCACGAACCCCCGCACACCCTTTGCTCACATCGTCACATCATGCTGCGCACCACGCGCCGCCGCACACCACCGAACAACTCCGCGCACACACCCGCCTCCAAGCCCTCCCTCACGGTCGGGCTTCCTATCGGCGCTGCTATTCATCCCCCCACACGCTCTCGCCCCACACCGCCACATTCACCATCGGCCACGCCAGATTCCACAACTCATCCGGGCGCTGCGACACCTCGTCAATCGCCGCATCCGCGAACACCTCTCGCGCAAACCGCGACTCGCGCAGCCACGCCCCCACATCCTCGCCCATCATCCACGTCTGAAACGGCAGCGGGAAACTCGCCTTCGGCCGTGACACCACCTCCGAAGGAAGTTCACCCGCATACGCCTCGCGCAGCGCGATCTTCGTCCGCCATCCCCCCCCCTCATCCGCCCGGAACTTGTCATCCATCGCCAGAGACTCGGCCAGAGCGCACACGGCCACATCCGCCAGCGGCGTGCGCCCCTCGACCGATGCACCCATCGACGATGAATCCAGCCGTAAGAGCAGCCCGGCGAGGTTGATCCTGCGATGAAACCGCAGGTGCGCCTGAAGCGGCGAATCGTCATCACGCACGCCGGCCACCTCCGCAAAGCCCGATTCATATTCACTCACCAGCAGCGCATCACCCTCAACACCGCGCCAATGCTCCGGCCGTAGCACCACCGGCTTGATGCCGAGGCTCATCCACGCGTTGGAATCGAGTTGAAACCGCGCCCGCCGCCGTGACTGCTCACCGTCATCGATGCGTTCACTCGCGAGAACCGTTTCAAACTCCATCGCCTGTCGCAGCGGCCCTTCATATCCGCCAAAGAGTTCATCCGCGCCCTCGCCGCTGAGGGCCACGACCTGTCCTCGCTCGCACATGCGCTGACAGACTTCGCGTATCGCGACTTCGTTGGGCGTGCTGAGCGGGGTGCGCATCTGTCCGACCATCCCGCGCCATCGCCGCATGAACACGTCGCGCGTGATGACAACCTCCTCATGCTCGCTGTCCAACCGAGATGCCATCAGCCGCGCAAACGCCCGATCGTCGCCCCCCCCTTCCGCCGCGCCCGCCCAGAATGTACGAAGCCCACCGAGACGGCCGTGCGCCACCGTCGCGATGATCGAACTGTCAAGCCCCCCGCTGAGCAGGCAACACACGCTCGCATCCGATCGCAGGTGCGCTGTGATCGACTCCTCCACGCAATCGCGCACTCGCGACGCCGCGCGGGCGCCATCCATCCCGGTGCGATCGAACCCTTCGCCCGCCTGCGCTCCGCCGAGGCCAAGGCCGTCGTGGCCCACCGTGCGACGATGCACGCCGATTGATCCGTCGCCGTTCGACAAATCCAGTTCAACAACCTCGCCCGGCCGTAGACTTCGCACGCCGGCGAACATCGTTCGTTCTCCGAGCGTCGTGCGAATCGTGGTCAGGTACGCACTGATCGTCACGAAATCCGGCTCGGTCCGCACGGCGGGGTGCGCCAGGATCGGCGCGATCTCGCTGGCGAACACGGCCTCGCGTTGCCCCCCCCCCTCGCCGATCCACCAGTACAGCGGCTTGATCCCCAGCGGATCGCGCGCCAGCGTCAGCCGCATCCGCGACACATCAAACCACGCGATGGCGAACATCCCGCGCAGCCGTCGCAGCCCGTCCCCCCCCCACGTCGCCAGCGCCCACAGCACCGTCTCCGCATCACACGACGACATGAAGCGCACGCCCTCGCCCGACAGGTCACGCCGCAACGCCGCATCGTTGTACAACTCGCCGTTGTACGAAATCACATGCCGGCCGTCGGGCGTGGCCATCGGCTGCCGCCCGGACGTGGACAAGTCCACCACCGCCAGCCGGCGATGCCCGAGGATCACATGCCCGCCAGCCCCCACGCCCGCATCATCCGGCCCGCGATGCGACATCAGGTCCCGCCCGCGCGCAACACCCCCCGCGTCA
>CAZTPJ010000157.1:2855-3096 GCA_964614515.1 uncultured Phycisphaeraceae bacterium | reverse complement strand
TGGTGCGGTGGTTGGTTATATCGTAGGTTAGGTGTGGTATTGTTGGTATGGTGATATGGTGTAGTGCCTCCAACGACGTACCGAGATAAGTTCTGATCTGCCCCAATAGTTGTTACACGATTGTCATCTCCACGTTATACGCCCTTTACTTCCCCCCGGCATACTACATCCAAGTTAGGCACAAAGGAGATGGACGCATGATGGGCTGGCACGGTTATCCGGCTGGCGGACTGGACCTGGT
>CAZTPJ010000157.1:0-2845 GCA_964614515.1 uncultured Phycisphaeraceae bacterium | reverse complement strand
TCTCTTCGGACTGTTGGTTTGGGGACGGCGACACGGGATGCGGCTGCGACCAGCACCCCAGCGCAGCCGCGACCGCTCGCGCTCGGCGCTGGAGGTGGCCGAACAGCGCTATGCGCGCGGCGAGATTTCGCGCGAGGAGTTTCTGGACATCACGAACGACCTGTATCTCACGCAGTCTAACTATCCTGAAAAACGGAAAAGGAGCGAAGGATGAAATTTCAACGGAATGCCCTACTGACGGTTACTGTCGCGCTGGTTGCCGCGTTGGGCCTGCTGCTGACACTCGGGCTGGCGTCGGTTCGCGCGCAGGGGCCGGACGGCGACAACCCCGACTGCGACTACTATTCGCTGTGGCGCGATGGGCGCGGCGGCATGATGGGTCGCGGTGGGATGATGGGCCAGGGCGGGCGCTTTGATGGCGACATCCCCGAAGAATGCCTGGAATCCGGCTGGTTCGGCCTGGGCATGACCGGCGGCATGATGGGCCGCATGGGGATGGGCGCGATGGTGGGCGGCTTTGACGGGTTCGGCCAGTTCGGTCCCGGCGCGGGCATGATGGGCGCCTGGACGCCGTCGGACGACCTGCGCCCCAGCGGCGACGTGCTGACCTTTGACGAAGCGGTCGCGGTGGCGGAAGCCTACCTCAGCGAGTGGGACACCGACCAGGCGTTGGAAGTGGGCGAGGTGATGCAGTTCTCAAATCACTTCTACGCCCAGGCGGTCGAGGCGAACACCGGGGGCGGCGCGTTCGAGTTCCTGATCGACCCGCAGACGGGCGTCGTCGTGGGCGAGCCGGGGCCAAACATGATGTGGAACCTGCGCTACGGCATGAACATGATGATGGGCATGGGCCTCTGGCAGCCGCCGGCGGCGGCAGAGGGCAAGATGCCGGTCACGGCGGAGCAGGCGCAGCAGTACGCCCAGGCATACCTGGACGACATGCTGCCCGGCACGCAGGTCGACGAGGAAGCCGACGCGTTCTACGGTTACTACACGCTGCACGTCCTGCGTGACGGCGAGGTGATCGGGATGTTGAGCGTCAACGGCTACAACGGGCAGGTCTGGCTGCACCACTGGCACGGCGACTTTGTCGAAATGACCGGCCACGCCGAGTAAGCGGCACCCGCGCAATCAACCTGAGAAACCTGCCGGAACATATCCGGCAGGTTTTTGACACGTGCAACGATTTGTGGTGTGAAACTGAAGTGTAGATCTCAACTTCGCGCAGGGAAATCTTTATTCCCTCGGAATAGTCGAAAAACCTTGACCTTCTAGTCGCTGGAAGCTTTAAAATTCCAACATGAGGTGAGGAAAATGCTGCGAATTAGCGAACTGAGCGAACAGACAGACGCACCGAGCAAAACCATCCGCTACTACGAGGAGATCAGGCTGCTCCCGAAACCACAGCGAACAGCAAATGGTTACCGGGTATACAGCCAGGATGACGTGGACCGGCTGCAATTCATCCGGCGGGCACGTGCGCTAGATTTTGCTCTCGATGAGATTGCGGAAATCCTGGCCTTTCGGGAGCGCAACGAGCCTCCCTGTGCGCATGTGATGGACTTGATCTGCCATCAGATTGACGCGATTGAAAGCCGGATTCGCGATCTCGAGCGTATCCGCAACGAGTTGAAGACTCTACATGAAGCCGGACACGACTTGCCGGAAGATGTCAGAATGCGAACGTGTATTTGCCACTTGTTCCAAACGGGGATTACACCATCCTAACTGGATTCAATTCACTGTAACGATAGGAGAAAGACGATGTCAAAGGACAAAGAACTGCACGAGATCACCTTGGATGTGCGCGGCATGACGTGCGATAGCTGTGCGATGCATGTCACCAAGGCGTTGCATCTCGTTCCTGGGATCAATCACGTTGATGTGCCCGGCTGGCAATCGGGGCAGGCAACGGTCAAAGTCGGTGACGACGTGTCAAGTGAAGCGCTGATCAGTGCCATTGAAGATGCGGGCTACCGGGCCAGCGTGAAACAGCGGCGGGAACTCAATCCTGTGCTCCCCCAAGGTAACGGCGATGCGCAAGAATTCGACCTGATGGTCATCGGCGGCGGATCGGCGGGCTTTGCGGCGGCGATCAAAGGGGCTGAACTCGGTAAGCGCGTGGCGCTGGTCGAAGCGGGGACGATTGGGGGCACCTGCGTCAATGTGGGTTGTGTGCCCTCGAAAACGCTCATTCGAGCCGCTGATCTGCATCATCGTGCTGAGCATCATCCATTTGATGGCGTGCCGCACATCACTTCCAGTGGATACTGGGGTGCAGTCGTGGCGCAAAAAGATGAACTGGTTAACCGGCTGCGCCAGACCAAGTATGTCGATGTGCTGGCCGCTTATCCTGACATTACCTACATCCGGGGCTGGGCCAGACTGCTGGGTGACAACCGGGTAGAAATTACCCCGGTCGATAACGGTACCGATCCCAGCATTTACACACCCGGCAGCATCATCTTGGCGACCGGTGCGAGCGCGTGGGTGCCGCCTATCCCTGGTCTGGAAGAAGCAGGGTATCTGACCAGCACAACCGCCCTGGAATTGGCGGAACGTCCGGCTTCCATGATTGTCGTTGGAGCGAACGCGGTTGGGCTGGAACTGGCGCAGGTCTATGCGCGCTTCGGCACGCAGATCACTGTATTGGAAGTCTTGCCAGCGATCACCCCCTTTGAAGAGCCGGAAATCAGCGAGGCGCTGGCTGGCTACCTGCGCGACGAAGGGTTGGCTATCGAGATGGGGGTCAACATCACACGGGTTGACAAGACGCACGCGGATATCGCCTCACCGCAGAACGCGATGGCGAGAAGCTGATCTTCGAAGCCCACGCGCTGCTGAT
>CAZTPJ010000156.1:0-3168 GCA_964614515.1 uncultured Phycisphaeraceae bacterium | reverse complement strand
ATGCCCTTGGAGTACTCGCGCACGGGGCGAAACTGCGCGTTGGTCAGGCCCACCATGTCCAGCAGTTCGTCGATGCGCTTCTCACGCGTGCGATGATCGAGCTCGAACAAGCGCCCGTAGTAATCCAGCGTCTCGCGCGCGTTGAGAAACGGATACATGTACGACTCTTCGGGCAGATAGCCGATGCGCTTCTTGATCGACACATCGGTCGGGGGCTTGCCGAAGACCGCCACGCGCCCGCGCGTCGGCCGCAGCAGCCCGAGCACGATCTTGATCGTCGTACTCTTGCCCGAGCCGTTTGGTCCGAGGAGGCCGAAGATTTCATGCGGTCGCACTTCGAGATTAAGGTTGTCCACCGCGCGGGCGCGGGACCGCATCCAGAAGTCCTTGAAGGTCTTCGTCAGGCCCTGGCAGACGATGACGGGCTTGGTGTTGGTCCCGGCTGGCGGCATGAAGTTCTCCCGCGCGACATGGGCATGTGCCCTTGCACATGCACCTGAGTTCAGGCGCGATTCAGTTCTGCGTCTCCTGGCGCGTGGTGTCCGTGCGAAGTTGATACGCATCCAGGGCACGCATTCGTCTCTCGGCCGCTTCGGCGTTGCGCTGTTCCAGGATCGCCTGCTGCTGTTCCTTCACAAAGTCCGGGTCAAGATTCAGCAGCATCGTGATGCGATCGAGCGGCGTGCCAGGCGGAAGCAGCATCACCTGCACATTCGGGCGTCCCAGAAACGCCGTCAGCGCTTCGGACCACTCCTGATGCACGACAACGAGCGGGTTGGCCTTGAACTGCTCGTGCTTGGCGGCGAAGGCCGTCGCCTCCGCCCGACGAGCGCTGGCGATGTTGTTGCGATATCGCTTCGCTTCGGCGAGGATCGCGGTCACCTCGCCCGAGACGATGTTGCCGATGCGAACGCCGTCGATCTCCACATCACGGCCCTCAAGCATGTCCGTGATGGTGGCCAAGATCGCGTCGGCTTCGCCCGAAGCGGCCTCTGGATTGCGCAGCGCGAACTCATAGTCATCGATCAACCGCGAGAGATGCGGCGCAGCGCTGCCGGCAACCGCATTGAGAATCTGGCCCGCAGCGCCCATCGCCTCCTCGCGGCTCTTGCTGCGACCGGCGTCGGCCGACTGCACCTGTGCGAACACGCCTCGCACGGCCACGGGCGGCATCTTCTCATCAAGGTTCAGTTGTTCGATGAGAATGCCCGACTGCATGCGATCCAGCGTCTGCTGCGCCACGCGACGCGCGCGATCCGCCACCGAACCCGCCCCCCCCGATGCCTGCTGCAACAAACCATCAATCGACGTGGTGGCCACGGCGTGGATCACGCCGCGTTTGACGGCCGCGCGGACGATCGCCTCTTCCGCGGACGGCAGGATGTTGCGCGAATATTCCTCAATCGCGTCGCGACGATAGACGACGGTCCATCGCGAGTGCGCGATGGCCTGGTCGGCCGTGACGAGCGAGTTGTCGCGCACCGGGTTGAGCGTCGGGCGCTGTGGAAGTTGCTCGATGGTGAGTCGTCGTTCCTGCTCGGTGAGTCCCGGCCAGAACTCATCCTCAAGTCGAATCTGTGGGACGCCCGTGCGCACGCGAAGGAGTTCGCCAAACGGGAAGGGAAAACTGAAGCGGAAGCCTGGCGAAAGATCGGCGGCCGTGACACGGCCGAAAAGCAGGGCGATGCCGCGTTCACCTTCGCGAACGGATTGAAACCCGCTGAGGACAAAGGCGCCCGCGAGGATGACGATGGTGAGGATCAGGGCTTTGAAGGTGATGCGCAGGGCATCGGCGAGGGATTGATTCGCCGGATCAAGCACGTTGCCCACGGGCGCCTGGGGGCCAGAAGCGCGCAGCGTGAGCGAGGAATCCCGCCCGCTGCGCGTGGTGGGCGCCGGGCCGCCGCCCAGACCTTCCAGACCCTCGCCGGGTTCGTGGTTGTGATCGCTCATGGCCGTGCCTCCGGCGAAGCCGGCGTGTTGCCCGCCGCCCGCACTCGGGCCTCTTCGGTCGCCGCCGAAGGCGCGGGCACATCGCCGGGCTTGAGATCGCTCAGCCGCTGCATGTCCAGCAACTGCATCCCAAAGTCCGACGTGCTCAACAGCAGCGTCGCCTGTTTCGTCAATGCGTTACGAAGGAACTGCACGTTCCGCAGGAAGACGGCCAGTTCCGGGTGCTCGTTCATCTTCGCCACCCACTGCGCCGCTTCGGTCTCACCCTCGGACATGATCTCCTGCGCCCGGCGATCGGCGAAAGCGCGAATGCGATCCGCGGCCGTCTCAGCGCTGACGCGAATGCTCGTCGCTTCCGACTCGCCTCGGCTCTGGAGTTCGGTGATGAGGGCGGATCGCGCCGCTTCCATCGCGATAAAGACGTTGGCGGTCGTCTGCTCGGGAAGCACGATGCGGCTGATGCCGACTTCGGCGACTTCGATGCCATACTGCGCCAGCGTTCCCTGGCCGCCTTCGGCCTCGCGCACTTTCAGCGTCTGAAGGATTCGCGCCTCGAGTTCGGGCAGTTTCGACTCTTCGACATTGAGCGTGAACAGGTCCGGCAGCGTGAAGCGGCTGGTCTCGGCCACAGCGCTGCGCAGCGTCGAATGCACGTTCTGTTCCGCCTGACGGAAATGGTCCTCTTCACGCTCGCCCGCGTTGGAGAATCGCTGGAAGAACACCAGCGGGTCCGACACGCGCCAGGTACAGAACGCCTCAACGATGATCTGACGCTTGTCCGCCGTCTGCTGCGTCTCGGATCGAGTGGTCAGGAACCGAATCCGCGTGTCATACTTCGTGACGGACTGAATGGGATACGGCCACTTGAGCTTCAATCCCGGATCGCGGTGGGTCGATTCCGCGCTGGCCTTGCCGAAGGTCGTGACCACGGCCGCCTCGGTGAAGCGCACCGTGAACGTCATCGTTCTGACCAGGATCACGATCGCCACGAGAACGGCGATCACCACGATCAACATGCGTTGCACTGCTGCATCTCCTGCGTGAAGAACACCTGACAATAAACTCGAATCACGTCATTCGCCGTCGGGCGCGGGCTGCGTCCCGGCCTCGAAAAATTCCTGCACGGATCGTTCATCCTGCGCATCGATGGTGATGTGCCGCTGCCCGAACCGATGGTCCGTCACATACACACGGGAGCGGCGCATCGCCTCGGCG
>CAZTPJ010000155.1:0-3185 GCA_964614515.1 uncultured Phycisphaeraceae bacterium | reverse complement strand
GTAATCGTGGCTGCTGGTACCGAACTGACGAGTCCAACGAAGGTCGCCGGCAGCACCGTAAGCGCGGATGAAGGCATCATTGGCACCGGCGTTCGCGCCTTCGAGCGCACCCAACGTGTACCCAGAGGCGTACACGTTCCCACTACCGTCAGTGGCGACGCCCGCTGCGTAATCGTGGCTGCTGGTACCGAACTGACGAGTCCAACGAAGGTCGCCGGCAGCATCGTACGAGCGGACGAAGGCGTCCAAGCCGCCAGCGTTCGCCCCCTCAAGCGCACCGATGGTGTACCCAACGACGTACACGTTCCCACTACCGTCAGTGGCGACGCCCAGTGCGACGTCGCCGCCGCCGGTGCCAAACTGACGAGTCCAGCGGAGGTCGCCACCAGCATCGTGAGAGCGGACGAAGGCGTCCGTGTCGCCAGCGTTCGCACCTTCAAGCGCACCGAAGGTGTACCCGACGGCGAACACGTTCCCACCGGCGTCGGTGGCGACGCCATTTCCGAAATCGCCGTTGCCGGTACCGAACTGGCGGGTCCAGCCGAGAAGACCTGGCGGGTTGACCGTGACCGTGATCGTGTCGCTCTTGGTCGCATCGGCGACGCTGGTGGCGGTGATGTCGCTGGTACCTGGGAGGTGGGAAGTCAGCGTGCCATCCGCAGCGACCGAAGCGATATCTTCGTCGCCGCTGGTCCAGGTAACGGTGGTGTCGATCTGGCCGCTCGCGACAACCTCGACTTCGAGAGTTGTGTCGGTGTCTTGCACAACGGTGCGGTCGCCGTCAACGATGGTGACGCTGTCGATGCGGGCAGGGATGGGTGCCGTGCAAGCGACAAGGACGGCGAGGAGAGCGACGCAAGCGAGGAAACGGACGAAGGCGAGTGGCATACCGATCCTCCAGTGCCCAACGTGCTTCACGTCGCTTCGATCTAACCACGCGAGAAGCAGGCCCACGACCGATGCGCATGAAGCCCGTAAGAAAAACTGTCTGGCCCCACCCTTCTACCACGCCGGGGGTCTTCCACCTGGCGCACTCCTCGGTCGTTGACCGAGAGGCGAGCGCATGCTGTACAATCGCTTTCGCGTTCGCGCACCCGAGCGGCCTGTTTCGGGTCCTGCGTCCGCCTGTTCGGCCCCTTCGACTAGCGGTCAGGT
This sequence comes from uncultured Phycisphaeraceae bacterium, assembly GCA_964614515.1. GTDB lineage: Bacteria > Planctomycetota > Phycisphaerae > Phycisphaerales > UBA1924 > CAZTPJ01. Next base: position 2,030 of record CAZTPJ010000155.1, on the reverse strand, counting down.
CACAACCCTTTCAAGGTTGCGGCACGGGTTCGAATCCCGTAGGGGTCACCAAGATCGAGGCGCTCCTCGCGGAGCGCCTCTTTCGCTACCAACTGCTAGGATTGCGTCTGGGCCGCTAGGTGTCGTCAGGGGCGATTAGCTCAGCGGAAGAGCGTCCGCTTTACACGCGGAGGGTCGGCGGTTCGAATCCGTCATCGCCCACCACCGACACCCGAACCAGCGCCCGCTACTCGACGATCGGCCAGTAGATCACGGTCTCGAGTTCCTCGTCCGGCACGACACCGGGCTCGTTGTGGTACTCCTCCCACATCTCGTGCTGCGACAGCTGCAACCCCATCTCGGCCGCTCGTGACATCAGCGATTCGTAGGCGGCCGGCAGCTCGGTGTAGGGACCGAAGTGAATGGCCGTGACGACCTTGGTGGCCGGCAGCGTGAACAGTTCGACGCCTTCGGCCGCCGCGAAGCGGTCATCGACCACGAACCCCGCAGCCACGTCGAACTCCTGACCAGACATCGTGTAGTGAGACACGGCCGGACCCCTGATCTGCAGCCCGTGACGTCCCGCGAACTCGAACACCGCCCCGAACGCATTGCCTATCTGGTCAGGGATCTTGGTCGGGTCGGCCCGGAAGCGGTGTACCGCCAACATGCGCTCCGGCAACTCCTTGACCTCTAGCTCGCGCGCAGAACCACTCCGAACTTGCACGGTGCTCATACGCCCTCCAATCGCTCCGCTCGACCCTATTCCCACTCCTCGGTCCGGAGCTAGAGGCAAGCGTCCTTGCGGCACGCTGATGAGCACGCGAGTGGACATCGCGTCCGCCTCATCGCCCACCACCCGTAGGTCGGCCGCTCAGCCGCCGCGCACCTCGAACGACAACAGGAACGCAGGCAGCTCCTCGCCAGGGTGGTCGATGTGGTTGAGCATCGGCAACTGCAGGTAGGTCGCGTTGGCGTCGGGCGTCGTTGGGCCTCCGGGCGACGTGACCTCACCCTGGTAGATCGACGGGTAGATGCCGATGTAGTGCATGCCGATCCTGCCCGGAGCCTTGAGGTGGATGGTCACGTCGCCTTGGCTGTTGAATCCGCAGCCGTACCCCAAGAAGCCGTTGTCCATCAACACCGTGTAGATGTTGGCGGTCTCCGTCCAGCCGACGCCCTTGATCGTGATCGTGATGTCACCGCCCGGCTCCACGACCTGCGGCTCGATGAGAGCGACACTGGGCGTAATCACGTACGTGACCGACTGGGACGCTGCCCCTGACACGGCGCGCAGCGTGTGCGATCCGCCGAGGTCATCCGGGGTCTCCAGCGTCAACGAGAACGTCCCCTCGCCGGTGGTGGTCACCTCCGCCAAGGTCCGCTCGACCTCCTGCCAACCCGCGCCACTGATGCGATTGCCCGTCACGCTGCTCCACAGCAGTTCGACCTTGGCTGCTGCCGGGTAACCACTCCCGCTCACGACGATCGGGCTGCCCACCGTTCCAGAACCGTGGTCGATGCTGAGGGCCGGCCCGGACGGCGAGTCCGAGGAGACCGCCGATGCCCGCGGCAGCACTTGGGTCTCGGGCGGGGGCGGAACGACCGCCGCTCCCTCAGTCACCTCGAAAAGCGCTCCGAGGACCGTCGGCACGGCCGGTTTGTAGTTCGGTGACTGCTGCTGGTTGAGGTACGGAACCGGGTGGGTGCCCGAGATCGCCTGCAGCGTGTGCAGGCCGACCTCGCCGGTTGCGGGGATGGTGATGACCGCGGTGCCCTTGGTGGTGATGGCCGACACCCAGCCGGTGTGGGCGCCGTCGTAAGCGAGGTGCCAGACGGACTCCCAGAAGCGGTACCCGATCCCGCGCATGGTGAGCGTGATCGGGGTACCGACGGGTCCCGAGGTCGGCGAGATGGTCATGGACGGCGCCACCGTGAAGCCTTGCCGCGCCACCTGCTCGCCACCGGCCTCCACGAAGACGTTGTGCACGTAGCCGTAGTCCTCCGGCACGGTGAACTCGAAGGTGACTGCGCCATCACCATCGGTCGTG
>CAZTPJ010000154.1:0-3244 GCA_964614515.1 uncultured Phycisphaeraceae bacterium | reverse complement strand
CCCGCCCGGCCGGCTCCGCGACGCCGGGGGGGGGGGGGTGCGACGACGGACCCCACGGCGATTCTCGGATCAAGGAACCATGTCATGGCGATTCGATTGAAAAAGCCAAGCGTGCTGCCCGGCTTTGGCCTGACGATGGGCTTCACCCTCTTCTACATGGCGATGCTGCTGCTGATCCCGCTGGGCGCCATGCTGCTTTTCACGTCACGCATGACGTTCGAGGAATTCTGGCGCGGGGCCGTCACCGATCCTCGCGTCGTCGCCGCGTACAAAGTAAGTTTCGGCGCGTCGCTGATGGGCGCCACGCTCAACGCCATCTTCGGATTCATCGTCGCCTGGGTGCTCGTGCGGTATCGCTTCCCAGGCAAGCGCGTCGTCGATGCCATCGTCGATCTGCCGTTTGCATTGCCCACGGCCGTCTCGGGCATCGCGCTCACGACTCTGTACGCGCACACGGGCTGGATCGGTCAATGGCTTGATCCGCTGGGGATCAAAGTCGCGTATGCGTGGCCGGGCATCGTCATCGCGCTGACGCTCATCGGTCTGCCCTTTGTCGTCCGCACGCTTCAGCCGGCGCTCGAGGATCTTGAAGTCGAGATCGAAGAGGCGTCCGCGTCGCTCGGGGCCTCGCGCTGGCAGACGTTCCGCCGCGTGATTCTGCCCACGGTCGTCCCAGCCCTCCTCACGGGCTTCACGCTCGCGTTCGCGCGAGCGCTGGGCGAGTTCGGTTCCGTGTACTTCATCGCGGGAAACATGCCGTACAAAACCGAGATCGCGCCCCTGCTGATCCTCATACGACTTGAGCAGTACGACTCGCTTGGCGCGACGGCCATCGGCGTCGTGATGCTGGTCGTGTCGTTCGTATTCCTGCTGCTGATCAACGTGCTGCAGTGGTGGAGTCGACGTTTTCAGAACTGAAGGAGAGTTCCGATGGCAGGCACAATCGCGATGCGCACGCACGCCGGTCCCGATCGCCACGCAAGCGGTCGAACAGAGTCGCCGTTGATCCGCTGGACGCTCACAGGGGTGGCGCTCGCCTTTCTTGGGCTGTTTCTCGCCACGCCGCTCGTGCTCGTGTTCACCTATGCCTTCGGCCAGGGCATACGGACGTATTTCGCCGCGCTGACCGAGCCGGACGCCCTGTCGGCCATTCGACTGACGCTCATCACCGCGGCCATCGCCGTGCCGCTCAACACGATCTTCGGCGTCTGCGCCGCGTGGGCCATCGCCAAGTTCGATTTCAAAGGCAAGAACATCCTCATCACGCTGATCGATTTGCCGTTTGCGATCTCGCCCGTCATCGCCGGGTTGATCTTCGTCCTGTTGTTCGGCGCGCGCGGGTGGCTCGGATCGTGGTTGATTGAACATGACATTCGCATCATTTTCGCGACCCCCGGCATCGTGCTGGCGACCATGTTCATTACATTGCCATTTGTCGCACGCGAACTCATCCCCCTCATGCAGGCGCAAGGATCGGAAGAGGAACTCTCCGCACTCACGCTGGGCGCCAGCGGCTGGCAGATGTTTTGGCGCGTCACCCTGCCGAATGTCAAGTGGGGACTCATCTACGGGGTGATCCTGTGCAACGCCCGCGCCATGGGCGAGTTCGGGGCCGTCTCCGTCGTCTCTGGACACATTCGCGGCCACACCAACACAATGCCCCTGCACATCGAAGTCCTGTACAACGATTATCAGTTCACCGCGTCATTCGCGGTTGCGTCGCTCCTCGCGCTGCTCGCGCTGCTCACCCTCGTCGTCAAGAGCATCGTCGAGTGGAACGTCGCGCGGCAACACGCCACGGCCGCGCAGGAGGCGGATGGAGTTCACGCATGAGCATTGAAGTTCGCAACATTTCCAAGACGTTCGGCGCGTTCAAGGCGCTCGACAATGTGTCCCTGACCGTCGGTGGCGGGCGGCTGACGGCGCTGCTCGGGCCGTCGGGTTCGGGCAAGACGACGCTGCTGCGCATCATGGCCGGGCTGGAACAGTCCGACGACGGCAGCGGCAGCATCCTGTTTCACGAAACCGATGTCGCGGGCACGCATGTTCGCCATCGCCGCGTCGGCTTCGTGTTTCAACATTACGCGCTGTTCCGCCATATGTCGGTGTTTGAGAACGTCGCGTTTGGCCTGCGCGTCAAGCGCCGGCGCGAGCGCCCGTCGCGCGCCGACATCCGCGCTCGCGTACACGACCTGCTCAAACTCGTCCAACTTGATGGACTCGCCGGACGATATCCGCACCAACTCTCGGGCGGACAACGCCAGCGCGTCGCGCTGGCTCGCGCCCTGGCCGTCGAGCCGCGCGTCCTGCTCCTCGATGAACCCTTCGGCGCGCTCGATGCGAAGGTGCGCAAGGAACTTCGCACGTGGCTCCGACGCCTGCATGATGAACTGGGCATCACCAGCGTCTTTGTGACGCACGATCAGGATGAGGCGCTTGAAGTCGCCGACGAGATCGTCGTCATGTCACAAGGACGCATCGAACAGGTCGGCACACCCGACGAAGTCTTCCACCATCCCAGAACCGAGTTCGTGATGAAGTTCCTCGGCGAGGTCAACACGTTCCACGGACGAATCGACGCCGGCAGCGTGCAGTTCGGCTCCATCAACGCGCCATTCCCGCACGCACAGCAGCAGATCGTCGGCGATGCACGCGTCTTCGTACGCCCGCACGACGTGACCATCGACACCAAGTCCAACGGCCTCCCATCCATGACCGCCAAAGTCCAGCGCATCCGCTCCGCCGGCGCCTTCGTACGCGTCGAACTACGCACGGAAAACGGACAGACACTCACGGCCGAACTCTCTCAAGACCGCTTCGCCACCATGAAACTCGACGTCGGCAGCGAAGTCCACATCCGCCCACGACACATCCGCGTCTTCGCCAACGACCCATGATCCCCACCACACGCGATGACGCCCGAGCATCCAACCACCCGCGCCCCCCACCACCAGCGCGGCCCCCGCGCCCACCCCCACCCGCCCCGCCGACCACAATCGGATTGACGCCAGCCACAATCCCATCGACCTCAACCACAATCCCCTCGACCCTAACCACAATCCCATCGACGCCCGTCCGCCCGCAACGGCCCCAGTCAGGCTGATCCCTTCCCGCCTCAGCCTCAGCTTCAGGCCCCCCCCGCGCGCAAACCCCGCCCGGGGCGCGACTTGGCACGCCGTGGCGCGAACAGGCACATCGCATGGGAAAGCAGGGGATCTAGGATTTGAAAGTAGAGCCGATGCAC
>CAZTPJ010000153.1:1734-3304 GCA_964614515.1 uncultured Phycisphaeraceae bacterium | reverse complement strand
GATCTCGCCCGAGATGTCGCGCCCCGGCACCGCCGTGCTCTGCGTCACGCTCAGGGTCGCGCTCTTGTTGCCGATCGCCACTTCGTAGCTGACCTTCTCGCAATCGAGCTCGTCGCCACCCACTACGCATGTCGTCTTCTCCGATACCAGTGTCTTGGTGTTGCTATCGGGAGAAAAGCTGGTCTTGGCCATCATCGCCTCGAAATCCTCGATTTTCGCGGCGATCTCCTTGTCTTTCACGACCTCGAGCACGCGCAGCACGCGCTCGCTCTCCGCATCGTGAGTGACGCGCAGTTTGCGCGAGCTCTTGCCCTGGTCGAACGTGTAATCGACGACGATCAGCGAGCCGGCGCGCGCCGTCACCTCTTCGCTGAGCGTGATCGGCTGCTTGGTGAAGCTGCCGCTGAAACGATGCACGAAGAAATCGCCGACGTTGCGGCTGGCGAGCGGCTTGTGCTCGGCCATGGCGCTCTCCACGCCAGGTCCAGCCTTGCCCTTGGCGCGCTTGGCAGCCTTGCCCTTGTCGTCCGAGGTTTCGATCGCAATGTCGTCGGGGCTCTCTGCGCCGGTGTTCGTGACCGAGCTGCAGGCCGACGCGAGAAGCGTGAGCGTGAGGATCGCGGTGAGCTGGTAACGCATGGCCGGCCCATGCCCACACCCGGAGCGCGGGGGCCAAGTTCGCGACAAGTAGCGATCAGTGCGGCAAGCGCGCTTTGATCTCGGGAGCGGCGGGCAAATTTTCGGCGTCGTCGCTCGCCATCACGTCCACCAAACGCAGCTTGCGCGCGACCTTCGCGATCGCTTCCGGATACACGACGCCCACGCCAGTGGCCGCGACCGAGGCGCCGAGCGCGGTCGCCCAACCCACCGGCCCGAGCGGGCGGCAGCCGAAGAAGTGACTGAGCCCGGGGGTCTGCACGACCGTCGCCAGCGCACCCACCGAGAGCAGGCCCGTCAGCACCACCGGACGGCTGAGCCCACCCGAGATCAACGTCTGGCCGAGCTGCGTGCCAACGAGCGACACCAATCCGATCGTGCTCGCGCGCTGGCGTGTGCCGGTGAAGCGCCCGATCGCCCAGGCCGTGCCGGCGCCCATCGCCGTCACGATCGCGCGCGACGCGATGTCGCGATCGAGCGGCTGCCCGAGCGACGCGTCGGGGCCCTCCGCCGCCAGCGACTCCATCACGTCCGGCGGCGGCGGCCGGAGCGCGATCGCCATCGCCGGCGCCACGTCCGTCAGCAGGTTCACGAGCAACAGCTGGCGCGCGTTGAGCGGCGGTCGGCCGTCGACCAGGCCACCCGCCAGCGTGAAGCCGATCTCACCCAGGTTGCCACCGACCAGGATCGAAACCGCGTCGCGCACGCTCGCCCACATCGCGCGGCCTTCGACGATCGCGTCCACCAGCGTCTCGATCCGCTCGTCGGTCAGCACCAAGTCGGCCGCTCCGCGCGCGGCGGACGTGCTGCGCTCGCCGATCGCGATGCCCACGTTGGCCAGGCGGATCGCGGGTGCGTCGTTGGCACCGTCGCCCACCATCGCCACCACGCGCCCGCGCCGCTGCAGCGCGCG
>CAZTPJ010000153.1:0-1724 GCA_964614515.1 uncultured Phycisphaeraceae bacterium | reverse complement strand
ACCTTCTGCGACGGCGTGAGACGCGCGAACACGCTCACCTGCGTCACGCGCTCGTCGAGCTCGTCTTCGCTCAAGCGCGACAGATCGGCGCCCGTGAGCACGCTCCTGCCACGCGTGATGTCGAGCTCGGCGGCGATCGCCTCGGCCGTGCTCGGATGATCGCCGGTCATCATCACGACTTCGACGCCCGTCTTGCGCAAGCGCTCGAGCGCCGCGGCAGCCGACGGTCGCACCGGATCGGAGAATGCGATCAGACCGCGGAACGCCAGGCCCACCAGACGCGCCGGATCGAGCGAATCACCTGCGCTCACGCTGCGCTCGGCCACCGCCAGCACGCGCAGGCCGCGCCGCGCCAGCTTGCTCGCAGTCGCCATCAGCTGCTCGATCGCCTGCTCGTCCAGCGGCGTGCGGCGCCCGTCGAGCCAGCGGCGCGTGCAGCGCGGCAAGATCACCTCGGGCGCGCCCTTCACGCTCAGCAGCGGACCGTCCGGCGTCGCGCCGACCACGGCGTGGTAGCCGCGTCCGGCTTCGAACGACAGCTCGGACACGCGCCGCCACTCGTTCTTGTCGTAGGTGGGTGCGACGCCGATCTGTTCGGCCGCGCGCAAGAGCGCCGCGTCCGTGGCGTCGAACTGGCCGACGGCGAGCCGCTGATCGGGGCTCGCGCGCAGGGCCGCCGCCAGCACCGCGCTGCGCGTCCCGGTCAGCGCGGCGATCGATTCCTCGCGCTGTCCGTCGCTGACCACGCCGAGCTCGATCCGCCCCTCGGTGAGCGTGCCGGTCTTGTCGACGCAGAGCAGGTCCACACGCCCGAGCGCTTCGATGCTGCGCGCGTTCCTCACGAGCGCGCCGCGCTGGCTCAGGCGCTCGGCAGCCGCCAGCTGGGCCGCTGTCGCGAGCAGCGGCAAGCCCTCCGGCACCGACGCCACGGCCAGGCTCACGCCGGCGCCGATCATCTCTTCCAGCCGGCGACCGCGCAAAAGACCCGCGCCCACCACCCCGGCGCCCGCGGTCAACGCCACCGGGGCCGTGAGGTTGATCAGCGAACGTAGCCGGCGCTCCACGCCGCTGGTCAACGGATCGCGCGCATGCACGGCGCCGCCACGCCGCGCCTCGGTCTCGTCGCCGGTTGCGACCACGACCGCGGTCGCACGCCCCGACGCGATCGACGTACCCTCGAACAACATCGAGCTGCGATCGGCGACTTGAGCTTCGAACGAAGCCGCGGCGCCCTTCTTGACCGGCAGGGACTCGCCGGTGAGGCTCGAGGCGTCGACTTCGAGCGACTCGGCCTCCACGATCCGGCAATCGGCCGGCACCACGTCGCCGGCGGACAAGAGCACGATGTCGCCGCGCACCAGATCGCGATCGTCGATCTCGCGGAGCTCCCCGCCGCGCCGGACGAGCGCGCGCCGGCGCGTGGTGCGCGCCAGATCGCGGATCGCGCGCTCCGCGCGGAAGCGCTGGAAGCCACCGATCAGTGCGTTGAACACCACCACGCCGCCCACCATGCTGGCGTCCGCGACCGAGCCCACGACCGCGGACAGGCCCGCGCCCGCCGCCAGCAAAGGTGCGAGAGGATTGAACAATTCGTCCGTGATCGCCTCGCCGAGCTCGATCAGCGCGGGCTTGTCGCCGGCCTCGCGCTGGCGCCGGAGCTGGATCTCGGCGCGGCCGAGCCCGTTCGTGGTCACGCCCAGGCGCGTGAGCACGCCCTGCGCATC
>CAZTPJ010000152.1:0-3336 GCA_964614515.1 uncultured Phycisphaeraceae bacterium | reverse complement strand
CCCGAGCGGCATTGACCCCCTTGGCCCACAACACACGCTCGCCAACGATGTCCGGCGAGACGCCCATCGCCTCGGCCAGCCGCAGGATCGCCTGATCCAGCGTCGGCGCCGGCTTCTCCGTCGTGCCTTCGCCCGGGAACACCAGCGGATCAACGATCACGCGATACGCCGGACGCGATGTGGCGATCAGCCGATCACGGCGATCAAGCACATCTCCGCGCATCGACGTGACCGGCCGTGTGACCATCCGCGCCCCCGCGGCCATCGCCAGCCGATCGTCCGGGCGCATCTGCAACCGCGCCACCGGCGCCAGCAGCGCGAAACTGATCACGATGATCGCGCCGATGGCGACCCACGCGAAGCGTGAAATGCGAACGCCGACCTGCGCCTCATTCGCCGACATCAGGGCCTCGCTTCGTGTGATGCCTCGCGAACCTGCACATCCTCTTCGCCCTCGACGAGGCTCGGCCCCGGCACCACCGGCTTGATCGGGCCAAGGTCGATCGCCATCTCCGCGATGGATGAGGGCGACACGCGCGACGCGATCTCCGCCCGCACACGAAGCAACTGCGCATCCGCCTCAACGATGCGAAGCCGCGCCGCCGCAAGTTCATGGGCCGTCTGCGCACGCAACTGCCGCATCGCCACAAGCGCCAGCCCGCACGCGGCCATCGACACGATCACCAGCGCGATCTTCGCATGCATCATCCACCCTCGATCACCCGTTCGGCAGCCGCAAGACCATGCCCGGACGGATCACATCCTTGCCCTTGAGCACATCCTTGTTGAGCGTCCGCAGTTCGTTCAGCCGCTTGACCGTGCCCAACTGCGCCTGCGCAATCTCGCCCAGCGTGTCGTTGCGCGCGACGACATACGTCCGAACGCCGCCCGTGCCGCGATCAGCGCCTCGTGCGCCACGGACGGCCGTGTCGCGCTCGGGCGGCTGCGCGATGCGCACCACCTCCGGCTCGCGAGCCTTGGGCGATCCCATCACAGGCACGCGAATCCGCACCCCCGCGCGGACCGAACCATCCTTCCCCACGCGATCCGCGTTAAGTTCCGCGATCTCACGCCAGCGATGCCCGCTGCCCAGGTGACGCGACGCGATCTTGAACAGCGTCTCACCCGGCCCCACCGTGACCCACGCCGTCTCGCTCACCACCGGCTGCGGATGAACATCCTCGCGCTGCGGCCGCCCATGCGTCGGCGGTGTCGAGCGGTCCACCTTCACGCCCACGCCGCCGGACTGATCGATCACAATCGGATCATCCACCGGCACAAACATCCCGGGCGGAAAGCCGTGAACGTCAGTGACACCGGCATCCCCATCCCCCGGGCGTCGATCCGTCTGTGCCAGCACGGCCGTGGCCGGAACCTCCGGCAAACGCTCCATCTCACGCCCATACGGCTCCGTCGGCGTCCGCACCGTCGGCAAACTGGCCAGTCGCTCGCCCGCATCGTCCTGCGAATCGCCCCCGCGATGGTTCGTCGGCGTGATCCCCGCCGGAAGTTCATCCGGCGCACCCGCCAGCACCACACGATCCCCGCGCCCGAGGTGATCGCTGATGAGCACGGCCACCAGCAGCACCAGCGAGAAACCAATGATGAGCGACAGTTTGAGTTCTCGAGTCATGCCTTCGCATCCTTGCGATACGTGTCGAAGCCGACGCAGCGCCTTCGACCTGTTCATCCATGAACGTGGCCGCCCCTCGGGGCGACCGCACAACACACACCCCGAACCACGACGCCGGCGGTCGATCCTTCAACCAACCAGCGTCAGCACGCGCAGTGTAGCCGACCTCGCGCGTGGATTGCAAGTCACTTCCTCCGCATTCGCACGAATCGCCCGCGATGGCGCACCCGCCAGGCCGCGCGACGCCAGATCCGCGAACGCCCGCTTGACCAGCCGATCTTCAAGGGAATGGAAACTGATGATCGCCACTCTCGCCCCCAGCGCCAGCCACGCCGCCTCGCCCGCCTTCAACGCTGTCGCCGCGCGACCCACCGACGCCAGCAGCGCGGCCAGATTCCCGAGTTCATCGTTGACCGCGATCCGCAGCGCCTGAAACGTTCGCGTCGCGGGGTCGATCCGTCCCCACGTCGCGCGCGGGATCGCCGAACGCACAACCTCAGCCAGTTCCAAGGTTGTCATTATCGGCCGCGTTGCGCGGGCCGCTGCAATCTTTCCCGCCACCCCCCGCGCGAATCGCTCCTCACCATACTCGCGAATGATGCGGGCGAGTTCATCCTCGGGCAGGTCGCGCACCAGGTCCGCCGCCGTCACCGGCGAACGCGGATCCAGCCGCATGTCCAGCGGGCCCTCGCGATCAAAACTCAAGCCGCGCTTCGCATCGCTCATCTGCGATGATGAAAAGCCAAGGTCCGCCAGCACCATGTTCGCCCGAAGCCCCACGGCCGTGATGCGATCCGGCAGGCTCGCGAAGTTCCCGTGCATCAAAACAATGCGCGGCATGCGCCCCGCCCCGCACGCCGACTCCACCCGCGACCTGGCGAACTCCAGTCGCGATGGATCGAGATCGTTGAGGACCACGGCCCCTTCCGTGCTGAGGCTGGGCGCCATCGCCGCCGCATGACCCCCTTCCCCGGCCGTGGCATCCACGAACACCTCCCCCGGCCCCGCCCGCAGCCCGGCCACCACCTCCGCCACCAGAACAGGGACATGTCGCGATTCCCTCATACGCCCAAAGCCTACAGCGGTAAACTCCCCCATGATCCAGTTCATCACAAATCGACCCTCACCTCCCGAGTCCCGTGGCCACCGGCTTCGATCGCCATGCCGGCGCATTGCAGGCGGCATGGCATCGGCCGTACGCGCTTGCTTCCTCCTCGCGCTCCCGCTTTTCCTGCCCGCCTGCATGCCAGTCACATTCTCGATCGGCCCCGACTCCCGCCCCCCGCGCGAGACCACCGTCCACAAGGACAAACAGGCCGGGCGCGACAAAGTCGCCCTCATTGACCTTCGCGGTCTGATCGTCGATTCGCCCTCGCAGACCATCCTCGGCCCCGGCGAGAACCCCGTCGATCGCATCGTCACCCGCCTGCGCCGGGCCGAGGAGGACACCAACGTCAAGGCCGTGGTCCTGCGCATCAACTCCCCCGGCGGGACCGTCACGGCCTCCGACACGCTGCATGATGAAGTTCAGCGCTTCCGCGAGCGCTCCGGCAAGCCCGTGGTCGCCTCACTCGGCGAAGTCGCCGCCAGCGGCGGATATTACATCGCCCTCGCCGCCGATGAAATCATCACCCAGCCCACCACCATCACCGCCTCCATCGGCGTCGTCATGCAGACCCTGAACGTGAGCGAAGGCCTGGCCC
>CAZTPJ010000151.1:0-3336 GCA_964614515.1 uncultured Phycisphaeraceae bacterium | reverse complement strand
TGCCCCACGCCGCGGCCCACAACCCCGCGGACCACGCCCGATCCCACGTCTCCGCGACAAACGCCCGCGCTGATGGTTCCATGCTCAAGACTCCGATGCGCCGTGTCGATGGCCGTCGCGCTGCGATTCACCGCCCCATGGCCGCACTGTGCGATGGTAGACAATCGCTCACCGAAAATGAAAACACTGGCGGACGAGCCGCCAGTGGCACGCGATGTGAGTTCCACGCGAGATTTCGCGCCGGTGTAGATGGATGTGGAGATCAGCCGCCGTGAGTTAGCCGGAACTCAAGGGGTGCGGTGCCGGACTCCTCCGGGAAGATCACGGATATCGCCAGCACGTTCGCGGTGCGCTCGTAGATCACTTTGTACGGCGCGGGACCTTCGGCCGTGCGTTCGAAGACCGCGCGGTTCGCGGCGGACTCCTTGAGTTTCATGGTCATGGGCTTGTCCTTCTCCTCCCATGACACGCCCTTCGCATCGATGTGGCGCAGACGAAGGAAGACGCCCTCGGCCTCTTTGGTGATCGCGAGCAGTTCGAACATGCGCGGCGTGCCGTCTGGGTTGACCCAGCGGAACGCGCCCATGATGCTCGTGCCCACCGGCTGCGACCACCATTCCTCAACATACTCCTGCGCCCCGTCGCGCCCCTCGAACGGCCCGCGCCACGAACCCGCGAGCCACGAAAGCGCTGCGAGTTCCTCGGCCGGGAGCATCTTCGGCGCTGCCTTGGCGCCGTCATCGGCGGGCTGCGCGTGATCGGGTTGATGGTGCGCCGCATGCTGCCCACCCGCATCCGCGCCGTGATGCACGGCCGTGGGATTCGCGACGGCCGCTTGCGCATCGGCCCCCTCGTCGGCCTGCACTCGCGTGTGGCCGATCTCTTCCATCCAACTCTCCTGGCCGCTTTGATACCACGTCCAGTGCGCGGTGTAGTGATTCGCATCGGGGATCTTGAGCACGAGTTTGTCCATGTGACCCTGGTCGCGGTTTGTCAGGCCGGTGCCATCGAGATACTCGAAGGTGATTTCGCGCAGCGAGGCGTCGGCCGTGGTGGCGACGAGTCGCGGCTGATTCCGCGCGATGCAGTAGTGCGTGAGCAGGAGTCGATCGCCATCCATGTGGAACATGGTGGCCATGGTCTGTCCCGGATGCGCATCGAAACTTGTGTGCATGACGACCGATCCGCCGGCGATGACGCGATACTGGCCGGTGTCCTTCCAGCCCTGGGTACTCTGGCCCTGCCACTTGCCTTCGAGTGACTTGACCTTTTCAAAGGCCGCGAGGGCCTGATCACGCGAGAGGGCGGCCTCCGGCCCGCGGGCCAGCGCAAGGTGCGCACTGACGACACACGCCAGCACGCCGAGTCGAGTGAACAGTGACATGTTCAACCATCCTTTCGTTGTGGACCGCGGTGATCAACGCAAAGAGGCAAAGGTCGCGAAGTTTGCAAAGTCAAGACATGCTGGCACAGGCGTCTCGCCTGTGCGTGCTTCGCTTCCTTTACCTCTTCGCGTTGAACCCGGCCGTATGGCGATTACTGGTGACCGCTCAAGTCCTGGAACAACATCAATGGGTTGCCATCGGGATCATAAAACGTCGCGAGTTTGACCATGCCGGGGTACTCGCGTGTCGGGCCGTCGAAGCGAACCTTCGCCCCTTCGAGTTGCTTGCGCGCGGCGTCGATGTCCTTGACACCGAAGGTTGGCACAAGGCTGCCGTTTGGCTCGGGCTTTTCGACCTCCGAGAAACCGATCTGCACGCCCTTGATGTGCGTGGCGACCTCACACCATCCGATCTCGGCCACGTCGTACATCAACTCGAAGCCGAGATTCTTCTTGTACCACTCCACCGTCGCCTTGCGATCCTTGACCTGGAACGCGAGGGTCAATCCACCGTTGAAATCCATGTGACACCCCTGATCTGAAAGGGACCGTTGATGCATCGACGACCCACCGCCGTCGCTTGCGTCAACAAAGTATACCAGGTATACTTTCGTGTCAAGCCCTGCGGTTCTCGTTCTGGGCTTGGCGCGATACCCGTCATCGCCCTGAACGTCCTATAACACATGGTTCCAGCATCGTTTCTTCTCGCGCCCCTGTTCACCTACACCTGGTGCATCCCGGCCATGGTGGAGATCGCTCGTGCGCAGGGGTGCAAGGTTGTGTCGCTGGCCGTGCGGCTTGGCGCCAGCCGACCCGCCCTGCGCGAAGCGCTCGATCAACTCACGAAACTCGATTTGGTGCAGCGGAATCCCGGTTACGGGCACCCACTTCGACCCGAGTACATCCTCACGCCGCGTGGGGAGTACATGGCCCCGGCCGCGACGGCGCTGCTCACCGCGATTGACAACGGTCCAGCACGGGAGTTGTGTCTGCGCAAGTGGAGCGTGCCGGTGCTGGTGTCGCTGGTGGATGGCCCTCTTCGTTTCAGCCGCATCGCAAGCGCGCTGCCGCGCGTGACGCACCGTGCGTTGGCGAGCGTGCTCAAGGCGCTGGTCGAGGCGGGACTTGTGGCGCGGCGCGTCGAACATGGACACCCACCCGCCGTGGTCTACACACTGAGCGGAGAAGCGATGTCGATCGCCACGGCCGGACACGCACTGGCGTTGACCCTGCGTGAAGCATGATTAGTCATCCCCCGCCTCTGGTGGTGGTGCATCGGCCGAAGTCTCGGGCTTGATGAGCGACGTCGCCATGGACTTGGGGACCATGCACACGAGCGTGCCAGCGCCCTTGACCTCCGCGGCGCGAGCGGCTTGAAAGACCGTCACACGCTTCGCATCAGACACGAGAAACAGCGGCAGCACGTCCGACTTGTGCTCTTCGAGCATCTGCGGGAGTTGCTGCGGCGCGGCGATGGGAACGGCCAAAACGACGGCCCCGGCGCCCCACCGCGCGGAACACGCGGCGAACGTCGCATCCTCCGCCCACAGGCGATGGCCGTGAATGCGGGCACGCGAACTCGAGCCTTTGCGGCTGGAGAGTTGAAAGATCGACCCGCTGCCAAAGACTCGTTCCATCCTTCTGGCCGCGAGGGAGTTGACTTCATCGTTGGGCGTCAGCGCGACGAGGTACCCGATGCCGGTCAGGTCGAGTTGATTCAGCAAGCGTTCGCCCAGGACATCCTGCGCTTCGGCGGTGAGTCCTTCACGGCGTGCGGCATCGACGTTCATCCAGTTCGAGTCGATCAGGACGACGGGGATGTCGAGTTTGTGCAGCGCCTTGGCGATCGCCCGCCCCCACTCGTGCGCCCCGAGGAACAACACGCCCTGCGGGTTTGAATCGGCCAGGCCGAGTCGCCGCGCGACCGGCCCGGCCGTGAGTCCATACACGAG
>CAZTPJ010000150.1:1918-3346 GCA_964614515.1 uncultured Phycisphaeraceae bacterium | reverse complement strand
CGGTGCTTCGGCCGGCCAACAGTGCGATATCGCCAGCGTTTTGAAGTCGATTCAACAGGGAGAAAAACGATGACGACGAGCAAGAATAATCTAACCAGGCGCAGTGCACTCAAGCTGGCTGCAGCCTCTGCCGCAGTCCCGCTCTTCGGAATGCCGACGATCGTTCGCGCAGCCACCACGCAGCTCTCTGTTGCGAACGGCCAGGGGGCGTTGGGTGATGCGTTCAAGGTGGCGGCCTTCGATACCTTCGAGAGGAAGACCGGTATCAAGATCATCAGCGTTCCCTACTTGGAGGGTGCGAAACTGAAGGCGATGGTCGAGGCTAATGCCGTCGACATCGATGTCACCGACACGGACTCCGCGGAAGCCGCGCCGCTCGCGGTCGCCGGTCTTCTCGAGGAAATCGACTACAGCATCGTTCCGAACACCGGCCTGATTAAAGGCGCCGCCAAGAAGTATTGGACGGAAGTCTATATCGCCGGCTGTGTTCTTGCCTGGAACACCGAGGCTGCCGCGAAGAACGGTCGGCCAAAGAACTGGCAGGAGTTCTTCGATCCGAACGTGAAGGGGCAAAGGACGCTCTGGAAGAATGCGGCGCAAACGCTGGAAGTTGCGGCACTCGGCGCGGGCCAGACACTGGAGAACCTCTACCCGATCGATGTTGACTCGGCCTTCGCAAAACTTGACGGAATCCGCGAGTCGATCTCCTGGTGGAGTTCCGGCGCCCAAAGTGCGCAGTTGCTCGCGACCAACGAAGTCGACTTCGGAATGGTCTGGAACGGTCGGGTGGATCCGATCAAGCAACAAGGCGGACCGGTAGACTACACATTCGATTATGCGTTGCACACGCCGGGCATCTGGAGCTTGCCGAAGGGCGGGCCGAACCGGGATGCGGCGATGAAATTCATCGCCCATTGCATGGACCCCGAGGTGCAGGCGAACTTCTCGAAGCACATTTCCTACGGTCCCACCGTCGAGGCCGCATTTCCTATCATGAGCGCTGAAGAGCGGGCGCGCGTGCCGAGTTCGCCCGAAAACCGGAAGCTCTCGGTGGAGATCGACGCCGACTACTGGCTCGAGAGCGGCCAGCAAGTCTACGATCGCTTCAATTCCTGGCTCGTCTCCTAAGCGTCCCCCCGAGGTTGGATAGCGCGCGAAACGTCGGCTTCTCGCGCTATCCAGTTCTTCGTTTACACGCGATTGCTGCGGCTCGCACTGGCGCTTATCATCTGGCTGCGGATAGAGTAAGCGGGCCGCGGAGAGCAACCCAGTGCGCCCACAAGCGATGAGAGCATGAGATCTCGCAGATTCATACTCTGCATTCCCATTGCGTTGCTTCTGACGCCCTTCTTTATCGCGCCTATGGTCGTGATCGGCACTGAGAGCTTCAGTGGGAAAGCCGGCGCGTTCAGCGCCTACGTGAAGGTC
>CAZTPJ010000150.1:904-1908 GCA_964614515.1 uncultured Phycisphaeraceae bacterium | reverse complement strand
GGACGGTACTCTACAATACCTTCTACGTGGCATTAATAGTGACCGCCGTCTCTTTGCTGGTGGGATATCCAATCGCCTATGTCTTAGCTCGACTTAAGGGCCGACTGGCGACGACCGGAGTATTCCTGATCTTCCTGCCGTTCTGGGCGAGTACGGTCATCCGTTCTTTCTCGTGGATGATCCTTCTTGGCAGAAATGGCCCGGTCAACTCGATCCTTAAAGATATCGGGCTGATCGACGAGTCCATTCGCTTCATCGACAATGGCGTGGGCCTGATGATCGCGATGACCTACATCATGGTCCCCTTCATGGTTGTCCCCATCATGAATGGTCTGAGAGCGATCGACCCCAATCTATCGCGCGCGGCAGCCGTTCTCGGCGCAAATCCATGGCGCCAATTTCTCGTCATCACACTTCCGCTCTCTGTTCCTCACGTGGCCGTCGGCTGCGCGATCGTGTTCGTAACATCGCTCGGTTTCTTCGTGACGCCCTCGCTGCTGGGGGGTGATCTGGTCGTGGTGTCGATGCTGATCAACGAACAAGCCAACCGCCTGCTGGATTGGCCGTTGGCTTCCTCGCTCGCCATTGTCCTCCTGCTTCTCACAATCCTTGTTTTTGCGCTACTTCGGATGAGTCAGTTGGTCTCCCGACGCAGAGTCAGGGCACAGTCGGGTATGCTCGCGTGAGGATCACCGAGAAGTCTCTGTGGGCTTCCTGGCGCGGGTTCCTGGGCGGGTTGGTCGCGGCACTCTTGGTCGGTTTTCTGGTGCCCCTTCTGGTCGTCGTGGCTGTCTCTTTCCAGACCCAGTCGTATTTCTCGTATCCGCCGATGGGGTTCACCTTTGCCTGGTACGAGCAATTCGTCAGCAAGGACGACTACCTATCGGCGATGACGAACAGCCTGATTATCGGAGCCGCTGCCGCTGCTTTGGCTACAGTGGTCGGAATTGCCACCGCGTTGGCCGTCATCAGAGCGAAAGTGCCGGGTTCGACATTTCTCTCAA
>CAZTPJ010000150.1:0-894 GCA_964614515.1 uncultured Phycisphaeraceae bacterium | reverse complement strand
CTCTCAATCATCTCGGTGGCGCCGGCCGTCTTGCCGCAAATTGTTCTCGCGATCGGACTGTACCCCATCAGCGTGTGGCTGAGCCTTCAAGGGACCCTTTTTGCTGTCGTCCTGGCCCATGCCGTAGTCGGCCTTCCATTTCCCTTCATAACTGTCTGTGGCGCTCTGGCGTCGTATTCGAACAGGCTCGAGATTGCGTCAATGACACTAGGCGCGAATTCGCTTCAGACGTTCAGGTACGTTTCCTTTCCGATGATCCGACCAGCCGTCGTTGCAGGCTTTATCTTTGCATTTGCAGTTTCGCTCGATGAACTGGTGCTCGCTCTGTTCCTGAGCAGCCCGTCGACCCGCACGCTGCCACTCCTGCTCTGGCAACAACTTAGGTTTGAGGTCACCCCTGAGATAGCGGCTGCTGCCAGCGTTATTCTTGCGGTCACGAGCGTTTTTATTCTCGGGGCGACGCGGTCACCGAGATCTGGAAAACGCGGGTAAGATAGGCAGATGATTGCACCGGATACGTCAGATGAGCATCAGCGCAGCCGTGGTGATGGGGGTGCCTCAGTTTCCATTCGGAAGCTCAGTAAGCGCTACGGTAACGCCTATGCTGTCGCTGAGACTTCTGTCGAGATCGACGCTGGTGAATTCTTCGCAATCATCGGACCAAGCGGGTCGGGCAAGTCGACGTTGCTTGGTATGATAGCGGGCTATATCGACCCGTATTCTGGCCAGATCGTCGTTGATGGTCACAATATTGTTCCGGAGCCGATCTACCGCCGGAACATCGGCATGGTTTTCCAGAACTATGCGCTGTTTCCACACCTGACCGTCGCTCAAAACGTAGCCTATCCGCTTAAGGTTCGCGGTGTGGGCAAAGAGGAGATCGCCAAGCGTGTG
>CAZTPJ010000149.1:0-3367 GCA_964614515.1 uncultured Phycisphaeraceae bacterium | reverse complement strand
GTGCGCAAGCCTGCGATGATCCTCGCGAAAGGCACTCGGCAGCACGCCCGGGCGGGTCTAGAATCCGTGCTTGGGGGGCGTAGCTCAGTGGTAGAGCAGCGGCCTTTTAAGCCGTTGGTCCAGGGTTCGAATCCCTGCGCCCCCATTGTCGGCGGGCGGTGTTGCAGGAGGATCATGACACATGGTGGCGGGCGCCGCAACGCCGACGTTGCAAGCCAACTGGACCGACGCGCGGCTGCACCTCTGGGTGCATGACGCCCACGATCCCACGACCATCAACTCCCTCGCAAAGCATCTCACCCGCGACGGCGTGCCATGCGCCACCGCCGACATCCGTGTCCGCATCCCACACGGCGACACGCTCGCCACCACGACCATCACGACCACGACCGTCGGCCCCGACAATCTCGACGACACTCTCAAGTCCGTCACGTCATGGGCCGCATCGACCGGCGTGGTCGTCGGCGACAGCGTTCGCTTCTTCACCGCCGCCAGCGATCTGGCCCGGCGCGCCATGGCTCGACAACGCTTCGTTCCCATGCTGCGCGAAGAACCTACCGGCGCGCTGCGCGGCGTCTGGATGCCCTGGCTCGCCGATGTCGAAAACGCCGCCCTCACCGCCGAACTCCTCCGCGCCATGCCCCCCAGCGCACGCGCCGTCGAAGATCACTTCGCCCACGATGCGTGGGCCGTCGCGAGGGACTTCATCACGGCCGTACTCGATGCGCGGTGCCGAGTCGCCTTGTCCCGCGAGTCGATGCGCGAGGCGATCGAAGGCCGCGACCCCGCGGAGGATCCACACGTCGCATGGCTCGCCTGCCTCCTCAGCGCCGACGACGCCTGCCCGGCCCCCCCCTCCATGCGCAGCGAACTTGTTCGCGGCGTGCGCCGATGGATTTCGCGGCTTGAAGAGCGCGGCGTCAGTTCGTCCTGGCGACTCGCCTTTGACCTTCGCGAACCGCTCGATTCACACAAACTCCCCGACTTCGGCGAACCCGGCGACGACATCCGCTGGGGACTCAAGTTCCACATTCAATCCGTGGATGACCACTCGCTCATGATCGACGCCGCCGACGTCTGGCTGATCTCGCAGGAAGTGATGACGATTCAGGGCCGCGCTCTCGATCATCCACAGCGCCTCTTGCTCACCGAACTCGGGCGCGCCGCACGAATCTACAAACGCCTCGAAAAGGCCCTTGATGAGTCCGAACCCGCCGGCCTCACCCTGCGCACGCGCGAAGCCTACGAGTTCCTCCGCGAAATCGCACCCATCCTCGGCGAACAGGGCTTTGGCGTCATCACGCCCGAGTGGTGGTCATCGCCCGGCGTGCGACTCGGCGCTCGCCTGCATCTTGAATCCCCCCCGATCGAGATGGCCTTTGGCGAAGGACGCATCGCGCCCGTCGGCAAGCCCTCGCTCGGGCTTCATTCGCTCGTCAAGTACCGCTGGGAACTCTCGCTCGGCGGCGCCGCCATCTCCATGGAAGAGTTCGATCGACTCGCCGGACGAGCCATGCCGCTCGTGCGCCTCGGAGGACGATGGGTTGAGGTGCGCCCGCAGGATGTGCGTGCGGCCGTGGAGTTCCTCCGCGAACATTCCGGCGGCGACATGCGCGTGATCGAAGCGCTGAAGCTCGCGCACGGCATCGACGCGGCTGAGGCGGGTGTCCCGATCGTCGGGCTTGACGCCACCGGCTGGGTCGCGGACATTCTCAACGCCAGCGGCGCGGGCGAACAGATGCCCATGCTCCCACAGCCGCAGGGGTTCATCGGTTCGCTTCGCCCGTATCAACTTCGCGGCATGGCGTGGCTCGCGTTCATGGAACGGTTCGGCATCGGCGTGTGCCTGGCCGACGACATGGGCCTGGGCAAGACGATTCAACTGCTCGCGCTGCTCGTGGCCGAACGCGAGGGACTCATCGATGATCCTCTCACGCCCGCGACTCGCGTGGAATCGCCCGGCACTGAAGGGGGGGGGACGCCGATCAGCCTTCCGCCCACACTCATCGTCGTCCCCATGTCCGTCCTCGGCAACTGGGTGCACGAAGCCAGACGATTCGCGCCCAGCCTGCGCATGCTCGCCCATCACGGGCCGGAGCGCCTCAGCGGCGATGCATTCGTTCACGCCGCCGAATCCCACGACGCCGTACTCACGACCTATGCCCTCGTGCATCGTGATCGCGAACTGCTCGAGCGCGTCGCGTGGCGGCGCATCGTCCTCGATGAGGCGCAGTACATCAAGAATCCCGGCGCCAAACAATCACAAGCCGCCCGCGCCCTCGCCGCCGATCGACGACTCGCCCTCACCGGCACGCCCATCGAAAACCGCCTCAGCGAACTCTGGTCCATCATCGACTTCCTCAACCCCGGATACCTCGGTACATCCGCCTCGTTTCGCAAAAAGTTCTCGCTCCCCGTCGAGCGATATCGCAAGGATGAACGACGCCTCCAACTCCGCAGGCTCGTGCAACCCCTCCTCCTGCGACGACTCAAGACCGATCCAACCGTCCTGGCCGACTTGCCCGAGAAGGTCGAGTCGCGCGAATACTGCCACCTCACCTCCGAACAGGCCATGCTCTACGACTCGTGGGTCACGCGCATGCTCTCGGATGTTGACTCGGCCACGGGCATTCATCGCCGTGGACTCGTCCTCGCCGGACTCATTCGACTCAAGCAGGT
This sequence comes from uncultured Phycisphaeraceae bacterium, assembly GCA_964614515.1. Lineage (GTDB taxonomy): Bacteria > Planctomycetota > Phycisphaerae > Phycisphaerales > UBA1924 > CAZTPJ01. The sequence continues at coordinate 688 of CAZTPJ010000149.1, read as the reverse complement.
CTGCAACCACCCCGCGCAGGTGCATAAGACGACCATCGCCCCCGGCGCGGGTCTCGCCGAAGCCGCGAGATCAGGCAAGTGTGTGCGACTGCTCGAAATGCTCGACGAAGTTCTGGCGGCCGGAGATCAAGCCCTCGTCTTCACACAGTTCAGACAGATGGGCCACATCCTCGAACAGATGATCCGTGACGCGACGGGAAGACCCGTCCTCTTCCTCCACGGCGGCGTGCCCCAGCGCGAACGCGATCAGATCGTCCGCGACTTCCAGGGGGGGGCCTCGCCCGTCCTCGTCGCCAGCCTCAAGGCCGGCGGCATCGGACTCAACCTCACGGCCGCCACGCACGTCTTCCACTTCGATCGCTGGTGGAACCCGGCCGTGGAAAATCAAGCCACCGACCGCGCCTATCGCATCGGCCAGTCCCGCGGCGTGCAAGTCCACAAGTTCGTCGTCTCGGGCACGCTCGAAGAACGCATCGACGAAATGATCGAACGCAAGACATCCCTCGCCGAAGATATCATCGGCTCCGGCGAACGCTGGCTGACCGAACTCGACACCGGCCAACTGCGCGAACTGCTGACGCTGCGAAAAGAGGCCGTGGGGGATGAGGAGTGAGGCAACACCCGAGGGCGGATTCGAACCGCCGACCTGTCGTTTAGGAAACGACTGCTCTATCCTGCTGAGCTACCC
>CAZTPJ010000148.1:0-3432 GCA_964614515.1 uncultured Phycisphaeraceae bacterium | reverse complement strand
GTCAGGGAGTGGCCGCTACCAGCCCTCTACTCGCTCCTCGTGACCCTCATTGCTCGCTCTCGGAGGTGGACGTGACCGCAATCCTCATCGCCCTATTCGTGCTCGCGGTGTACATGCCGATCTTCGTCATCAGCGGCCGCTGGAGCGACGAAGAACGCGACGACGTAACCTGGTATGGCCCGCGACCATACCGCGAGGAAACGCCCGTCCTAGACAGTGGTGCATCGTGAAGCGCATTCATCCCGCGTACGCCGCCGCGCGAGCTGCTCGCTTCGAGTACGGCCAGAGCGGGGCGGGCTGATGGCTAAGCGGCGCATGGTGTCCCGACGGTTGACGGACAGCGACAAGGTCTCGCTGGCGCTTCGACACAATGACCGAGCTCGATTCGTGTACGTCGCGCTCCTACCGTTCACCGACCGGGCGGGCCGAGTCAACGTCAACCCGAACGGATTGAAGGGCACGATCTTCGAGGCGTTCGAGTACTCGGTGGCCGAGATTGAGGCGGCGCTGCATGACCTGGCGCGAGTAGGACTGATTACCCTGTACTCGACCCCGAAGCACACGCTGCTGGCGGAGTACGTGAAGTTCACGGAGTTCAACACGCCGCACCCGAAGGAAGCAGAGTCCGACCTTCCAAGCTCAGAGGATGCGTCTAGCACAAGAATCAACCCATCCGGGAATCTTCCCGAACAACGCCCGGCGGTAGCCGGGCAAGGTTCTACTAGATTAGAGACTAGTACTCCTACTGAAGTTCCAAGTTCTGAAGAAGAGGTCGCTGCTGAAAAATCGCGCGATCTCGCAGAGCCACTTGCCGCAGCGCGGCCCACCAAGGGCGCGGTTCGAGCGGTCGACCAGCCGTTCGTTGACGCTTGGAACGAGAACCGTGGCCGATTGTCGCGGGTGTTGAAACTCGACAAGGCGCGCGAGAGGAACCTAGACCGGCTCCGAAGCGAACTAGGCGACGAGGCGCTGGAGTTGTTCACGGACGCCGTCCGGGCCGTCGCTGCCGGGGAACACTACGCGCGGAACGGGTACGGGTTCGGGAACCTCATCAGCGGCGGGAAGATCGTGAACTGGGCTGAGGCGTGGCGCAGTCGGCCGCAGCGAACGTCCGAGTTGGCGTCGGCGGCTGACTTCGAGCGCCCACCGTCTGCCGCTGAACTGTTGGGGGTGACGAACTGATGCGCCCGCCGGCGCCGACCATCGCCGAAGCCAGGGCGCTCGACCCGCAGGAGCTGCACGACCGATGGTGCCACGGCGGCGGGATCTACGTTCTCGAAGACGAGTACGAAGTGGTGATGGACTGCCCCGTGTGCAAGGCGAACCGGGAACTGGCGGCGGCGCGGGCGGCGTTCGAGTCGAGCGGTGTCGGCGGCAGGTACTTGGATGTGACTTGGGACGAGTTGGAGGTCGTCGACCCGCTGCCTGCCCTCAGGTCGGCGTGCGATCGCATCCGGGAGGTCGTCGCGTCCGGGCATAACGCTCTGCTGGTCGGCCCGCCCGGGGCGGGGAAGACGCAGGCGGCCGCGTTGCTGGTGAGGGCGGCGATCTACGCGGGGTTCACGGCGGTGCTTGAGAACCTGGGACGCGCAGCGATGAACGTGCGAGCCGGGTACTCGGGTGAGGGAGATTCCGAGTCGGTGACCGTGAGTCGTCTGTCCCGCGTTGACCTGCTGGTGCTGGACGACGTTGGCGCCGGCGAGGCGGGCGACGGGAAGGTCGAGAAGCGCGTCCTGTACTTCGTGATGGAGGCGAGGCAGAACGCTCGCAAGCCGACGGCGTTGACCTCAAACCTCACGGCTCAGCAACTCAAGGAGTTCTTGGGCGAGCGGGTCGTGAACCGGCTGATGCCGCTTGAGGTCTTCGCGTTCTCGCATGGTCGGAACTTCCGGGCTCCGAAGGGCGGCACGGCGTGGCTGCCGTAGGTCGCCTCCGCGTCTCCGAGCGCGACTTCGAGCGTCAGGTTCTTGACCTCGCGAAGCTCACGGGGTGGACGACCGCTCACTTCAGAGCTGCGATGAACAAGCGCGGCGATTGGCGGACACCAGTCGCGGGTGACGGCAAGGGCTTCTTCGACTTGGTGCTGATGAAGGACCGCGTGCTGTTCGTGGAGTTGAAGACGGACGCGGGCCGGTTGACGCCCGAGCAGTTGGTTTGGCGTGCGGCGGCTGAGGCTGCTGGCGCTACGGCGTTGGTGTGGCGCCCTTCGATGTGGCCCGAGATCGAGGCGACGTTGAAGGCGCCGGTAGGGAGAGTGCTGTCGTGACCCCTTCTGGTCGCGTCGTCATCGCCGCCCTGCTGGTCGCAACCGTGGCTGTGGGTATTCCGTCGTGGCACTACTGCACTGCCGTGATGGTCGCCGCGATCGTCAATCGGCGGGGAAGGTGGGGGGAGGCGGCATGGTGAGGGCCTGCACCGTCGAAGGTTGCGGCCGGAAGCACAAGGCGCGCGGCATGTGCAGCCTCCACTACCGGCATTGGTGGCGGCAGCAACCCCGCGTACCGATGCACCTGCACACTCCCAGCCTGTTGTCGTGGGGCGTGCCGATCGTCAGGACGCAACACCACCAGCCGACAGCGAGGGCCGTCGCTCGGGTGATCGACACCCGCCCGGAGTGGACCGCCGACGACCTGGCTAAGGCCCTGAAGAAGGCCGGGCTCGAGTGAACACGCACCAGACACCAGCAGCTCGCCTCGGAGGGGGATTCGTGACGCAACCACCACCGCCACCGCCGGACCGGCAGTTACTCCGCGCCACCGCCAACGCCCTGTGGTGGCCATTCCTCAAACGCGGCCGGTGGCTGCCCGCCCGCGCGTACGCCGTCAACGACGAACGCGGCAACCCACGCAGCACAACCTCAACGACCACTCGCTTCCCGCGTCCCGAATCGAACCCGCGCGTCGAGCTCCTCAGCAGCCAACCGTACGCGAGAGAGTACGTGTGGCCGGAAGACCACCCGGCGTACACCGCTCACGTCGTGCAGTTGCTGAAGTCAGATCACGATCACGTTGTGGCTGGCCTGCCTGAACCGCAGAGACTCGGGTACCTCGCAGCGCAGAAGTTGGCGGTGTGCCGGATGCCGTTCGAGGTCACGGAGAACCGGCACGGCCGCCGCATGCTCAGGCGCAACAGCCACGACGGGGGCTTGACACAAGCGGCAGCGCAGGCCCTCGAAGCCATCGCCTCAGCAGCAGCCATTCTCCCGTTGACGGTGGAGGATTTACGCGGCCTAGACGCGATTCGTGACATCGAGATCGACCTAGCAGCCGCAGAACGAATCAGGCGCGCCGGGTAGAGGTGTGCGAAGTTACGGATTTTGCTATAGTACCTCCGTCGTGGTCACGCAAGTGACTACCAGCCCCGCCTACCCCCCGGCGGGGTTCTTCTATTGGGGCCTACAAGGTTCGACGAGCCCACGGGCTCGGACGCCGG
>CAZTPJ010000147.1:0-3469 GCA_964614515.1 uncultured Phycisphaeraceae bacterium | reverse complement strand
GGCGATGGCTGCTCATTCCCGCGACCATGCTGTTCATCGGCGTGATTGCGGCGGTGATCGCATCAACGCAGAACCTTGCGCCAGGCTACGGCCTGTTTGTGGGCCTGATCATCGGCGCGATTCCCGGCGCGGCCGTGTGGCGCATGACACGAAAGCCCCCCCCCGCCGATGCGCCGACGGACGACTCACCCGTTCACACTTGGATCGCATACCCCCACGCCCGACGTGAAGCGCTTCGCGAAGTGCTCTTCCTCGCGCCATGTCTGGCGTTGGGGATGGCGGGCGGATACATCGGTCAGAGGTTCGGCGCATCGATCGCGCCGCTGTGGCTCACTGTTCTCGCGGGCGTGCTGATGGGTTATCTGATCGGCGGCGGGATTGTCTGGGCCGTGCGCATCCTCGGCTCGCTGGCCCTGGGCAAGGAAGCGATGGGCCTGGGCGATGTCCACCTGCTCGCCGCGGTTGGCGCGTGCCTTGGCTGGATCGACGCGGTCCTCACGTTTTTCCTGGCATCGTTTGTTGCGCTGTACTGGACGCTGCTTCGGAGGGTGATGTACGGGGGCTTTTCCCGGGCGATGCCCTTTGGACCAAACCTGGCCGTGGCCGCAGCGCTGGTGATTCTCGGCAAGCCGTGGATCGAGACGTTTCTGACCTATGTGCTGGGTTTCGGGAATCCGGTCAACATTCCATAGTGGGTTGGGCGACAACCGGCCCGTTGGCCGATACGCTTGGCTCCCGGCGCGCAAGGTGCGGCCAGGGGGTCGGCGGCCATCATCATCGGGAGTCTCGGACATGAACGGCAAGGGCGTGCGTCGTATCTCGTGGATCGGAATCTTCGGACTTGCCGCTGCGGCGATGCTCGGCGGATGCAACGCGATCTCTCCGGCGGAGTACGACGCGGCGCTGGCGGAAGCGCAGGAACTGCGCGATCAGAACGCCACGCTCGCCAGCCAACTCCAGGAGTGCGAGACGCGATACGCCGCGCTGGAGAATCAGAATCGCGACCTCCAGCAGCGAGCCGCAACCGATCCGCAAATGGACTTCGGCGCGGGCACATCGGTGCGTCGCGGCGCGGCCGGCGAACTCATCGTCGAAGTCGCGGGCGATGTGTTGTTCGACTCCGGCTCCGTCACGCTCAAGCCCGCGTCAAAGCAGACGCTTGATCGCATCGCATCGGTCTTGTCGCGGCAATACGCGGGGAACATCATCCGCGTTGAGGGGTACACCGACACCGACCCCATCGTCAAGAGCAAGTGGGTCACCAACGAACGCCTGAGTGCCGAGCGAGCCTTGGCCGTCGAGTCCTATCTCGTGTCCAAGGGTGTGGACAACAACCGGATTTACGCGGCCGGCTTTGGGCCCGCACGTCAGCGGGCGACCAAAGCCCAGAGTCGGCGTGTCGAGATCGTCGTGCTCGGCCCGGGGACATAAGATCAAGCCATCGCCCGGCCGATCCACGCCTGTCGCGTGAACCCCCAAGCCGCGCAGCATCACGACGCGAGACACCGCCGTGGCCCGACCCAGCGACGCCGATGCCCCACCACCGCTGATCGGGATCATCATGGGATCATCGTCCGACTGGGAGACGATGCGCCACGCGGCCGAAACACTGGCTGAACTCGGCCTCCCACACGAAGTCCGCATCGTCTCGGCCCATCGCACGCCCGATCTGCTCTTTGAATACGCCGCCTCCGCCGAAGGACGCGGGCTGATCGCCATCATCGCCGGCGCGGGCGGCGCTGCCCACCTGCCGGGCATGTGTGCATCAAAGACCGTGCTGCCCGTCTTTGGCGTGCCGGTCGAATCGAAGGCGCTCCACGGCCTCGACTCGCTCCTCTCGATCGTGCAGATGCCCGCAGGCATTCCCGTCGGGACGCTCGCCATCGGCAAGGCGGGAGCGATCAACGCCGCCCTGCTCGCCACGGCCGTCGTCGGCGCAAGCCGCCCCGACGTTCGCGAGTCGCTGCGGCGATATCGTGATGCACGAACGCAGGCGGTCCTCGATCAGCCCGATCCGCGAACGTCGAACGCGCCGGAGAGCCAGGCGTGAGAGTCGGCATCCTCGGCGGCGGCCAGCTCGGACGCATGATCGCCCTCGCGGGCATTCCCCTCGACATCCGCTGCACGTTTCTCGATCCCGATCCGAACGCCCCGGCCTCCGCGACAGGCGAACTCATCACCGGCGCGTTCGATGATCCGTCAGCACTCGATCGGCTCGCGTCATCGTGCGACATCTGCACGTATGAGTTTGAGAACGTTCCCCGCGCCGCGGTTGACCATCTGACGGCGCACGGGCGCACTGTGTACCCCGCGTCAAAAGCGCTGGCGACCGCGCAGGATCGCCGACTTGAGAAGGTCGCGTTCACGCGACTTGGGATTCCCACGCCCCGGCACGCGATCATCAACTCCCCGGCCGACGCAGAGGGCGCGATGCACACCGTGGGCCTTCCCGCGGTCATCAAGACGTGTCACGGCGGGTATGACGGCAAGGGTCAGCGTGTTGTTCGTACTGAATCCGAGGCTCGCGCGGCGATCACAGCACTGGGCGCAGGCTCGCGCCCGCTCATCATCGAGGAGCTCGTGCCGTTTGACCGCGAGTTGTCGATCATCGCCGTTCGCAGCGCCGCGGGCGAACATGCCGCATATCCGATCGTACAGAATCGCCACGCGGGCGGCATCCTGCGCGAGACGCTCGCGCCGGCACCAGACATCGGTGAGGCGATCCAACGCGAGGCCGCGGACTATGCCAATCGACTGCTCGATGATCTGGGGTACGTCGGCGTGATGGCGCTGGAGATGTTCGAAGTCGGCGGCCGGCTGCTGGCCAACGAGATCGCACCGCGCGTGCACAACTCCGGACACTGGACGATCGAAGGAGCGCACACGAGTCAGTTTGAGAACCACCTGCGGGCGATTCTCGGCTGGCCGTTGGGTTCCACGGCCGTGCGCGGCGCATCAATCATGCTCAACCTCATCGGCGATGTTCCGCCGCGCGAGGCGATGCTCGCGTGCGATGGCGCGCATGTGCATCTGTACGGCAAGCAGCCGCGAGCGGGGCGAAAGGTTGGCCACGTCACCGTGTGCGGCGACACGCTGAAAGATGCGTTGCATCGAGTTGCGCCGCTTCGCGAGATGATCGACAACGCGATGCGCACATCGGAAGCCCGGCCGTGAGGGAGGGCTTGCGCGTGGCATGGGCAAGCCCGCAGGCTTGCCCATGCCACACCGCCGCGCGAAGCATCGAAGTCGCCTCTGGCGACTTCGATGGCACGATCAGCGCAGATAGGAAGCCCGACCGTGAGGGAGGGCTTGGCATGGGTACCTCGCCTCTCCGAGGCGCGTCTTTCGCATCGAGAGTCACAGCAGGGTCGATCGTTGGTCCCGTGTCGCACGCCAAAACCCGCCACGGAGTGGCGGGGCCACCCAGGAAGCGCGCGCGGGGGGGGGGGGGGGGTGGGGGGGGGGGGGG
>CAZTPJ010000146.1:310-3498 GCA_964614515.1 uncultured Phycisphaeraceae bacterium | reverse complement strand
GCCCGCAGGCGGCGCGAGGCGATCACGCTCCTGTTGGATGTACTCCGACTCTTCGGGCGCGAGCGTTTCGAGCGCCCGGAGCATGCGAAGGCTCAGCCGATCCAGACTCGCCCCGGCATCGCCAGGCAGGCTCGCCGTGCGGAACGCATCGACCGCACCCTTGAGGGCTTCGGCCGCCGCGGCGCGGGCATCGCTGGCAAACGCCTGATACTCCTGCGCGGCTGAGGCATACTGCGCCGCCTGCGGCAGCGCCGGCGTCGCTTCACCCAATCGCGACAGCGTCTCCGCCACGGCCCCGAGGCCCTGCGCCTTGGCCGCAAGCGTGCCGCCGAGAGCGTGCAGCGCTTCACCCTTGGCGACGGCGGCCTCGGCGCGAGAAACCGAAGCGGCACGGTCCGCCGCCGTCACCGCCGCGCGAAGAAACCGCTCCGCATCTTCATACTTCGTCGCGAGATCGCCCGGATGCAAGGCCCGTACCTGTGCCACGGCGTCGGCGATGGACGTGGCCACCTGCTGCGCTTCGCTGTTTGACGCGGTCGCCCGCTCGCGCTTGAGCGCTGCGCGGCGATTCACCTGCGCCTTGCCCTCTTCCAGCAGCGTGATCTGACCGAGCAGACGGTCGATGGTCAACTGCACGGCCGGAATCTCGGGGGCGATCGACGCCGACTGCGCCTCGATGTCGGCGGCCTGCGCCTCGTGGCCATCGGCCGTGCGACGATGTTCCAACGCCTGGCGCATCAGCGCAGCGCCTTCGACGGCCGACACGGAGGCGACGCGTTGTTCGAGTTGCGATTGCAAGAGTCGCAGTTCGCGGGCCTTGGCCATGGCCGCGTTCGACGCGGCGCGAAGATCGGCGACTTGTTTTTCAAGCGCTGCCTTGGCCGCGCGTTCCTCCGTGACCTGCCGGTTGAGTTCGCTGATCTGTCGATCGAGATCGGCGAGTTCCTGCTGTGGATCAAAGTCGAGCAGGGCCACCTCGTGCCCCTTGAGGGCGGTCCACTGATTGAGGTTTACGGAGATGGTTGAGAGCAGTTGCGAGCGCTGTTGCTCAAGGTCCGCCGTCTGACCGGAGGGAATCAGCCCGAGGCCCACGTTGGCCCGCGAGACGAGCAGCGAGGCCGCCGCCTGCTGGCTCGGACGTGCGCCGGACAGGTTGCTCAGACTGCGGACGATGCTTTCGAGTTGCGCGGCCGCATCCACCGGCCCGGGCGGCGGCATCGACGCGGGCATCAAGGCGACGAGTTTGCCCGAGGCCTCTCGGATGGTGGCCTCGACTCGGTCCTCTGACTCGCAGGCGGTCAGCGTCAGGCCCACGACGAGGAGGATGCCGGCCGTCCGCACAAGGCGCGAGGCACCCGACAAGCGACGTGCGGGCGTGCCATGCACGCGGGAAACGACAGATGTGATCGTGTTCATCATTGGGAGACTCGCAGACTGAAGATCTACCGGGAAGGCTATGCACCCGCCCCGCCCGGCCCACCGCCCGGCGACCCCCCCGCAGGGGGCCAGTATAGAGAGTCGGATGGGGCAGTGCGCGGGCGGGAGAGGCGGAACGGCCCAGGCTCGGCCGTGGCGATCGGGTGAACCCCGGCGTAACTTGGAGATTCGCGGCAACGCCGCCCGATAGAGTGTGTTCGGATATTGTTCGATCAACGGCGTGGAACGCGGGAGCGCATATGGCTATGGGATCTCGAATCGAGTGGACGCAGGCGACGTGGAATCCGGTTGCGGGGTGCACGCCCGTGTCGCCGGGATGCCTGAACTGCTACGCGGCGAGGATGGCGCTGCGACTGGAGCGGATGCCCAATGGCACGGGCGAGAAGTACGCGGGCACGGCCGGGAGAGCCCGCGACGGCCGACCCGTCTTCACCGGACGCATCAACCTTGATGAAGAGTCGCTCGAACTACCGCTGTCGTGGCGATTGCCACGGACGATTTTCGTCAACTCCATGAGCGACTTGTTTCACGAAGATGTGCCGGCCGAGTACGTCGCTCGGGTGTTCGACGTGATGAAGCGCTGTCCGCAGCACACGTTCCAGGTCTTGACGAAGCGCCCGGAGCGAGCCCTGACGCTGGCGCCAACGCTGCCCTGGCCGAGAAACATCTGGATGGGCACGAGCGTCGAGATGCGTAAGTACTACCAGCGCATCCGCCTCCTCCAACGCATTCCCGCGACCACTCGATTCCTGTCATGCGAACCGCTCCTCGGGCCGCTACCACGACTTCCGCTTCGCGGCATCCACTGGGTCATCGTCGGCGGCGAATCCGGCCCCGGCGCACGCCCCATGCAAGGCACATGGGCGCTGCAGATCAAACGCCAATGCGAAGCACGCCACGTGCCGTTCTTCTTCAAGCAATGGGGCGGCGTGAACAAGAAGGCGACAGGAAGGGAGTTGGAGGGGAAGACGTGGGATGAGATGCCGGAGGATGTCAATGTCTGACGCCATTCAAGACGACGGCCGGGCGATGCCCGAAGTTGGACGATGGGCGAAGGCGAAATACCATTTCTTGGCCAGTTTTCTTGCCATTTTTTCCAAAGGGATGCGGCACAAATGGCCAAACAGAAACTACATCGACCTGTTCGCATCCGCTGGGCTTGCTCGCATACGCGGCTCGACCGAGATCGTGCGAACCAGCCCCTTGATTGCGGCAACCACAGAGGTACCACTAACTCGGCTCCACTTCTGTGAACGAGATCCGGTGCTCGCCGACGCCCTTCGACATCGCTTGGCAGACATAGGTCGGTTAGACGCCTGTCGTGTTCTCTGCGGAGATGCCAATGAGTGCATCGGAGATTTGCTAAGCGACCTTCCAGGGAGGGACTCGTTGAACGCGGCTTTTGCCGACCCATTTGGACTGCACCTCAACTTCGAGACAGTGCGTGCAATTGCGGATCACAACAGAAGATGCGACTTGATTATCCTGCTCGCTGACAATATGGATGCCTTGCGAAATTGGGCTACGTATTATTTGCAGAATCCTGACTCTAACCTCGATAGATTCATGGGTGAAGATGGATGGCGCGACGTACTTGATTCGTCGCGCTCCGATCGACGTGCAGAGAAGCTCCGTACTCGCTACTTCGAGCGTCTACGTGATGTCGGGTATTCGCACTTCGATTCCGTAAGAATTGAGAACAGCGCCGGCCGAGACATTTACAGCCTAGTCTTTGCTTCCAAGCACGAAAG
>CAZTPJ010000146.1:0-300 GCA_964614515.1 uncultured Phycisphaeraceae bacterium | reverse complement strand
GAAAGGGGACTCGACTTCTGGAAGAAAGCTACAGCGAAGGATGCGCATGGGCAGAGGTCGTTCGACTTCTAGGCCCACCCTTCACCTCGGCCCCGCCTCTTCCGCCTCGGGCTTCTTTGCCGCGGCGGCTGCCGCGGGCGTCAATGGCGGCGTGTATTCCACCGGATACTGCGGGCGGGGGCGGTACATCGAGCGGATCCAGTCCAGGCTCGCTTGATATCGCCGGTCGTCGGTGCTTTGGAAGATGGGACGGCCGATGGTTCCGGGACGGCCGTCGCTGCCGGGGATGGGCGGATGGGG
>CAZTPJ010000145.1:0-3555 GCA_964614515.1 uncultured Phycisphaeraceae bacterium | reverse complement strand
CAACCTCCGCCCGCTGTCACGCGGTTGCCGTCAGCGCGCGCTTCGAGTGTCTCGAGCCAGTCGCCGATCATGTCCAGCAGGGCGAAGAAGGGCGCCTCCTGCTCGCTGACGCCGATCAGGTGCTGCTGCTCCATGCCGTACCAGAAGGCCGAGATGGCCGGCGCCAGGCGCGAGGCGGGCGCGTCGATCCCGAGCTCGGGCAGGTAGCGCTCCGCAGCCTCGGCGAGCAGGGCAGTCCAGTTGTTGATGCGCTGCCTGGCTCGCTCTGCGAGTTCGTCGTCGGCGAAGCCTTGTGCCAACAGCTCGTGGTGGACGCGCACGAAGCCGTCGACGAGGTCGCTGCGATAGAAGTCGACGGCCTGGCGCCACTTGGCGCTGAAGGGCTCGGACTCGTCGGCGTAGAGAGCGGTCTGGCGAGCGAAGCGCTGGCGCTCCAGCTCGTCGTAGATGGCGAGCAGCAACCCTTTCTTGCCGCCGAAGTAGTAGTTGAGAAGTGCGAGGTTGGTGCCCGCCTCTTCCGCGACGCTTCTGGCCGTGAGCTTCCCGAAGCCGTCGCGCGCGAGGATCTTGAAGGCGGCCTCGAGGATGGCGCGGTCGGTGGGGGTCGTGGAGGGCAGCGCTTGGCTGGTGATGGCCTGCGAGACTTCCGTCACTGGTCTCCCGGTCCCGGGCAAGGCGGCCCGTCTAAACGAATGTATAAAACGCTCGTTTAAGCTAGCGCCGGGACCGGTCCTTGTCAAGTCGCGAGTCGGGATCTGGCTCCTGGACGTGGGCCGCTTGGCGAGGCGGGCGGCACGGCACCAAGCAAAAGGTCAAGGCTTGTCACGCTAGCGACTGACCTTGACCTCCCCCGAGGTCATGCATATCACTACCAGGCCGTCCGTTGCCCGTCCGGCAACGACTGACGTACTCTGGCGGTTCCGCTCTCGCCTACGAAGCTGTAGCTACCGTCTCGCGCCGAGCGATCTCGACTTCTCTCTGGATCCAAGCGTAGGTCATCCGCGCACCGTCCTCTAGGCTCGCCGACGGCGCCCAGCCGAGCTTTTCGGATATCAGAGTGTTGTCGCTATTGCGACCACGGACGCCGAGCGGTCCGGGGACATGGCGGATCGTGAGGCCCTTCCCGGCGATGCGCATGATCAGTTTCGTGAAGTCGTTGATGCTGATCATCTCGCTCGAGCCGATATTCACCGGTCCGGCGAAGTCGCTTCGCATATGACGCAGAACACCCTCGACACATTCGTCGACGTACAGGAATGACCGCGTCTGCTCCCCGTCTCCCCAGATCTCGATCGTGCCCCCTTCGGGCGCCTCGGCAACCTTGCGGCAGATCGCTGCAGGCGCCTTCTCGCGACCGCCCCGCCAAGTACCCTCCGGGCCGAATATGTTGTGGAACCGTGCGACTCTGACGTCGATCCCGTAGTTGCGCGCGTACGCGAAGTAGATCCGCTCGCTGAAGAGCTTCTCCCAGCCGTACTCGCTGTCTGGGGCTGCCGGATACGCGCTCTCTTCGGCTGTCACTGGGGTCGTTGGATCGAGTTGGTTTCGTTCGGGATAGATGCAGGCGGAAGACGAATAGAAGATCCTATCGCATCCTCGCACCCGAGCGGCTTCCAGGATATTGAGGTTGATCATGGCGCTGTTATGCATTATCGCAGCGTCGTTGTCACCCGTGAAGACGAAGCCGGCCCCGCCCATGTCCGCAGCCAGTTGGAAGACTTCGTCGAAATACCCGTCATACACCTCTTCGCACGCACGAGGGTCGCGCAGGTCTGCTATCACGAACTCGTTCGCTGCTGAACTGCTGAACTCCGGCTCTTTGAGATCGACCCCCCTCACCCAATAGCCCTCTGCTCTGAGTCGTCGAACTAGATGGCTGCCAATGAAGCCTCCGGCACCAAGCACTAACGCCCTCATGTCATGTTCCTCTCACTTCTGGCACTCCTGAATCTCGTACTTCTTCAGGCCCAGCGATTGGCCGATGATTTCGATGACGAACCTCGGGTTGTTGCTCAGGTAACGCTTCCAGAGACGTCGCGGCTCGATGGCAAGCCTGAACAGCCACTCGAGGCCACTGCGCTGCATCCATTGGGGCGCCTGTCGTTTGGCTCCTGAATGGAAGTCGAACGCTGCCCCCACTCCGATCATCACCGCCGCTGGCAGGCGCCCATGGGAACGCCCCATGAAACGCTCCTGTTTCGGAGTGCTCAGTCCCACCCAGACGATGTCTGCCCCACTTTCCGCGATACGGGAGAACAGCTCGGCTTCCTCCTCATCCCGGAGCGGGCGGAACGGCGGGGTGTACCATCCGGCGACTTGCAGACCGGGGATGCGCGCCTGAAGCCTGGCCGCGAGTTCGGCAGCGACGCCCTCTGCTCCCCCATAGAAGAAGTGGCGATAGCCTTTCTCCACCGAGTGCCGACACAGCTCTAGCATCAGGTCCGGGCCATAGACCCTGTCCATCTCGCGCCGGCCGCGCCAGCGACCGAGCCACACCAAGGGCATGCCGTCCGGCGTCACCAGTCCGGCGCGATTGTGGATTGTCCGTAGCTCCGGGTCCCTCTGGCTCTCCATCACGCCGTGCACGCCGGTGACGCAGACGTATGTGCGAGCGCTTGCTGAGATCACAGCGTCGACAAACTCCAGGGCTTGTCCGATGTTGATGGCGCTGACGCCCACGCCGAGGATGTTGAGTGAGTCCCCAAATCGATAGGAAGTAGTCGCAGGCACACCCAGGTCTCCTTCTGTCGGAATCGAGCCTAGCCCCAACTCGCGAATCAGTCTGTGCGCAAGTCCGAGAAGTCGATCGCATCGCCGCTGTGACCGATGCGGGTTCTCGTCATCAGTTTGGCCAGATAATGCTCGTCGCACTGAGGAGCGCGAGCGGCTTGGTCATCACGACCTGATCGGGCGGGCATTCCAGTACCTAAGAGCGACACGCTCCGCCGACGATCGCACTCGCGCCTCGAGCACACGTCGAAGCTGGTGAGTCTAGGGTCAAGGCGCTGCGGCCCAAAGGAGAGGTGGATGCGAAAGCGGGTTCTTGTCACTGGTGGAGCGGGGTTTCTCGGGTCTCACTTATGCGAAAGGCTCCTGAGAGACGGCCACGATGTTCTTTGCGTCGACAACTTCTTCACCGGGAGGAAGGAGAACGTCGCGCACCTTCTCGGTGAACCGTACTTCGAACTCTTGCGCCACGACATAACCTTTCCTTTGTTCGTCGAGGTCGACGAGATCTACAACCTGGCCTGTCCGGCCAGCCCGGTCCACTACCAGAGGGACCCCATCCAGACCATCAAGACCTCGGTCATCGGCGCCGTGAACATGCTTGGTCTGGCACGACGAACCGGGGCCAAGATCCTGCAGGCCAGCACCAGCGAGGTGTACGGTGACCCCGATGTCCACCCCCAGAGCGAGGGCTACTGGGGCAACGTCAACCCCATTGGCGCACGGAGTTGCTATGACGAGGGCAAGCGTGCGGCCGAGACGCTCTTCTTCGATTACCATCGCCAACGCAATGTGAGGATCAAGGTCGCGAGGATTTTCAACACCTAC
>CAZTPJ010000144.1:0-3579 GCA_964614515.1 uncultured Phycisphaeraceae bacterium | reverse complement strand
GGACGTGCAGGTGATCGCCGCAGCTCAGCCCAGTCTGCGCGAAGCGCTCGAGCAGGGTACGTTCCGCGCCGACCTCTACCATCGCCTGAACGTGGTCGCGCTGCGCGTCCCACCGCTGCGCGAACGGGGCCAGGACAAGCTGGCGCTGGCGCGGAGCTTCATCGAACGGCTGTGTCGCGAGTACGGCATGCCCGCGCGCGCGCTGACGCCGGAAGCCGAACAGGCGATCCTCGACTACGACTGGCCGGGAAACGTGCGCGAGCTCGAAAACCAGATCGAGCGCATCTTGCTCTTGTCGAGCGCCTCGATGATCGACGTCGCGGATTTCGACCAGCTCGGGCTGGGACCGCCCAGCGTGGAGGTGCATTCGACCCCGTCGGGCGTACGCCTCAAGCTCCCGGAAGCGGGCGTACCGCTGGCGGACCTGGAGCGCGAAGTGATCCGCGAGGCGCTGGCGCGAACGCGCGGCAACGTGTCCGAGGCTGCGCGCTTCTTGCGCACCACGCGTCAGACCATGATCTCGCGCATGCGCAAATACGGGCTCGTTCGCAGCCACGCCGTCGGCCAGGACTGACTCCGGGCGCGCGCCGCGCTAGACGGCGACTCATGTCGCGAGAGCTCGGAAGCCGCATGCGCTTCCTCAAGCAGTCCGAAATCCGGAACATGACGCTGGAGTGTGTTCGGCGGGGCGGCATCAACCTGTCGCAAGGCGTGTGCGACACGCCCGTGCCCGAGCTGGTCACGCGCGCCGCCAAGAGCGCGCTCGACGAGGGCGTGAACACCTACACGCGCTTCGACGGCCTCGGCGAGCTCCGCAACGAGCTGGCGCGCACGCTGGGCTCGTACAACGGGCTCACTTACGACCCCGAGGGCGAGATCGTGGTGACGGTGGGCGCGACCGGCGCGTTCTTCGGCAGCTGCTCGGCGCTGCTCGATCCGGGCGACGAGGTGATCGTGTTCGAGCCCTATTACGGCTACCACGTGGACACGCTCACGGCGCTCTCGGCCGTGCCGCGTTTCGTCACGCTGCGCCCGCCAGAGTGGGGCTTTTCGAGCGCGGATCTGGAGGCGGCGGCCTCCGAGCGCACGCGCGCGATCGTGATCAACACGCCCGCCAATCCGTCCGGCAAGGTGTTCAGCCGGGCCGAGCTCGAGCTGGTGGCCGAGTTCGCCGAGCGGTGCGACCTGTTCGTGATCACGGACGAGATCTACGACCGCTTCCTGTACGACGGCCGACAGCACACGAGCCCCGCCAGCCTGCCCGGCATGCGCGAGCGCACGATCACGATCGGCGGCCTCAGCAAGACCTTCGCGATCACGGGCTGGCGGATCGGGTTTTGCGCAGCTCCGCGCGAGCTCGCGCGCCCGCTCGGGTTCGTGAACGACCTGGTCTACGTGTGCGCTCCGGCGCCGTTGCAGCTGGCCGCCGCCCGAGGCCTGGCCGCGCTGGGACCGGAGTTTTACGCGGAGCTCGGCCGGGCCTACGCCGCCAAGCGCGAGCGCATTTGCAACGCGCTCGCGCGCGCCGCGCTGCCGCCGTTTGCTCCCGAGGGCGCGTACTACGTGCTGGCGGACATTTCGCGGCTGCCCGGCGAAACCAGCAAGCAGCGCGCGATGCACTTGCTCGAGCAGACGGGTGTCGCATCCGTGCCGGGTGAGGCGTTCTACACCGGTGACGCCGGAGCCACGCTGGCGCGCTTCTGCTTCGCGAAGACGGACGCCGATCTGGACGAAGCCTGCCGGCGGCTCGAAACCCTCGCCTGAAGGACTCGCCAAGCCAGCGCCCGGACTTACGTTCAGGCGGTTTGAGCTTCACCCCCGATCAGATCGCGTTTTTCTCGATCCTCTTCGCGGCGCTGGTGCTGCTCATGACCGAGTGGCTGCGCACCGACGTGATCGCGTTGATGATCGTGGTGGGCTTGTCCGCCAGCGGTCTGCTCACGCCGGCCGAGGCACTGAGCGGCCTCTCCAGCGAGCCGGCCGTGGTCGTGGCCGCGATCTTCGTGCTGTCTGCCGGCTTGCACGCCACCGGCGTCTCCGATCAGATTGCGTCGTTGATCGGGCGCATGGCCGGCAGGAGCCGCGCGCGCATGGTGAGCGTGATCATGCCGAGCGTGGCCGCGCTCTCCGCCGTCACGCACCACGTGACGATGACGGCCGTGATGCTGCCGGTCACCACCCGGCTGGCGCGATCGCGCAACATCGCTCCCTCCAAGCTCCTGATGCCGATGTCGTTCGCGGCCTCGCTCGGCACCACGATCGCGATCATCGGTGCTCCGGCGTTCCTGATCGCGAGCGGCGTGCTGTCGCAACACGGTCGCCCGGGCTTGAGCCTGTTCTCGATCGCTCCGATCGGTCTGGCGCTGACGCTGGCGGGCACGCTGTATGCGCTGATCGGCGGGCGGCTCTTGCCCGACCGCACGGGTCAGGTGGATGCGGCCGATCGCTTCCGTTTGGAGGGCATCTTCACCGAGCTCACGCTGCACGATAGCTCGCCGTTCATCGGCCGAACGCTGTCCGAGATCGAGGCGGACCGGCGCTACGACCTGGACGTCGTGGGCTGGATTCGCGACGGGCAGCGCCTCGATCTGCGCGACCAGTCGCAGACGGCGGAGCCGGGCGACGTGCTCTTGATCCAGACCACCACCGACCAGCTGGTCACGTTCCAAGACGAGTCCGCGCACGAGCTCCGGCCGGTGCACAAGTACGTGGACGATCCGGTGCCCAGCGCCGAGGTGCAGGAGGCCGGTCCGGCCGCGCTGATGGCGCAAGCCGTGGTCGCGCCGCACTCGGCACTGGTCGGTCGCACGCTGGCGAACGTGGAGTTCAACGAGCGCTTCGGCGTGATCGCGCTCGGGATCTGGCGGCGTCAGGGTTGGCTGCGCGACGAGCTCAGCAAGATCCGGCTGGCGGCCGGCGACGTGCTGGTCGTGCGCGGCAATCAGGCGGACCTCAGGCGGATCGAAGACGACCCGGCGTTCCTGTTGCTCGCGCCGATCGCAGCCGCGCCGCGCCACCGCCGCAAAGCGCCGATCGCCGCCCTGATCATGCTCGGCACGATCGGGCTCACGACCTCGCGCGTGATGACGATCGAGATGGCCGCGCTCACGGGCGCGCTGGCGATGGTACTGACCCGCTGCATCCCGTTGCGCGAGGCGTATTCGGCGATCGACACCCGCATCTTCGTGTTCATCGCGGGCGCCATGCCGCTCGGGCTGGCGATGAAGAAGACGGGCTCCGCGGAGCTCGTCGCCGGTTGGCTGACGAGCGCCACCGCATCCCTCAGCGAATTCTGGGTGCTGATCGCGCTGTTCATGCTGGTCGCGTCCGTGACGCAGCTGATGAGCGACTCGGCGACCACGGCGTTGTTCGCGCCCGTGGCCGTGGCGTTCGCGGAGGCACTCGGTCACGCTCCGGAAACTTACGTGGTGACGGTGGCGATGGCGGCCGTGGCGTCGTTCTTCACGCCAGTCGGTCATCACGGAAACCTGCTGGTCTACGCGCCCGGGGGCTATCGCTTCCGCGACTTCGTGCTGTTCGGCACGCCGCTCACGCTGCTCGTAGCGGTGTTGG
Organism: uncultured Phycisphaeraceae bacterium; assembly: GCA_964614515.1. Taxonomy (GTDB): domain Bacteria; phylum Planctomycetota; class Phycisphaerae; order Phycisphaerales; family UBA1924; genus CAZTPJ01. The sequence continues at coordinate 6 of CAZTPJ010000144.1, read as the reverse complement.
TGGCGG
>CAZTPJ010000143.1:0-3777 GCA_964614515.1 uncultured Phycisphaeraceae bacterium | reverse complement strand
TTCCCAGCGCGGCCACCGTCTCGCAGGGCATTGACGCACGCATGATCAAGCGATGGGATGCTGACTATGCCGACGATATCTTCGGCGCTGGCAGCGGTGGTGCGCAACCAACCCTCGCCACCGTCTTTGACGCATGGAACAGACCGCTTCGATACGTCCATCCGCAGTTTGACGGGCTGATTTACGGCCCGGACTACATGGGCGGCCAGGTCTCCAACCCCGCGCAGGAAGTCTCGCTCAACGACATCCTCGGCCCCGCGCCATCGAGCAACATGTACGGCATCACCGCGATCCGCCGTAACAATCGCTCCACCGGCACCGGAAGCAGTGCGGAAGACCTGCCCGATTCCGACGGCGGCGTCTGCCCGTCAAACACGCCGTATTTCTACTCGGCCGGTCCCGACGGTGACCCCTCCACCACCGACGACAACGTCTACACGATCATCCCCACGCTGCCCAAGTCCTGATCGCGTATCGGACACACGGCCCGCACAGATCGCGGGCACCGCCCCATTTCACGCTTCCCCCTCGACCGAGGCATTGCGAATCCGCAATCGCGCGGTAGGCTCTGGGTGCGCTGGGAGTTGAGCGGAGAACACGGCAGATCGCCGGTGAAGGCGCTGGGATCGAGATGCGCTGTCGCGCCATTCCGCCAAACACACCAGCACCGAGAGGGAGAGTTGAACATGAAAGTGTGTGTGTTCGCGGCCGCGACGTGTGCGATGACCGCCAGCGCCTTTGGACAGGGCTGGATTGAGTTCGGCGACGCGGGTGATGCCCCGCTGACTTCGCAAGTGACCCAAGGGCGCGGCGATCTCACCTTCATCGGCGGCACACACGCCCACGGCGACGTGGACATGTACGCGATCCTCATCAATGATCCGCAGGCGTTCTCGGCCACGACCGCCGGGGGCGCAACCTTTGACACACAGTTGTGGCTGTTTGATGCGAACGGCCGTGGCGTGGTGTTCAACGACGACATTCCCGGCGGCGGCACGCTGCTGTCGCACATCACGGGTCAGTTCGTCCCGGCCCCGGGGCTGTATCACCTCGCCATCTCGCGCTACACGCAGGACCCCGTCGATGGAGCCGGACAGGCGCTGTGGATGCCGTCGCCGTTCGCTCACGAGCGCCAGCCCGACGGCCCCGGCGCGGCCAACCCCATCCACGCCTGGGTCAATCAAGCCCCCGCGGGGGGGGCGTATTGGATCACGTTGACCGGGGCCTCGCACGCGGTTCCCACACCTGGGGCACTGGCGTTGCTGGCATTTTCGGGCCTTGCGGCAGTGCGACGACGACGATGAGCCATGGCTGCTGCGGGCCGCTTCGGGCTGAATTAGCCCAAATTGTCGGCGGTTTCGCAGGTTGGCGGTGGTGGCAGGCAGGATAGTCCATGAATGGTCCGAGTATAGTTATATTCGGGAATCGTTCTGTGGACCCTTGCATTGGGAATGCCAGTGCGGTAAACTGATCGTTCGTAGGGAGTTGAAGAGAGAGACAGACGCCCGAGTTTCAACTCCATTGTTCGTCAGCCGGTGTACGCGCTTGTGTAGGCGCGTCGGCGGGGGGCGAAGCGCGTGCAGGTATGTTCGGCGGTTTCGACGGCGTCTGGACAAAGGAGAATGAGACATGAGAAAGTTCGTAGTTGCAGCCTTGGCCGGCTTGGCGCTGTCCACCGCGGCCATGGCCCAGAATACCGGTGCCACCCTGACCGATGGCACGGCCACGTATCGAATCGGCGGATCGACGAATGTGATCAACACATCCCCGACGACCACCGGCAGCCCGACGATGGACTTGTTCCTCACCGGAACAACGACTGACAACGTGTTCAATGATTGGTGGTGGTTCCGCGGTCCCAATGACACGCGCGAGTTCGCCATCGCCAACGCGACCAGCCGCACGGTCAACGGCACCAATCAGGTGGTCTATGACTACAGCATGGGCGATGTCATCGGGACGCTGACCTACACCTTGTCGCAGCCCGTGGCCAACTCCGCCCGCGTCGATCAGCAGTGGTCCTTCAGCAACCCCACGATGAACGACATCGAACTCGACCTGTTCCACTACATCGACTTCGACCTCGCCGGCGCGACGTCAAACTCCGCCACCCTCACCGCGGCCAACAACCGCATGAACGTCACCCACACCGGCGGCACCACCGCCGACTGGTGGGCCACAGGCGCTCATTCCTACCAGGTCACCTCATTCGCGACCCTTCGCGGCCTTCTCACCAATACGGCCGTCAATGACCTCACCAACACCGGCCTGCCCTTCGGCCCCGGCGACTTCACGGGCGGCTTCCAGTGGACGCTCATCATTCCCGGCGGCTCGGACGTCACCGTGAATGTCTTCTCAAGCTACGGCATTAACACCCCGGCCATCCCGGCCCCCGGCGCGCTGGCGCTGCTCGGCCTCGGTGGTCTGCTCGCGGCTCGCCGTCGCCGCTGATCCGCAACGTTCCTTTGGAACTCTCGCCGCCCGGTCGAAACGACCGGGCGGTTTTCCTTTAACCCCGCGTGATGTCCGATGGCCGTGCGCCTTGCGGTGAGGATGGCCGTTCGTCGTCCTGCCGCTGCGCGAGTTCGCTCGCGAGCATCGTCACGCCGTCGATGCGCACGAGGCCATCGGGACGCCCCGCCTCCGCCAGCAGCGCGAGCAGTTCGGCATCGTCGATCTGCTGGGCCTTGATGGGTGTTGAAGTGAGCCGAACGCCGGAGGGCATCGGCACATCGTTGATCGCAGGCGCGGACTCAGCATGATGCTGTGATGGCGCCTCGGCGATGGGGCCAACTGGCGATGGCGTCGTCACGGGACCAGGCCCCGACATCACCAGCCAGGCCGCGCCCACGATCACCACCACCGGCGCCACCGCCAGCGCACCTCGCACAGCCCGTCGTCGCACCCGCCGGCGATGCTGCGCACGCAACGCAACCTCGAGAATCTCATCGCGACGCATACGCCCACGCTCGCTCAATCCATCTGACATCAACGGCATCTCGTGTCCATCATGTGTCATGAAACGTCTCCTCTCCAGCACGGCGAAGCACGGCCAGGGCGCGGCGGATGCGGCCGTGGACGGCCCCATCGCTCATGCCTGAGGCCATCGCCACTTCCCTCAAGGTTCGATCATCGGCGAATCGCAATCGCAGGAGTACTTGATCTTTTTGCGGCAGGCTTCGAACTTCCTGCGCGAGCCACCGCGCGGCGTCGCGCGTGTGAAATTCCGCGTGCGAGGGTTGACTCGCGGGCGAATCAGCGTGTGAGCGCTTTTCGCGGGCGGTGCGTCGCCGTTCGCGGCGCAGCATGTCGATGGCCGTGGTTCGCACCACCGCGCCCATCCACACCTGCACCTGAGCCTCGGTATCGAGGATGGGCATGGCCTTGACGATGCGCAACATGGCTTCCTGCACGACATCGAGGCAGAACGATTCATCGCGTCGCGTGAGTTTCCGCGCCATCGCATAGCACGGATCAAACCACGCCTCATAATGTCGTCGCAGCGCCTCGGCGTCGCCACGACGAATCGCCCGCGTCAGCGCGTGCGTGGATGAAACCCGGCCGTGCGCGGGCACGGCCGGGTCGATCGGTTCCTCCCGCACGGGCAATCGGCGAACAGGCATGGAAAGGGCAGCCGCGGTCATGGTTGCGATCAGCGGGACGGAGCGGCGGTGCGCATGCCTGCGAGTACGGCCGCGAACACTTTGTGCTGGCCCTCGGTGGCCGTGAGTATCAGCGCCCCACCGTCGGCATGATGATATCGCGGGAGCGAGCCGC
>CAZTPJ010000142.1:0-3778 GCA_964614515.1 uncultured Phycisphaeraceae bacterium | reverse complement strand
CATGTGATAAACCTTGGTCAGTCCGCGAGCCTGAAACACAGCGCGCCGACCAGCCCCCGATCGCACGCGGTTCAACTCGCGGGGGTCCGAGCCGGATTCGGGCACGAGATTGGCGTTGCCTGCGCTCATGGCCGCACGTCAAGCATATCCATCGTCACGCCCACTTCCGATCACCGGCTCTCGCCCCTGCCCACCTCTACCATCCCCCAATGTTCGCACCCCTTCCCGACATTCTCACAGACCTCCGCGACGGCCGCATGGTCATCCTCACCGATGATGAATCACGCGAGAACGAGGGCGATCTGGTCCTTCCCGCGCAGTTCGTCACCCCCGAAGCCATCACCTTCATGCTCTCGGTCGCCCGAGGCTATCTCTGCCTCTCGCTCACCGAGGCCGATTGCGACCGCCTGCATCTGAACCCGCAGGCCGCCGTCAACACCACGCATCGCGGCACGGCCTTCACCGTCTCGATCGACGGCCATCCGAAGCACGGCTTCACCACCGGCGTCTCGGCGCGTGAACGCGCGATGGCCGTGCGAATGGCGATCGATCCCGCGTTTGGTCCCGCGGACTTCGTTCGCCCGGGGCACATCAATCCCCTGCGTTCTCGAAACGGCGGTGTCCTCGTGCGCACCGGCCAGACCGAAGGCTCGGTGGACCTGTGTCGTCTCGCTGGCCTGTACCCCGCCGCGCTCATCATCGAGATCATGCGCGATGACGGCGAGATGGCCCGCCTGCCCGACCTCATCACCCTCGCCCAGCGACACAACCTCAAACTCTGCTCCGTCGCGCAGATCATCGAGCACCGCCTCTCACGCGAGTCGCTCATCCGACGCATGGAGCCACACCACGGCACGCCCATCACCACGGCCGAGGGCGAGTTCACCCTCTTCGCGTATGAGTCACTCGTCGATCCATTGCCCCATCTCGCGCTGACCGTCGGCGGCGTCGGCATCCCACGCGACGGCCGCGTCGAACCCACCGATGAACCAACGCTCGTCCGCGTGCATCGCGCGAATCTCCTCGGCGATCTGTTCGGCGACACGGCCGCATCACCCGAAGGCGCCACACGCGACACCCTTCGCGCCTCAATGCGCGCGATTCAACGCGAAGGACGTGGCGCAATCCTCTATCTCCGCCACGAGGGCCACGGCCCAACCCTCTCCGATCAACTCGCCCGATCCCGCGAGGACTCGCGCCGCGATCCCGATCGCCCCACCTTCTCGCCCCAAACCGCGCAGGCCCAGGATGCGCCTCAGATCGAGCGGTACCTCGGCATCGGGTCGCAAATCCTGCGAGATCTGGGAGTCTCCAAGTTGCGGCTGCTAACAAGCCACGCCACGGCCCTCCCGGGCCTTGATGCCTATGGTTTACATGTGGTTGATCGGGTGGCGATTCCCCCAGCGTGACCTATTCCACAGGTATTTACGCTTGGCATCGACTGGAACCGGACGGACATCGCGGCGTAGGGTGAATACCGTTCCATGAGCGGCCGTGCCCCTCGCGTGCGTGCAAGGCCGCAGAAATCAGACAATCCGGCGCTGGGAACCATGGATGGCTGGACACTTTGTTTGGCACTTGGTAGGATCATGTTGATCCCAGGCCCAGACGGCCGGGAACTTTCACATAAAGGAGTTACGCATGTCAGCATGTTGTGTCGGAGGTCCGAAGATCGGTCTCGTGGTGGCGTTGGTTGGGGCGGCCGCCGTCGGCGGCTACGTCCTCAGCGGACGCACCGTCGCACCTTCCGCGTCGAGCGCGGGGATTCAACACACCGCCCTGGCGCAGCCGGGCGATGAGATGTGGGCCGCATGGGAGAAGGCTTCAACCCCCGGCGAGCATCACAAGCATCTTGAGTACTTCGTCGGAACATGGCGCGTTCAGGTCAAGACGTGGATGGACCCCACGCAGACCGAACCCAACGTCTCAACCGGAACCATGACCACGCGATGGGTCCATGAGGGACGCTTCCTCATGTCCGACTACAACGGGACCTTCGCCATGGATCCCAACCAGCCGCCGCAGCCCTTCACCGGCACCGCCATCCAGGGCTACAACAACCTCAGCGGACAGTTCGAAAACGTCTGGATCGACAGCATGAACACGGCCATTGGCACCACCAAAGGCTCGTTCGACGCCGCGACCAAGACCTTCACCTTCGCGGGCGAATGCCTCTTCCCCGGCGGCGATCAGCCCATCCCCGTCAAGGGCCGTGAAACGACCAAGATCGTCTCAGACAACTCCTTCGTCTCCACCATGTACCAAACCATGCCCGGCGCCCCCGAAACCAAAGTGATGGAACTCACCTTCACGCGCCAGCGCTGATCGACGGTTTCAGACGATGGCACAGCCTGAATCAGTGGCACGGGTGGCTCACACGAGCCGCCCGTTTCAATTCCAACACGCGCACACAAACCGTGCCATCGAAGTCGCTTCGACTTCGATGCACTCGACTCCCGTGCCATCGAAACCGCTTCGACTTTGATGCCGTCCGGGTGGTACGGGAGTCCCACTTGGACCCCGCCACCTGCCACGGAAGTCGCTTCGACTCAACGGCCTCACCCCCGGGGCATTGAATTGCCGCCCCTGACAGAGGATGGACCCCGCATGTTGGCAGTGCGCCCCGACCGTCGCCAAACCCCCCGCCGCCTTGGTCCTTGAGCACCAGTTCGACATCGCCGCGCCAGTTTTGGTGATACCACAGCCGCTCCTCAAGGATCGGCTCTTCCTCCTCATCGAGATCTGCATCGCGGTCGCGCAGGATCAGCGAGTCGAGGTAGCCGATGCCGATAGGGAATGGGTTGCCGGAGCCGAAAGCCGAAGGCGACGCACACGGGTCTGACGATAGATCGTTGAAGAAACCAACTACGCACGGCGAGTCGGCAGGACCGGGGACGCATCGACGTCACGGCGGCCAAAATTTTTCACCAGGCGCATCTAAGTATTTATGAATGAAAGATGCTAGCGATGGAGCGACGACCGGCCAGTCCTCGCGCTCGTCGATCTCCGGCTGAATCACAATGTGTCCAAAGTCTTGTTTCGATGGATCGCATCGCGAGATGATTAATTCTGTATCCCCCACGCATTTTCCGATTGCTAGGTCGCCTACTAGGGCATGCTCTGCCCGGTATTGCAAAAACAGGCCTGGATGAAAGTATTCCAACTGCCACGGATCCCACAACTCTAGACCCCACTGTCGAAACGGCTCCTGTACGTAGAGATCCATGCTTCCAGCCAGTTCCCACCTGATCAGCAGCTCTTGAGGCAAGCGGCAATGTGGGGGCAAATGCGCTGCTGGGCTTGGGTACTGGGCTGGGAGGCTTACACGACACGCGAGGAACGATCGTTCGGACCGAATCCAGGGCGTCACGCGAATACGTTCGATTGCCGATTCGAGATCAGAGCGGATGCGGGCATCATTCATAGTTATTCCACCATTGCGTGAATAGATTGTGTTCGTTGCACTCGTTGAGATAGTTACGGACCGGAACGAGATTGTCGTAGTCGTTTGATCCACCGCGTGAGACAGGGCGAATGTGGTGTATCTCCCAGTGATTCCAGCCTCCCTCGGGCTCGCCGTGCTGTTTTTCCCACCATGCCCTATAGTCCAAGGTCTCCTGCTCGTTCATTCGACGAATCCGCTGCTCCGAGGGTAGTTTGGTGAATTCGTCTCCCGCTGGGAAAGGATCCTCGCGTCCTGCTGCGTCTTTGATCCGTGGGTATGGTACGCCCCTGCTGTTGAGCGGGCGTTCGATCAACTTGCCTGCGTCAAGTGCCC
>CAZTPJ010000141.1:0-4053 GCA_964614515.1 uncultured Phycisphaeraceae bacterium | reverse complement strand
ACGACTCGACCTTGAGTTCCGCAACCAGGAGTCGCTGGCCAACGCGGAGCGCGCGGAGATCGACGCGATGGTGCAGTATGGCGCGGCCGTGGCGGCGATGTATGCGGCGATGGGAACCGCGCTCGAACGCAACCGCATCGACTTCGTGGTTCCCGATCCGCGTGATTGACAGTCGCTGAGCGGACAAGCCGGACTACGGTTGTGCATGGCGCACGTTCGGCCGGACATCGCGGAGGCCGTGGCGCGGCTTCGGGCCGGGGGCGTGGTCGCGTTTCCGACGGAGACGGTGTATGGGCTTGGGGCCGATGCGCTGCGCGAAGATGCGGTGGCGCGTGTGTTTGCGCTGAAGGGTCGGCCGTCGCGAAATCCGCTGATCGTGCATGTGCTTGATGAAGCGATGGCGAGGTCGTGTGCGGGTGTGTGGCCGGAGGAAGCGTCGCGGCTTGCGCGGGCGTTCTGGCCCGGACCGCTGTCGATCGTGGTTCCGAAGGCGGCGCATGTTCCCGACATCGTGACGGCCGGGGGACCGACGGTCGCGCTGCGGTGCCCGGATCATTCGATGGCGCTGGCGCTGATCTCGGCGTTTGGCGGGCCGCTGGTGGGGCCGAGCGCGAATCCATCGGGGCGAGTCTCGCCGACGACGGCCGGGCATGTGCGTGAGGCGTTTGATGAGGCTGATGTGCTGGTGCTTGACGGCGGGGCGTGTCGCACGGGGATTGAATCGACCGTGGTGGCGATTGACGAGGGGGGGGGCGTTCGGGTTTTGCGGCCGGGGGTGATCGGTGCGGAGGCGATCGCGCGTGTGCTGGCGATGGATGTGGTTTCGCGCGGGGAGGGCGATGAGAGCATTGCGCGGAGTCCGGGGCTGATCGGCCCGCATTATGCGCCGCGGGCGCGACTGGTGCTGTTTGATGATGAAACGTGGTCATCGGTGGCGAATGACGCAGCGCGCAGCGCGGGCGAGAGGTCACGGCCGTGGATGGTGGTGTTGTCGTGGCGTGCGCGGAGCGGGCCGGAGGGGTCGATGGTGATGGCGATGCCGCGATCGGCGGGGGAGTATGCGCGTCGGCTGTATGCGGCGCTGCGCGAGGCTGATGCGCTGGGGCCGTCGGTGATTGCGGTGGAGACGCCGCAAGGGGGGGGGACGGCGGAGGATCGCGCGATCTGGGAGGCCGTGATGGATCGGTTGCGTCGCGCGGCGGAAGGGGCGTGAGCGGCGGTTGTGGGTGATCGCGGACTGAAGCATGCCATCTGCCGGGCCGATGCACATGGTGCAACCTACCCTTGCCCGCGCAACTTTCGACGCGAGGAGACTTTGCATGACGGCGGCTGTACGAATCGCCACGGCGGCGGGCGACGGTATCGGACCTGAGATCATGGCGGCGACGCTCGACATCTTTCGAGCGGCGGGCGTGATGGAGCAGGTGGAGTTTGTGCCTGTCGAGATGGGCAAGGCCGTGTTCGCGCAGGGCAACACGCGCGGCATGACGCTCGACGCCATCCGCACGACCGAAGACTGCGGCATCCTGTTCAAGGGTCCGATGGAGACGCCATCGGGCGGCGGCGGCAAGTCGATCAACGTCACGGCGCGGAAACTCTGGAGCACGTTTGCGAATCTCCGACACTTCACGACGCTTCCCGGCGTGGAGACCGTCTATAGCAAGGCCGGCATCGACGTGTCGTTTCACGTCGTGCGCGAAAATGTCGAGGACACCTACGGCGGCGTGGAGAATCGCGTGACCAGCGACGTGGTGATGGGCCGGCGCATCGCCTCCGCACCCGGCGCGGATGAGGTGCATCGCTTTGCGTTTCAGACCGCGCGGAAGCACGGCATCGACCACGTTCATTGCATCCACAAGGCCAACATCATGAAGATGACCGATGGCCTGTTCCTTGATCGCTTCCGCGCCGCCGCGCAGGACTTTCCGGAGATCAAGGCGTCGGATGTCATCGTTGATGCGCTGTGCATGAATCTTGTCATGCGGCCGAACATCTATCAGATGATCGTCTTGCCGAACCTGCAAGGGGATATTGTGTCGGACCTTGCGGCCGGGCTTGTGGGCGGGCTTGGCTTTGCGCCATCGGCGAACATCGGTCGGCACATGGCGATTTTTGAGGCGGTGCATGGAACCGCGCCGGACATCGCGGGGCAGGATAAGGCGAACCCCACGGCCCTGCTGCTGTCGGGATTGATGCTGCTGCGACACATCGCGCTGGGGCATGAGGCGGCGTTGATTGAGAATGCCCTGCTGGCTGCGCTGGAATCGGGCGTGCGAACTGGGGATTTTGGCGATGCCGGCGCTGCGCCCGTCGGCACGCGGGCGTTTGCGCAGGCGATCATTGATCGCCTCGGCGAGAAGCCCGCGCGCACGCCGCCGCGACCCGTGCTTGACAAAGCGCCGGCGCGGGTTGATCGACTTGCGAAGCCGACGCATCACGAGGCGATTCGCACGTTCGAGACGGTGGTTGCGCTGGTCGCGGGGTGCGATGTGTATCTGGAGACTCGCACGCCGCCGCTGGAACTCGCGGAGGATCTGGCGCGATTGTGCGAGGATTCACCGTTGAAGTTGACGATGATCTCGAATCGCGGTACGCAGGTGTGGCCGACGGGATCGGTGTTCACGGAATGCGTGGATTATTATCGCGCGCGGTTTGAACTTCGCGATGGCGTCACGGCCGGCACGTTTGGGCAGGGGCCGTGCCAATCGTTGCTGCACCGCATCGCCGAGCGATACCTGGTGGCGTCGTATGAGTTGCTTCGCACGTTCGACGGGCAGCGCGGCTATTCGCTGGCGCAGGGGCAGTGAGCACCATACACAAGTACGCAGAGAACGCTGAGGGTACGCAGAGGCCGCAAAGAAGAAGATTTGAAAGGGTGGAGTGGAAGGCACGCGCACAGGCGAGACGCCCGTGCCACCGATCTTATGTTGGTGGGGTCCAGGCGGTGTCGGGGTCTTTGGCGAGCATGAGGGCGGCGCGTTCGAGGCACCATCGGCAGATGACGGCGTCGTCGTAGGCGGGGCTTCGCCAGTGTGGGTCTTCGCGGTGTGACAGGCACATGGTGCAGTTGTCGACTTGTTCGTGGGGGACGCCCGCGCCGGCCGTGATGACCTCGGCGTAGGCGATGGTCAGGCACTTGACGCAGATGAGGCTGCCGCGGTGGCCTTCGACCATGGGCAGGTCATCCGCCCAGGCGTTGCGGCAGAAGTCGCACTTGAAGTATTCATTGCCGGTAGCGGATTCGTCGTGCATGGGTGGATTGTAAGGCGGCGGGGCGAGGGGAGATTCCAGAGAGTACGCAGAGGACGCAGAGGTGACGCAAGGGACGCGGAGGGGTGGCGTTCATTCCGGGGCGTCATGGCAGGTATCAGGGCAACTGCAAATTTGCTCGGGTCTTTGGTGCTGCGGTGAATCACCGCGCGTCGGACGCGCAAGGGAGGCAGGCGAGACGCCCGCACCACTGGGGTTGAAGAGAAGGGTGCAGGCGAGACGCCCGCACCACCGGATGCGAGCCGCGCGCGAGCCTCACGGCAGGTCGGGCGTCCAGAGGTACCACGCGTTGGGGGAGGTCAGCCAGGGGGAGTCGAGCCGGAGGAGGTTGACTTCGATGGTGGTCGCCGCGGGGGAGGGGGGGGCGTCGGCGTGGGTGTAGACGGTGCTTGCGGCACGGCCGTGGGTGGTGTACTTGATGAGGCTGGCGTGTTCGATGCCGGCGCGAGATTTGGCGCGTTCGAAGGCGTCGTGAATTCCGCCGAGGCCGTCGGCGAGGCCTGCGGTGACGGCGCGATCGCCGGTAATGACACGGCCATCGGTGAGTTCGTCGAACTCGGCGGGGTTGATGCCGGGCCGTCGCTCGCGCACGAGGCCCGCGAAGCGCGCGTGGAACTCATCGACGATGCCCTGGAGCAAGTTATAATGCGGCTCGCGGATAGGCCCGAGGGGGCTGGCGAGGTCCTTGTTGGCGCCGGAGGTGATGGCGCGCGAGTGGACGCCGATGCGGGCCAGGCCTTCGCTCACGTTCAGGGTCTGCATGACGACGCCGATGGAGGCGGT
>CAZTPJ010000140.1:0-4067 GCA_964614515.1 uncultured Phycisphaeraceae bacterium | reverse complement strand
GTCGATGATGCAGTGGACGCCGAGCGGCAGCCACTTGCGGCACTGCGCGACCTTCCACGCCGTCTTGTCGGCCCGGCTCGCGTCCCGCATCGCCTCTGGCACGTTGCCGACGAGAACGTAGTCGCCGCGCTGCAGCGGGACGTAGAAGTCCGGGTTCGCCGGGTTCCATTCGGCGGTGATGAGGTTGGGGTACAGGTGCTGCCAGGGCGAGTCGGTCCGGTACTGGCCTTCAAGGATCGTCGCCTTGAACGCCGCATCGCACCGGCCAAGCGGGAACTCCCATCGGAGAATGTCGAGTCGGCTGCTCTTGTCGAACGCGATGCTCGTCATGCCCTGCATCGAGTAGGGGATCACGTTGTCCCGCAGGTCTCTCCGCGACCACTCGTTGTCCGGCTTGCTCGTCGGCGACCCGGTGTAGATCAGGAAGTCGTCCGTCCGCGGCGCGAAGTCGCGGATGAGCCGCAGAATCTCGTCGGTGTAGAAGGCGTCGCGCTCACGCATCCGTGTGTAGGCGTCGAGCGGCATCACGCCGGTACGCGGGTAGCCGCACGGCTGGTAGAGGCAGATGCGCAGCGGCTGGCCGTTGAGGTCCGCCCAGTTTTGGGCCTTGAGGAACTCAGGGACGAAGGTGTTGTATGGGTCTGCTCGCCACTTCGGGGCGATGGAGTCGGGGTCGGTGGACGAGGTTCCGCCGATCATCACGAGGCTGTAGATGAGGCCGGGGCTAGGCATGGGATTCCTCCAATTCGATCGTCTCCCGATTGTCGATGACGATGTAGCGGCGGAACATGCTTCGCCAGAATCCGACCTCGCCGACGGTCTCCGCCGACTCCCACTGCGGACAGTCTCGTTCGCCCGGTATCCTCGTCCCGCGACGCTTGGCCGCCTCATCGTTGACGCACCACCAACTCAACGCGCCCTGACAGTGGCGGCAGTCGTAGCACCGCCTCTTCGTGGCATCTCCGGGCACGACGAGCAGGGTGTGAATCATCCTCGCGCCTCCACGGCGGCGATCGCGGCACGGCAAGCGGCCAAGCAGAACGACTCATCGCTCTCGACGATTGATCGGATCGGTGGGGCGAGCGACCCGTCCGGCAGGACCGGGATCGTACACAGCAGGGTGTTGATGTGGTCCAGCCTGACCAGGAACGGCCCGTCTATGTCCTGCCAGATGTGGAGTCGCCAGTCCTTCAGGGACAGTAGGGCCTCCCACGCCGTTGCGATGTCGCGGTCGGGGCGGAAGTCAGGGACGAGCATTGACGATCCGCTAGGAAATACCCAATCATGCATTGCGCCAAGCATAACAGACGACGGCACTCTGCGCGCTCCCATGACCTTCTCGGCCACTACCGCCGCCAACGCCTCGCCGGTCAACTCATCAGGATTCTTTACAGGTTCGCTCATGGCTCCACCTTCTTCATTAGGCCGCGACGATCTCCAAACGGCTCCGTCTCTTCCTCGCGTGTGATCGTCGTTACCGTCTCAATCTTGGCCTGCACCAGCCGGAACTCCAGGCCGTACTCCGCCGCCGCAAGGAGCCAGTAGCCGAGCGCCATTGCGGAGGCGAAGGATCGGTAGCCGTACTGCTTCGCCATCGGGCAGAACATCCCATCCGGCACACCGACCGGCGACTGCACATACTCAACCGTCCGCCACTCGTGGTCGAAGGTCTGATCGCCGATGCGAATCGGACGCAACCCCGCGTCAATCGTCCTCGCCTCAACGGCGAACCCGTGACACATGCTGTTGTGTTCAGATTTTGTCATGGGTTCCTTTCCGCTCGTCCGACAGCAACGCATCCCGCTCGCTGATTCGCCCAGTCCTGACCGCGCGCCATCCCGCCCCGCAGGTGCAGATTCCATCCCACGGGTTCTGGTTATCGAGGCTGCTAAAGATCGTGCAGTCGCCGTCGTGGATGATCCTCGTGTCGGCGTGGTCCGTCCCCCAGACCGGGACGCGGCAATCGCACGCGGGCGTGTAGACGACGCCGGATGCCTCGGTCCCGTCTGGGTAGGTTGCCTCATTCGTCGTCTCCCTGAACGGTACGCCGCACTTCGGACAGCAGAAGCCGCCGTAGGTCTGGGCGAGCGGGAGACTGGGTTCTGGCCCGATCAGAGGTTGAGACGTGCCGCTGAGTTCGGTTTTGATGTGGTCGCTCATGGCTTCACCTCCAGCACCTCGACGAACGCCTTGTCCATGATGCAGGCTTGCTCCCACGTCTCACCTTTGCTGACACACCACGCCTTGCTGAACGACTCATTCGGGTCGCCCCGCTTCGCTTCTTCGATGGCTTGTCGGTAATGTTCTGCCGCGAACGCCTCGGCGTTCTCCCGCGACTGGAACGCGGCGATAGGGCCGTCGTCGCTGTAGGGTAGTTGGACGATGTAGACGATCATGGCCGCTCGCTTTCTGCGATGGCTTCTTCCAGTCGGAACACCGTTCGCTCCAGCGTTTCGTCGTCCTGATTGCCGCGATACCACTCGCTCATCGCCTTCGCCGCGTCGCGGAGGCGGGTCAACTTCGCCTGCGTCCGCTCCAGCCGCGTGTCCTTGCACTCTTCGTAGACCCAATCGGACCAACAGAATTGCAGGTCGAACGCCGTCGAATCGCCGAGGCGTTCAGCCTCCTCGCAATCAGCCTCCGTAGCCTTCGGTTTGCCGCATCGTTCGCAGATGTCGCGTTCGCTCATGGCCCCTCGCTCCCTTCGACCGCATCGCGCAGAATCCTCCGGCACAGGCCGTTGACGTGGGCGGTCTGGTCGTGCGGTGTCTCGTTGTCGGGGTCCGCGTCGTCGTCCGCGTGCCAGCCGAGCATCTCGATGCACTCATTCGCCGCGTCGCGGAGGCGGGTGAGGCGGGTAAACAGTCGTCGAACCTCTTGCTCGCGCAGGTTGATGTCCCCGCCGCCCTGCGAAAAGGCTCCGTGCGTGCTGCGTACCCACTCCATGAAATCGTCGCGTTCGCTCACGTCGTCCTCCATCGCCGCCTTCATGGCGCGGTAACTGGGGTGGTGTCGGCCCATCGCAGTGTCTCTCACCAGAACGTGCAATCTTTCGCTAGTCCACTGCCGTGGCAGCACGGACATTGCTCGACTTCTCCGTCATACGGGCCGTTGACCGGATCGTCTGAGACCCAGTCGCACCCGACTGCCCTATATCCTTCGCCGCCGCAGTAGTGGCAATCTGGCCCGTCATCGAAGTCGTCATCGAAGTCGTCATCCATCATGCTACCTCAACGCACAGCCCGCCGCGCGCGCGATGCTGTGAGACACGCGAGCGACGGCGGCGGGGCTATGCGGGATCGGGATTCTGGTCATGGGCGTGTCTCACGGCCTATAGGGTACAGGCCACGCCGGGGAAGTCAAGCGGCTACGGAGCCAATGCCCGAGGGTGGAGTCGAACCACCAACCGTAGACACCTCAAGTCTACCGCTCTGCCAGTTGGCGTACCCGGACAATGGGAAGGGCGGGAGTCGAACCCGCACCGCTCGCGTTCTGAGCGCGATGCCTCTGCCAGTTGGGCTACCTTCCCGACACGATACACGTCAGTTCTCGCACGGCCTGCACGTTTCCCACTTCCACGGCCAGTAGACCCGGAGCGCCTCGCAGGCGTAGTCGATGACGGCCTGGAACCGCTCCCGGTCGCTATAGGCGAGCATCAGGGCCGTCAAGGCCACCTGGTCCCCGGCGTGTTCCCGGCGGGCCGCGTCGTTCTGGTCCGGCGAGTTCTGCGGGATGTTCCGTCCGATCTTCGCGTACTGCTCCACGATCTTGACGTAGCAGTCCTCCTCGACGAAGGGGGTCAGGTCGGGCACTTGGAACGCTCCTTGCGCTTGGGGGGAGCATCGGGCGATAAGCATGGCGAACAGGATGAACGAGACGGCCACGGCGTATCCGAGTACGGCGAGCAGGAGCCGGGGCGGGCGACGTTCGGGATGGGGGACGGGACGCTCCATGATCGGCCCTCAAGGTTGCCCGCCCGCGCCCCGCCTCGTTAGCGGCCAGTGGTCCGGTGAGTGCGGGGACGATTGATCGTTCGCGGGCAAGGCGGGAGGAGAAAGATGTCAGGT
>CAZTPJ010000139.1:0-4077 GCA_964614515.1 uncultured Phycisphaeraceae bacterium | reverse complement strand
CCCACCCCCCCCACGCCGCCCTAGCCGTTGGCCGCCTCGAAGCGGTCCATGAAGTCGACGAGGGCCGCCACCGACGCCTCGGGACACGCGTTGTAGATCGAGGCGCGGATGCCGCCTACCGAGCGGTGACCCTTGAGGGCCAGCAGCCCCTCCTGCTTGGCCTCGGCCACGAAGCGCGCCTCGAGCTCCTCACTCGGCAGGCGGAACGTCACGTTCATCCGCGAGCGCGAGCCCACCTCGGCCGTGCCCCGGTAGAAGTCCGTCCGGTCGATGCGGCCGTAGAGCTGCTCGGCCTTGCGGGCGTTGATGGCCTCTATGGCGGGGATGCCGCCGAGCCCGTCGAGCCACCGCAGCACCTTCTCGACGACGTACACCGCGAAGACGGGCGGTGTGTTGAAGAGCGTGCCGACGTGCGTGCCGTAGTCGAGCATGGTGGGCAGGCCGGCGTTGCGGCGCGCGAGGAAGTCCTCCCGCACGAGCACCACCGTCACCCCCGCCGGCCCCACGTTTTTCTGCGCGCCCGCGTAGAGGAGCCCGTAGCGCTCGGCCGCGATGGGCCGGCTCAGGAAGTCGCTCGAGGCGTCGCACACGAGCGGCACCTCGGCCTCCGGCTCGGTGGCGTACTGCGTGCCGAAGATGGTGTTGTTGGAGGTGAAATGCAGGTAGGCGGCCTGCGGGTCGAGCTCCCACTGGGCGGGCGCAGGGATATAGGAGAAGTTCTCGTCGGCGCTCGAGGCAGCGACGCGCGCGGTGCCGAGCGCCTGCGCCTCCTTGAGCGCCTTCTTGGCCCAGGCGCCCGTCACGAGGTAATCGGCCGAGCCGCCCTCGGGCAGGAAGTTGAGCGGCACCTGGTAAAACTGCATCGACGCCCCGCCCTGGAGGAAGAGCACGTGCCAGTCGTCGCCCAGGCCGAGCAGCTTTTTCGTGAGGGCCGTAGCCGACTCGGCCACGGCGCTGTAGGCCGCCGAGCGGTGGCTGATCTCCATAATGGAGGCGCCCACGTCGCGGTAGGTGGGCAGCTCGTCGCGGATCTCCTGCAGGACAGGCTCGGGCAGCGCCCCGGGCCCGGCCGAGAAGTTGTGCTGGCGGGCGCCCGTGGCGGGGATTTTGTAGTCGACGGGTTGCATCATGGCGGTAGGATGTTCGGGGTTGAGGTGCTACAGGGCGATGACGCCGGCGGCCAGCACGTCGGGGTGGGACACGATGCCGGCCAGCACGGCGTCGTTGGGCTGCCCGTCGAAGCGGATGCGGGCGCAGGCGGCGGTGGCGCCGTCGAAGATGAGGTTCTCCATCTCCTGCACGTTCCACCCCGCCTTGCGCACCTCGTCCAGCACGGCCGCCAGCACGCCCACCTTGTCGAGGTGGCGCACGGTGAGCAGGTGCGTGGCCGGCGACTGCTCGGCCAGGTTGACGCAGTTAGGCACGCGGCCCGTCTCGGCATACGTGTTCACGATGCGGACGGCCTCTTGGGCGATGGCCTCCTGGGCCTGGTTCGTGGAGGCGCCGATGTGGTGGGTGAGGTACACGTTGGGGTGGCCGGCCAGGGGATGCTCGAACGGCCCCTCCTTGCCGGAGGGCTCGCCCTCGAACACGTCGAGCCCGGCGCGCAGGCCCTTTTCGTCGAGGGCGCGGCGCAGGGCGGCTTCGTCCACGACCGAGCCGCGCGTGGTGTTGATGAAGAAGGCGCCGGGCTTCATGGCCTCGAAGAAGGCGGCGTCGGCGAGGTGGCGCGTCTCCGGCGAGGCGGCCACGTGCAGCGTCACCACGTCGGCGGCGGCGGCTACCTCGCGGGGCGACTCGAGGCGCCGCACGCCGAGCTGGGCGGCCTCGCGCTCGGTGAGCGAGCGGCTCCAGGCCACCACCGGCATGTCGAAGGCGGCCGCGCGGCGGGCCACCTCGCGCCCGATGCCGCCCATGCCCACCACGCCGAGAGTGCGCCCCTTGAGCCCCTCGGCCTGCGCATAGCGCGCCTTGTTCCACTGCCCGGCGCGCGCGTCGGCCACGTTGTCCGGCAGGGCGCGGTCGAGGGCCAGGATGAGCGCCCACGTGAGCTCGGCCACGGCCACCGAGTTCTTGCCTGGGCAGTTGGCCACGAAGATGCCGCGCCGCGAGGCGGCCTCTACGTCGATGGTGTCGTAGCCGGCGCCGGCGCGCACGATGAGCTCGAGGTCGGGGCTGGCCGCCATCATGGCCTCGGGCACCTTCGTGGAACGGACGACGAGCACCGCCGGGCGCGCGGCGGCGAGCGCTTCCACGAGCGCGTCGCCCTTGAGCTTGGGCTCGTTCGTGACGGTGTGGCCGCCCTGCTTGAGCAGGGCCATGGCCGTGTCGGAGAGGCTGTCGGCAATGAAGACGTGCATGGCAGATGGGGTGCGTCGGCGCGCTAAAACAGGTGGACGAGCAGGCCGCTGCGCAGCTTGGGTTCGAACCAGGTGGACTTGGGCGGCATCAGCTCGCCGGCGTCGGAGACGGCAACGAGCTCCTCGATCTGCGTGGGGTACATCGAGAAGGCCAGCGCTGCCGCGCCGCTGTCGACGCGGCGCTCCAGGGCTTCTGTGCCCCGGATGCCGCCCACGAAGTCGATGTTGGGATCCGTACGCGGGTCGTCGATGCCGAGGAGCGGGGCGAGCACGAACTCGCCGAGCCGGGCCACGTCGAGGCGGTCGGCGGTGCGCGTGCCGCGCGTAGAGGGCAGGTGCAGCGTGTGCCAGCGGCCGTCGAGGTAGAGGCTCACCTCGCCCTGGGCGGCCGGCGCGGCCCTTCCTGTGTCGCGTTGCACGGCCACGCCCTGTGCCGCGAGGCGCTCCAGGAACACCTCGGGCGCCATGGGCAGGTGGTATACGATGCGGTTGTAGGGCAGGATGTGCACCTGGCTCATGGGGAAGAGCACGGCCGGGAAGAACTCGACCTCGGCGGAAGGGTCGGGTGCCGTGCCGCGCAGCGCCTCGGCGGCCCGGCTGGCCGCCTTGCAGCGGTGGTGCCCGTCGGCCACGTACAGCTTTTCGACCTCCGCGAAGGCGGCCACGACGGGCTGCGCCTCGGGCACCTTCCAGATGGTGTGGCGCACACCGTCGGGGGCGGTGAAGTCGTAGAGCGGGGCCTCCGCTACCACGCCGGCCACGAGCCGGTCCACGGCGCCGGCATCGCGGTAGGTGAGCATCACCGGCTCGGCGTGGGCGCGCTGCGTGAGGAGGTGGCGCGTGCGGTCGTCCTCCTTGGCGGGCCGCGTCAGCTCGTGCTTGAGGATGGTGTCGTCGTCGTACTCGGCGACGGACACGCACCCGTAGAGGCCCGTCTGCGCCCAGTCGCCCATGACGAGGCGGTAGACGTAGAGGGCCGGGTGCTCCTCCTGAAGGCTCAGGGGTCCGTTGGCATAAGCCTGGAGGTTTTCCGCCCCTTTTTCGTAGACGGCATCTGCGTGTTCGTCCGTCCCCTCGGGCAAGTCGATCTCGGGGCGGATGACGTGCAGAAAGCTGTTGGGGCGGCCCTGGGCCAGCTCGCGGGCCTCGGCCGTGCTGATGACGTCGTAGGGAACGGAGGCGATTTCTTCGGCGAAAGCCGGCTTGGGACGCAGGGCACGAAAAGGATGCAGGGTCGCCATAGAGACGGGGGCGAATGGGTACCGGTGACCCCGAGAGTATACACAATTCAGAAGGCGTCTACGCGGCCTGCGCTGTGCTTGCAACACAATCCTTACACGGCCTACGTCGCCACAGGCTTCTTCAAGGAACCTTAACCCGCCCCCCGACTATAAGGCTTGACGCAGGGAGAAGCCCACCGTATGTTGGGCGCCCTGCCGAAATACTACCGCGGGGTAGAGCAGCTGGTAGCTCATCGGGCTCATAACCCGAAGGTCGCGGGTTCGAATCCCGCCCCCGCTACAACGCCCTCCGGCAACGATACGGTTGCCGGAGGGTTTTTTTTGCTGCTCCAAAGCCTGCCTAAGTGGGCCGCGGCCGTACGCTGTCATGGCGAGGAGCCCTTTCCGCTCTGCTCAGTGCATGCGTGGCGGCCATCTAGCGGCCTGGCGCTCTCAACGAAGTATATTGCTCCGCTCGCAAGGAAAGTCCCAATGCT
>CAZTPJ010000138.1:0-4126 GCA_964614515.1 uncultured Phycisphaeraceae bacterium | reverse complement strand
CGGCTTCTCCCCGAGCGGACCGACAGCGAGCGGAGTTGGACCGTCTCCCGCGAGGTCATTGAGGCCAAGGGCTACGACCTCAAGGCCGTCAACCCCAACGCCAAGAACGACGAGGACACCCGCACCCCCGATGAGCTCCTCGACCTCATCGCCGCCAAGGCCCGAGAAGTCGAAACCGCCCTGGACGAGCTCCGGAGGCCCGTTCCCGCCGGATGAACCGCCGCCCCCTTGACTTCGTATGACTTTTTTGTCATAATCCTCCTGAGAGGCATGGATGCCCAGAACGACGGTCTACATCTACGCCGAGGAGAACGGCGAGAGCCCGGTGCTCGAATGGCTCAAGGAACTGAGCCAGTCGAACACCCGAGCCCTGGACGCCTGCATCGCCCGAGTGAAGCTCCTGGCGATGATGGGCCACGAGCTCCGAAGGCCGCACGCGGACATGCTCCGCGACGGCATCTACGAGCTCCGGGCCAGGGTCGGGAACGTGAACTACCGGCTCTTGTACTTCTTCCACGGCAAGGACATCGCCGTCGTGGCCCACGGCCTCACGAAGGAAGCGGAAGTCCCCGCCCGAGACATCGAGCGGGCCATTGAACGGAGACGACGGTATGAGCAAGACCCAGCGAAACACCGAGCGACGCTCGACCTCTGACGGGGTGGAGATTCTCGAACGCATGTTCGTCGGGACCGACCCCGCACGCCGCGAGGCCGCCGACAAGGCCTTCGAGGACGCTGTCGTCGGCCAACTCATCCACGACGCCCGCCAGGCCGCCGGGCTCAGCCAGACCCAGCTCGCCAAGATGGTCGGCACCGACCAGGCCGTGATTTCGCGGCTTGAGGATGCGGACTACGAGGGCCACTCCCTCACCATGCTCCGTCGCATCGCCGAGGCACTCGGTAAGAAGCTCGACATCCGCTTCGTGGACGCGGCTTGATTCACGCCGCCAGGCGTTCCCCGAAGGGCTCCACGATTCGCCGGCGGAGCCGGATGCACTCGACAGGAACCGGCTCGAAGCCCGCGGTCTTCCGGGCTCGATTGACGGCCCTCCAGACCTGGAGCAACTGCCTTCGCACCGGGGCATACGGCTCGAAGGGGAGACCCGCGAAGGCCCCCATGACCGACTCCGCCCGGCGATGGAGAGCGAGCTCCAGAAAGTACGCCTTCATCCGCTTGAGCTCCTCCCGCTCAATCCGCACGTGGGCGTGCCCCCTCTTCGAGCTCACCGCGTAGCCGAAGCACTTGATGGGCACACGCCGACAGTCCAGAAGTCGCGTCGCTTCGTCGGTGAAGAACCGATGCCGACCGTGCGTCGCCAGCAGCAGGAAGAACCGGCCGAACCGGAGGTACTGGAGCGAGGCCTCTCCCACACGCTTCCTCCGGGCTCGCGTCCACTTCGAGACGCCGACCCCGTAGCGGTCGATGAGCTTCGCATCGACCGCGTGCGTGTCCTTCCCCTCGGGCACCGAGCCCGCCACGTAGAAGAAATATCCGTTCGAGACGTACGAGACGGCGAGTTGCTGAATGAAGCCCGAGGCCGACACGGCCTCGCAGCGATACGAGCGAGGGTCCATCCCAAGGAATCCGCCCGAGCCAGGCCGTTGCTTCACACCCAGGCCGAGAGAAGAAGTCGGGTGTTCAAGGGCACACCCGACAAAGCCACGACGACCTTCGAGGCGGCAGGAGCAGAGTCTTCGTTGTTGCCGCTCCGCCCACCGTGCGAGCCTTGTGCTCGCGTCAACCTCCAATCTGCAACCGCCAGGAGGGCGCCGGCACTCGTTCCCCGAGTTGCCGTTGCCCAATCCATGGCGGTTGCGTTCATCCAACCGACCAGCGACACCCGCCGTGCTCCGCACGGACCTCGGGTGTTCGCCGTCAGTCCGCCGCCAAAGCACGCTCGCTCTCCCGAGCGGGCCTGCTTTGACCGCCGTGCCTCCAACCAAGGACCTCCGCGAGCGTCGGGGACTCCCCCACCGCTCGCGGCACGTGAAACCCAGACGAGCACACGCTCGTCGGCCCTTTCGTTCGTCCATCGTGCCCCGGCACCACCCGTAGGCACGGACACGGCCCCACCACTGCCTTGCAGTGGGTCCGCCGAGCTCCCGCTCGGTTCTACTCAGGCCACACTCCCCCTCTACGGCGTTTCAGACACCCGAGCGTCGCCGCTCGGGCACCGGGTACCACCCCGGCAGCCGCAGAGGTTCCCGCGTTAGCATCGGTCGTTGTCCATCCAGTCACGTCGGGTGAGGGTCTTGAGCCCTCACACGTCCTCACTGTCGCACGTCCAGGCTTCCGCCCGGACGAGGTTTCCACGGTGCCGGCCCTTCGGCTTGGGCACCGTGATTTCAGGGGGTAGGAACGAGAGGCTCCCCCTTACCCGCCGACAGCGACGTTTCCCCTGTTCGGCTCCGTCTCTGGATGCACTCACCGGCAAGCCCTTGTCGGGCCTTTCATGGTTGAGCTTTTCGCCGCCTGGTTTCCCAGGACGCCGAGGATGATGTTCCCCGGTCGCACGTGTCGCCACGTGCGAGCTCCCCACGCCGGCCACGGTTGAGCGAGCCCCTCTTGCGAGGTAGGCCGCGAACCCCCGTGGATGGATTCACACCACTTCGACCGACACGGCCCGCTCCCGGTCCCGAGGACCACGAAGCGGGTCATTCCGCGTCGCCCCCTTCCCGCCATGCACGAGCACGCGAAGAGGACGCCATTGGGTAGAACACGGGGATTAGCTTCTGGTTTCCTAGGCCAGAGGGTTTACTCCCGTGAGCCCCCATCGAACCGGACAAGCCACTCTCGTGGCAATCCGGCTCTACGAGCACGTCGCGTGTCGGTTGGTAGACCGACCCCTTAGCCCGCTGGTGAAGCGGGTTTACCGGGTGCGACGTTGCGTCTGGGTCACGCGAGCACACGTTGTGCGTCAGTGACAGCCGCGGAGACCACGAGTCTCCGCTACATCGAGCGTTATGGAGGAGCCATTCCCCGCGTGCCACAGACCGCGTGGGGACTTTTCTTTGGGACAAAAGAAGGAGTTCCTCGCTCCGCCGCCTAAATAGACCTGGAGGGGTAGAGCGTTTCGACCCCCGCCCCGTCCTGACCCCGATTTTCGCTGGGAAAGGAGGTTTTGGTGTATAGGCAGATAGAGACCCCTCGCCGTGAGCGGGTCTCGGAAAGGAAACCCTTCAATGAAAGGCAAAAAGCCATGGTTCAAACAGTTCAACGCTAAGTCACTCGCCCTCGTCATCATCGCCCTCGGAGTTCTCCTCACCCCGCTGAGCCTCACGCTCCTGAGGGTCAAGGGCACGCTCTTCTACGAGCGGGTCCAGACCCCGCAGGAGACTCGGACGACGCTCCAACTCGGAGCCGATTTCGACCACCTCCGCATCGAGGGCGAACTCCCCGAAGAGACGCCCAAGCCCTAGTCCAGAAGAACTCAGACGAAGTCCTCATCCTCCGCGTGCTTCGGCTGCGATGAACGCACGGACTCCAGGTGCCACCGTTCGAGCTCTGCGAGGCCCGTGTCCCATTCCTCGCGGGTCATCGTCGGCCGTCCCTGTCGTGCCAGGAAGTACGGCTCCATGGCGAGCCGTTGCTTGGATACCACGCCTTGCACCGCCATCACGTACCGGGCCAGGTCCGACAGAGGCGGACGAGGTTCCGGCTTCGCCGGCACGAACTCCGCCCGCTCTCGCGGAGTGGTCGGGTAGAAGTGCTGCTTGAGCCGACGGTTTGCCTCGTCCTCGTCCCCCTGGGTCACGAAGGCCCACTTCCCGTGAGCCAGGAGCCAGGCGAAGAGCCCGCACGGATTCCGCGAGCCGTATGCCAGGGCGTGCTCCGCGAGAGCGACGAACTGGAGCCGTCCGTGCTCGGAGGTCTTCGCCCGTCTCGCTTCGACGGCCTGCTCCCAGAGCTCCAGGAGTCGGCTCGTGTCCTTGAGGTCCGCCGGCACCAGGTGCCGCAGGCTCGGTCTTCCCAACTTTTCCCGATTGAAAACACCAGTCGGCCCGCCGGAGGTGGGTTTCTGGTTTTTCAATCTCGACGTAGGAGAGAGTTCCTGGTTTAGACATGGCGGTCGCGAAACGGTCGCAAAATGCCCGCCAGGCGGTCGCGTTTCGATTCTGCGGGGCG
>CAZTPJ010000137.1:0-4186 GCA_964614515.1 uncultured Phycisphaeraceae bacterium | reverse complement strand
GCGAGCCGGGGTACTTCACCGAGACGTTCTGCGTGAAGTCCCGCTTCTTCCAGCCGAAAAATGGCGCGAGGATTGATGCCATCCGCGAGGCCATCGCCAGAAAGGGACTTGATCCCGAACTTGAGGCCGTGATGCTCGTGTCGCTGATGGAGGCCGCGGACCGCGTGGACTCGACCACCGGTTTGCAGATGGCATACCTCAAGGACTGGGCGCCGCGAGCGCACAACGATCTCGAGTTGCGTGTGCCTGACGTGCTGCCGCGCGCCAAGGCCAGGCGACGAGCCTCGATGCGCTCGAAGCCGCCAGATTGCTCGAAGCCGATGTGGCGTACATCGACCCGCCGTACAACCAGCACTCGTATCTCGGCAACTACCACGCCTGGGAATCGCTCGTGCGCTGGGACAAGCCGGAGGTCTACGGCATCGCGTGCAAGCGAATCGACGTGCGACAACGACAGAGCATCTTTAACTCTCGCCGCCGTTTCGCCGACGCCATGGCGCAACTTCTCACGGCCGTGCGTGCCCCGGTGCTCGTCGTCTCCTTCAACAACGAAGGATACATGACGCGCGAAGACATGGAAACGAGGCTCGCCTCGCTATGGCACGGCCAGGGCAAGGTCACCACCATCGAAAACGACTTCAAACGCTACGTCGGCGCCCAGATCGGCATCCACAACCCGCAAGGTGCCAAGGTCGGCAAGATCAGCCATCTCAAGAACAAGGAGTACGTCTACATCGTCTCGCGAGCGTGCGTGGCCGAACGGCTGGTGCCCATGACGGCCGATCATGGTTCGCGATACCATCCGTCACATGTCTGACGCGGCGCTCACTCCCGATGAAGCGTTCAAGTTGTTCATCCACAGGGTGGGTGCCGCCCTGCGCGAGCGTGGGTTCAAGGGCGCCGGTCAGAACTACCGGCGGGATTGTGGCTCGCAGTGGCAGGCGATCAACATCCAGAAGAGTTCGTGGCGAGTTGGCCGTGATGACCCGATCGTCTTTTACGTCAACATCGGCTTGCAGTTTCCGGATCTCGAGTTCGAGCGGTACTTCGAGCCGCCCGCGACGGTCTCGAAGTTCATCGCCACCAAGGCCGACCAAGACTTCCGCATCGATGCCCTGTTTCCCGATGAACAGTTCGATTGGTTCATTGTGGATGGTGTCGGTGGTCGGAATTTCGAGAAGTTCTGCGCTCGGTTTGAGAACCTGATCACGGCCCGACTCGTGCCGCTGCTGGACACGATGGTGACGCCTGAAGGTCTGGCGCGAGTACTCCGCACCATGCCGTGGATGACGTCGCTCGTCGCGAAGAAGTACCTCGGGCCGGACTTGGCCCCGCCCGATTGGGATCCCGCAGACAACGACGCGGGACTTTGGAAGCAGGACGATCAGGGGCGCTGGTGGGGACCCGGCGAGTGGTGATCCGAACACCGGCTGGCACCCCTTGCGTTCCCAGGATCGCTCACGCGGTATCTGCCGCATCCGAAGCCCCTTCCGGACATTCTCGGATTATTCGTAAACTCGGCAGAACCCCCAGCCCCATGTCGTGCGTATCGAATGGGAGCAAGGGCCAATTTCGGCGGGACTTCATCCATTCAGGTTGATTCGCCAAGGGCCTCGCACGCGGAAAACACGATCGCGACTTCGCGGGTGTCCGTGCGCTTTCTCAACATGACCCCTCCCCCTGGTCGCGGTGATTGATTTCACCGCGACGCGACTCGGGCCCCGCCCGTCTCCCTTCGGGCGGGGCCTCCTTTCTTTTGATGGCTCGGGTGTCTCGCCTCTCCGAGGCGAGCGTTGCGCCCGGCCGTTCAGGCGCATCGCAAAGTGAGTCGAACAGGTCGCATGGGTCTCATGCGACTGATGGCCTCATCCGACCCATGTCACGTCGCACTTCATCAGATTTTCACGCATCGCACGGCCAGGAACATCGGAATCTCCCGCCTCGCCCGATCTTCCACGGCCGCACGCGGGCCTGGTTCGCTGCGGCGATGGCTGGGCCATTCTTCCATCGCTTCCACAAGCAGTCCGGCCTTCGCCATCGCTTCAACATAGACGCCGATGGGTCGGTGATAGGTCCAGGTGTGAACGGGTTCGGCCCCGTGTGCGGCCGCACCGGGATTCATCACGATGTCCGATCGTGCGATGGACAAGTAGGCATCGACACGGCGGTACTGAACTCGTGGGGCGGGACGCGGTGGGGTGTCATCTGAAGAGACTCGCCTCGAAGAGGCGGGGTACCCAGAGGCGGAACTTTCCTCCCACCCCCAACTGGTCCGCCCCGGCGAGCGAAACGCCGGGTGCAGCATCACCGCCACGAATCGCCCCCCCCCTCGCAGCATCCGCGACACACCCTCCAGCACCGGTCGCAGCGGCTCGATGTTCATGAGTGCCAGCACGCTCACGGCCGCATCGAACGATCCGGGTTCTGCGCCTCGCGTCAACGGCGCGCTGCCAAGCACACGCTCCAATTCCCGCGCGTCCCCGATGATGAACTCCGCTGCGCTGCCGTGTGACTTTGCGGCCGTGATGAGACTCGGCGAGGCATCCACACCGACGACATTCGCGCCGGCGGTGGCCAGTTCGCGCGCCAGCCACCCCTGCCCACACGCGACATCGAGCACGCGCTCGCCCGTTTTGACATCGAGCATACGAAGCACGCCGGGCAGCACGACCTCACGGTACAGATCGCTCGGGCCGTGCGTGAGGTGTTCATCGTACCACGCGGCCACATGCTCCCAGCCCTCAGCGCCGCTCGTGTCGCCCCCCCCTTTCTTGGGGGGCGCATCGTCCTGCTTCGCCGCGGGCGGTTCCGCGCCGACGGCTCGATAAAACGCCGCGGGCGCGGGACATGTCGCCCGCCCGCGACCGATCGCCTCGGGCCATGCGATCTCCGTCGAGTGCAGCCCCACGCGGCGGAGCGGATCGCGCGTCGCGCCGTACATCCGATCACCCGCGATCGGATGACCGATCCCCGCCAGTTGCGCCCGCACCTGATGCTTGTGCCCGCTGCGCGTCATCACACGCAGCAGCGAATAGCCCCCCCCCTTGGCGAGCACTTCATAGTGCATCACGGCCTTGCGCGGCGGCGCCTTCTTCGCCTTGCTCGTCGGCACGCGATACGCATCGGGGGACATGCTCTTGACGATGCCTTCGCGCGTCTCGACCAGCACCGTGCTGATCGTGCCGAACGCCCCCTGACGCAGCACGCGGTCCTCCTCGTCGAGTCGCGTTTCTTCAGCCGCGGCATCCTCGGGCGCGGCTCGCTCGTTCGATGCGACGCCCGTCGCCAACGAGACTTCCCCCTCCACCAGCGCGATGTACTGACGCAGCACGCCCCGCCCGCGAAACGCATCATTGAGACGCTCAAACGCCGGCTTCGTCTTCGCGAACACCACCACGCCCGTCGCCTCGCGATCGAGACGATGCAGCACCCACGGCCGTAACGGCCTCACCGCGCTGCGCCGCATCTCACCGAGCAGCACGGCCGCGGCCAGCCCGCGTTCGCCGGGGAGCAGCGCTGTCGGCAGTCCCAGCGGCTTGGCGATGGCGATGACGTCATCGGTTTCGTGAATGATGCGGATTCGCGGCGTGCGATCCTCGCCCCGGCCTGATCGTTCGCGTGTGCTGGCGCGCGGCGCGCCGCCGCGCGACGGCCCGCGCGGCACTTCACGTTCGCGCCGTTCACGATCGGGCATGGAGTTGCTCCGCGACGATGTTCAGCAGCCAGACGGCGAACGCGCTCTTGGTCAATCGACCCTCCGTCGCCACGCCCGCCTCAAGCCCCGTGCCCGGCGCGCCGATCACCGTCGCCCGAATCATGTCGCTGTCCATCGTTTCAAGAGGATTCGCCACCACCAGGTCCGCGCCCTTTCGCGCCATCTTCGCATGCGCCGACGCCATCAACTCCGCCTCAGGCTCCAGCGCAAAGCCCACCATCAACTGCCCCGGACGTCGCCGCGCTGTGCATTCGGCGAACAGGTCCGGCGTCGGTTCCAGGTGCAGCGTCAACCCCTCGGCCTTGCGACGATGCTTCCGTTCCAAGGCTCCGGGTTCGAGTTTCGGGCGGAAATCCGCCACGGCCGCAGCCTGAATCAGCACATCATGCCCCGGGAGTTCCTCGGCCAGGAGGGCTTGCAAGTCGGCGGTGGTTTGGAACCGACGGACGATCACGCTCGAATCAGACGGTT
>CAZTPJ010000136.1:0-4310 GCA_964614515.1 uncultured Phycisphaeraceae bacterium | reverse complement strand
GCCATGATCGCCCCGGACTGGGCAGGGTTGGCGAACCTCTCGATGACCAGGCCGGCGATGACGACATCGTCGGCAGTGGACTCGAACGCGTGACGGGTGATGCTCAACTCCAGTTGGCGCTGGAAAGGATCATCGTAGAAGTAAGCGCGACGCCCTTCACCGTCGTAGGTCCACGTTCCGGGCACCAGAAGCTGACGCGAAGCAACCATTAGTAGGAGGTTGCCGTCCAAGAACGCCAGGAGCCGGAACCCGCACATCGGGCTATCGTTCCGACACTCCCCATGTAGTCGTGTGTCCAAGCGTAGGCCGTCGACGTACCAGTGGTCGCCGTCGCGTCCGCTTGGACTCAGTATCACCGCGCCGCTCAGAATGGCGCCGGGTTCACCGATGAAGACGTCGTTGTTCCGCGGGACGATCGGCTGCAAGAGCCGGTGTATGCCAGGCTCGAGGAAGTAAGTCGTCGACCCATTGCCGGCCGCCACGAGATGTGGGATGTCGGTACCAACGGGCACCAACACGGCATCCTGCGGCACGACGATGTTTGGGGGGCCGCCGTAGGGAGGTACGTCGGCGAAGCTGGGCAGCCTGCCATCTGGCGGCGAGGCGCTGGGCAGAGCCGCGCAACTAACGACCAGGAGCGCGATGGCTCCGACAAGCTTGGGCAGGGGCTGCATGTTGTACGAGTCTACCGTCTCGCCATCCCCCCTTCGCAGTTGGCTCGTGACAAGGAGACGGAGGACGCTGCCTGCGCGACCAGACTATGCGGATGCCGCATCTCTGGACATGGCCAGCCGCAACCTCCAACCAACTACACAGGCGTTGACGAGGTTGCTGATCACGAATCCCATGGCGGCTCCCCTCATCCCGTGAGTGAGCGTCAAGACGACACCGACGGTAGCAGCGACCGCGACCGTCACCAGCGACGACAGCAACAGGTCCTTCGACCGCTCCATGGCCCTGAGTACGGTGGCGAGCGCGCCCTGCGTCGCGGCGGCTATCGGCAGCAGCGCGAGAATCATCACGAGCGGCTTGAGTTCCACGAAGCGTTCACCATAGGCGATCGCCAGCACGGGACCGGCCAGGACTGCGATCGCCAAGGAGTAGGCAGCAGCCAGCGCTATCGTGATCCCCCACCATCGGAGCACCTGTTGCACCTTCAGCCCACCTTCGATGGCCCGGACGAAGCGAGGGACCGCCACCACGCCAAGAGCGCTCAGCGCATGCAAGGCTGGCATGATCAAGTTGAAGGAGGCACGCAGGTGACCGGATGCGGCCAAACCGTGGCGTGTAGCCAACACCAGATAGAGCATGTCCCCGGCTACCCAGCCGAGGATGCCACTGATCCACAACCAGCGACCGTAGTTCCAGTGTGATCGCTGGATCTCTGCTGTGGTCGGGCGATAACCGGAATCGTTCCGTTGATCCTGTTGCCTGCCGATTCGCCACAACAGATAACCGATACTGATCACGCTTGCGACGGCCATCACCGCGATGGCGCTACTAGGGCTCAATAGCGAGACCTGCCTAACGCCGATGGCGAGGCCGATCAGGGTGACCAAGTAGATCGTCCCGGCAACCGCGGCCACTCTCACCTGATCTACGACGTAGCAGAAGCGCCTCAACGTCCACTGCAGCAAGACCAGAGGCCCAGCGATGGTCAACGTGAAGAGCGGACCGCGGAGGTCCTCGGCTACCTCAAAGGCTCCGGCCGCCAGCCCAAGGATGCCGTGGACCACGGCAGAGATGAGTGACAACTTGCCAAGCAGGACGAGGATCTCGCGCAAGTAGGCTGTGGCTGCGGTGCGCCAGCGGTTGGCACCGAACACGAGCATCGGCTCGATGACCAGAGCGGTGAAGCCCAATGACACGAACAGGAATACGGCATAAGCGACGCTGAAGGCACCGTAGCCAGAATCCTCCAGCCACCGCACTAGCAGCAGGTTGAGCAGGAAGTTCGAGCCTGCGAACAGCGCTTGGTCCGTTACGGCCCACAGGCCGTCCCCCAGCAGCCTCCGCGACAGGGTCACGAGCCGGACCCGAGACCTGTTGTCCCGGGTGCCAGGGACGAGCGTGCAAGCTCTCGACAGCGACGCGACCGCAACGACGACACGTCCAGCATCGTAAGCGACGACACTTGGAACTGGCGGTGCCGATTGTGTCGCGAAACGTGCTGACTAGTTCATGGCGAGGGCATGGTCGAACGAGCCGACCTCGACAGTGGCGTTCTGATCCTGGCCGTACGTCTTGGTCCAAGTCTCGAACGTACGAGAACCGTCGAGCCAGGTGAAGTAGGGAGCGCCGACGTCGCTCACGCGATACGAGTTGCCCTCGAACCTATTGCCTGCCCAAGGTTCGAACACGAACGAGTGACCACCTGCCTGGGCAACCCCGTTGAGCGCCCACACCCCTCGCTCTCCTTG
Organism: uncultured Phycisphaeraceae bacterium; assembly: GCA_964614515.1. Lineage (GTDB taxonomy): Bacteria > Planctomycetota > Phycisphaerae > Phycisphaerales > UBA1924 > CAZTPJ01. The sequence goes on along the minus strand of CAZTPJ010000136.1, from coordinate 1,890 downwards.
CGGGCCGGTACCGTCGGCGTGGTACTTCAAGTCCACCTCGTTGTCGTGAACGTGAAGTCCAACCAGTTCCCAGCGGCCGTGTCCCCCGTACCCACGTTCATGCATGAGTCCTGCGATGCCGTTCCAGTTGCCCGTGACCTTGTTCCCGTAGACCTCGACGTTGGAGCTGGAGTACACGAGGATCCCCGCCCCGAAGACGTAGGCATAGCTATCCGCCCCGATCTGCTGTGCATTGTCCCGGACTTCGTTGTACCTGACCGTGGCCCGGTAGCTTATCTCGTGGAAGATGCCGGTCGACTGGTTGCGCTCGACGACGTTGTATTCGTACAAGGTGTCGAGGTTGTCGATGTCGGTCCACAACCCCGGCCCGTAGTTGTCGTGAACGTGGTTGCCTCTGACGACCAATCCGGTGGTGTACTTGAACTTGCTGCCGCCCCCTTCCCATCCGTAGTCGAATCCAGCCTGGTTGTTGAACGCGATTTGGTTGCTCTCGAATACGGTGTCGTGACCACCCTCGCTGGTGACACCCAGCTGACCGTTCGCAAACACCGAGTTGTTTTTGACGAGGGCGGCATCGCTGGCTCGAATCCCTACACCGTGGTTCCAGCGGACGACGTTGTTCTCGATCGTCCAGTTGCGACCCATCGTGTAAGTGCCCGCAACTCTATCTGACTGGATCGCTCCCCTCTGCGCGGGGTTCGCGAACTTCTCGACCACCAGGCCTCTAACCGTTACGTTGTCGGCGTCGCCGGAGATCGCAGCTTCGACGACGCTGGTCTCCACCCGTCGACCGGTCGGATCGATCGCCAGGTAGATCGCATCGGCGGAGTAGTCGAAGTGCCAAGTGCCGGCTGCGACATCTTCCAAGTTGGCGACGTGACGAAGCCGGACGTCGTCGATGAACAGTTCCTCCGGTAGGCGGCAGCGGGGGAATGACGGCTGGCACTCACCCGCCCCGATGTAGCCCTGTTGAGTCTGACCCTTCGCGACCCACATGCCGTTCTCTCTCTCGAATGTCGTTAGGAGACGAGCACCGCTCAATACGGCACCAGCTTCGCCTAGGAACGTGTCGTCTTCCCGAGGCACGATCGTGGCTGTCAGGCGGTGAAGACCAGCCTCGAACGCAAACGTGGTGCCCGCTGGATGCGCTCGCACCACGGCGGCGGCGTCTTGCCCTAGCCGGATCCACACAGCTCCTTCAGGGATGGGGGGCGAAGTAGCCGGTGGTCCGGGTGGCTGTGGCGGCGAAGGTGGCTCGGGGGCTGGAGCAGGTCCTTGCGGCTCCTCAGGTGACTGGCTCGCGACCGTGAAACTGGCCACAGCCATGACGTTCGCTCCGGCTGCCGCATCAGGTGCGTACGCAACGACCGCATGCTCCCCTTCGGGCAACAGTCCGGTATCGAGGGAGGCAGTCCCGTCGAGGTCGAAGGCAACCGGGAGAGGTTGACCGGAGTCCAAGAACCGATATTCGACTGGGCTCCGCGCGCCTTCGACGGTCGTCGACAGTTCCAGCGTGCCGCTGACGATCGCTCCGTCCAGCCGGAACCAGGCCGCACCGGCCTCGACCTCGTTCGATCGGGCCCAGATGCTACCTGACGCCCCTTGCGGTTCGGTCTCGACCAGCCTGCCGCAGGCGCTCAGCAATACGAAAGCCATCGTGACCAGCGAGAGAATCCGGAGGGGGTTGGCACCGAATGGTGGCTTGACCGCATACCGGTCCGGCAGTGCAACTCTGAAGAACGACAAGAGGAACGCCTCCACTCGGTCGGTTGCGCTACTCGCTCCACCCGGCCCAAGCGCCCAAATACGGACCGGGTTTCATCGCTTCCGAGGAGCGGTCGCTCCTCAGTAACCAGATGGTAGGAGTTGAAACCTGAGAAAGATGTGATC
>CAZTPJ010000135.1:0-4324 GCA_964614515.1 uncultured Phycisphaeraceae bacterium | reverse complement strand
GAAGTCGAAGCGACTTCGGTGGCACGGGGGGGAGCACCGAAGTCGAAGCGACTTCGGTGGCACGGGCACGGGAGTTGACGGAGTGTGGCGATGGCGATGAGCGACATGACGATCATTCGGCGGAGCCTGTTTGGCAGGCCGTTGGCGACGATCACGACGCTGGTGACGGTGTCGGTGGCGGTGGCGCTGCTTGTGGTGCTGTTGAGTCTTCGCGATGCGGCGAACCGCGCGTTTGAGCGCGGCGGCGGCAACATGCACATGCTCATCAGCCGTGATGCGAGTCCGCTGGTGGCGGTACTCAACGGCGTGTTTTACGCCGGCGCGCCGCGTGCGGCCATCGAATGGGCCAAGTATGAACAAATTGCCCAGAGCCAGCCGTGGGAGTTCGCGATTCCGACCGTGCTCGGCGACAGTTATCGCGGTCTGCCGGTGATGGCGACGACGACGGATTTTTTCACAAAGTTTGAGCCGCATGTGGGGCAGCCGTGGCGTCTGGCCTCGGGCCGCTTCTTCGAGACATCGTTTGAGGTGGTGCTTGGTGCGGAGGCTGCGCGGGTGGCGGGGCTGAACGTGGGCAGCCGGATATCACTCTCACACGGCATGTCGGGGGCGGGGACGCACGATCACGGGGAGTACATGTTCGAAGTGGTGGGCGTACTGTCGCCGTCGAACACGCCGCACGATCGGGCGCTGTTCATCGACGTGGTGAGCACCTGGATCGTCCATGCCCACGACCGCCGCGTGCGCGAACTCGGGCACGACATCGCGCTGACAACCGAAGCGGACCTCGAACAGCGGGATCGACTCATCACGGGGATCTACTGCCGTGTGATGACGCGACCCGGTGCGCAGGTGACGGCCGCGATTCAGAGCATCTTTGAGCAGATTCGCCGGGATGGCACGTTGACGGTGGCATCGCCCGCGGATCAGGCGGGGCGACTGCGACAGATCATCGGGAACATCGATGGGATTCTGCTGGGCATGGCCGTGGTAGTGCTGATCTCAAGCGGCGTGGCGATCATGCTGGCGATGATTTCATCGACGGAGTTGCGTCGTCGGCAGATCGCGGTGCTGCGCGTACTCGGGGCGAGCCAGACGCGGATCTTCAACCTGGTGATGACGGAGAGTTCGATTCTCGGGCTGACGGGCGCGGTGGCCGGGATTCTTATCAGCGTGGTTGGCACGCGGCTGGTCGGGGGCGTGCTTGAGGAGCGTGTGGGCGTGACGATCGACGCGACGCCGTCGGTGGAGTGGACGATTGTGATTACCGCCGGGTCGGCCCTGCTTGCGGCGTTGGCGGGTCTGGCCCCGGCGGCGGCGGCGTATCGGACCTCGGTGATCCGGAATCTGCGTCCGATTGGCTGATCCGGCAAGTCGGCGGTACAATTGCGGACACGGGAGAACGTCCATGCGCATTTTCTGGGTATTGATGCTGGTGTTGACGATCGGGGCGGCCGGTGTGCTCGCGTCGCGATATGGCAAGGAGCCGTCATCGACCGCAGTCGTCGAGCAGACATCCTCGCGCGGACCGCAGGCGATGGCGGTCGAGCCTCGGCCGACCGAACCGATGCCGGTTCAACCAGCACCAGCCGGTGATGCGGTGATCGCGACGGCGGAGACCCCGCCGGAGGCCGTCTTGCTGCCCGAAGCCTTTGACCCGACGGTTGATGTCGTGGAGGAGTCCGGCGAGACGTCGGTCGCGCAAGCGTCCGCTGAAGAATCTCCGGCCGTGCCCGCACCGGAGCGTGTTGAAGTGCAGACGCTCGATTCGCTTCTTGGGTTGAGCGAGCCGCATGTCGCGGAAGATGTCACGGTCGCACGCGAGGTGGGGACGGATGAGCCGGCCGAAGAGGCAGCCGCGGGGGCGATCGGCGTAAACATCACCGGCGAGGAACTCGCCGAAGGCATCATCCTCAACGACGAGAAGAATCTTGTCGTCGCGGCTCGTTTCGTGGTGCCCGGCGCGGGCACGGCCGAGGCGCCGTATGTCGTCTCGTGGGACCTTTTGATCGCGGTGCAGGAGCACTATCGCCCGCGTCAGGGGATGACGGAGATTCCGGCGTGGATCAAGTTCTTCGAGGGCAAGCATGTTCGCCTGGCGGGGTTTGTCATGCCGCCGATGATGGGCGACGACATGCGTGAAGTGCTGCTGATGCAGAACGAGTGGGATGGGTGCTGCGTGGGCGTGCCGCCGACGCCGTATGACGCCGTGGAAGTCAAACTTACAAAAAACCCGCGCGGCCTGTCGCAGTACACGATGAACTACGGCGAGATCACGGGCGTGTTCAAGGTCGATCCGTTCGTGCAGGGCGAATGGCTGCTCGGGCTGTATCTGATGGATGGGGCGGATCTTGTGATCAAGGGGTTGTAGATCGTCGGGCCTGGATGTGTCGGGCTGATGATGCAAGGGGCTGAGGCATGTGGCCTGACTCGCTGTCGCGTCGTGAGTTTGTCAAGGTGTCGGCGGCGGTGGCAGGGGGAGGTCTGGCGACGGCGGCCCTGGGCGTGCCCACGCGCGGGCGCGACAGCGTCATTCGCGTGGGTGTGATCGGTTGCGGCGGTCGCGGCACGGGCGCGGCCGTCAATGCCCTCGAAGCCTCGCGCGACACGGTGATCTGGGCGTTGGCGGATGTGTTTGCGGATCGCGTCGATGGGTGTCGGAGCAGGTTGGCGGGTCTTGAGGGCGCGATGGCCGGGCGCGGGAGCGTGCCGGCGGAGCGCTGCTATGCGGGGTTTGATTGCTTTCAGCGTTTGATTGATGGCGGCGTGGACGTTGTGATCCTCGCGTCGCCGCCGCACTTTCGGCCGATGCATCTGGCGGCGGCGGTCGGCGCGGGTTGTCATGTCTTCACCGAAAAGCCCGTCGCGGTCGATGGCCCGGGCGTGCGCAGCGTGTTCGAATCGCATGAGGTCGCCGAGAGCAAGGGCCTGTGCATCGTGGCCGGGACGCAGCGGCGTTATGAAACGAGTTACCTTCAGGCGATGGCGCGGATCAAGGCGGGCGCGATCGGACGAATCGTGTCGGCGTCGTGCTATTGGAATCAGGGCGGCCTGTGGGTGCATGAGCGCAGGCCCGAATGGTCGGACATGGAGTGGCAACTGCGCAACTGGCTGTACTTCACCTGGCTCAGCGGGGACCACATCGTTGAGCAGCACGTTCACAATCTCGATGTCGTGAACTGGGCGACGGGGGCGCACCCGATTCGCTGCACGGGCATGGGCGGGCGACAGGTTCGCACATCCCCCGCGTATGGGCACATCTTTGATCATTTCGCGGTCGAGTATGAGTATCCCGGCGGCGTGCGCGTCACCAGCATGTGCCGGCAGATTGATGGCTGCGCTTCGCGGGTTGAAGAGGTGATCCTCGGTACGCGCGGGCGGGCCCGGCTCTGGCCGGGGTATGCCAAGATCGAGGGCGATTCGCCCTGGACCTTTGACGAATCGAACAACAATCCGTATGTGCATGAGCACGTCGAGTTGTTCGCCGCCATCGCCAACGGCCGACGCATCAACGAAGCGCGGCAGGTGGCCGAGAGTACGCTCACGGCCATCATGGGCCGCATGTCCGCGTACACCGGCAAGGAAGTGTCGTGGGATCAGGCGCTGAATTCGGCGGAAGACCTGCGGCCGTCGTCGTATGAGTTCGGTACGCTCGCGACGCCTTCGATCGCGACTCCCGGCAAGACGCCGCTGGCCTGACGGCCGGCGGATGAACGGACCTCGGCGCTGCGTTTCGCGTCGGTGAGAGACACAGACATGATTTCAAGGCGTGATTTTGTCAGCGCGGGGATCGTCGCGGGCGTTGGCGCGGCGGTGACGACGCACGCGCGGGCCGTGGCTGCATCGCGCGTGCGTGGTTCGCAGGCGTTCAAGTTGGACTATGCGCCGCACTTTGGCATGTTTGAGCAGCACGCGGCGGATCCGCTGGATCAGGTGCGATTCGCGGCGGACAACGGATTCACGGCGTGGGAAGACAACGGGATGCGTGGACGCAGCGCGGAATTTCAGTCCGCATTTGCGAAAGTCTGCGAAGAGCGCGGCGTGCGCATGGGCGTGTTCGTGGCGCACGGCATCGAATGGAGCCGCCCGAGCCTGACCACCGGAGACGCGGGCGCACGCGACAAGTTCGTCGGCGAGATCCGCGAATCCGTCGAACTCGCCAAACGCATCAACGCGCGATGGTGTACCGTCGTTCCCGGCACGGTGGAGAATCGACTCCCGCACGGCACGCAGACGGCCAACCTGATCGAGGCGCTCAAGCGTGCCGCCGAAGTGTGCGAGCCGTCGGGACTCATCATGTGCATCGAGCCGCTGAACTGGCGCG
>CAZTPJ010000134.1:0-4997 GCA_964614515.1 uncultured Phycisphaeraceae bacterium | reverse complement strand
CCACGGGTTGCGCTCCGCCCGGCTGGCGCCGGGCTGCGCTCCACCCGTGGCTACAACCCTGCGCCCCGTTGGGGCGAAGAGGCGCTGCTGCGTGAGGTGGTGCTGTTTCCGCCCCGCAGGGGCGACCTTTGGTGGTGGTCACGCTCTCATCGGGTTGCGCTCCGCCCGCGAGGATGCGGGCTGCGCTCCACCCGTGGCTACAAGCCATCGCCCCGTTGGGGCGAAGCATGAACGGGCCTTGGCGGTGAATCTCATGACGGGGGCGAAAAGGGGGGGAGCGTGGGCGGTGCGCCTCCTACCAAGGGTGAAGAGGTTGGCGGCCTCGGCGGTGATGCGCCCCGTTGGGGCGAAGAGGGGAGAGGCTTAGGCGGTGATGCGCCCCGTTGGGGCGAAGAGGGGAGAGGCTTGGGCGGTGATGCTCGCGGCCGGGGCCAAGAGGTTGGCCGCGTGAGCGGCGTATTCTGGAGGCTCCGGGGAAAAGACACTCGCCCGCGCTGCGTGCCCGGAAGGAAAGACACTCGCTGGCGCTTCGTGCTCTGTGCAAAGCCCACCCCGAGTCCGCCCTGTGGATGGCCAGGACACCGGCGGCACCGGGCGACGGCCGCTTATGGCTGCTGCGGTCAAGCCCTGACCAGGTTCACGGGCCACCCATGCACCGGGCCCGGCCATCCACGCGGCGGACTCACCCAAGCATACGCCGCCGGACCGCGCAGTTGCACCCGCGCGCTGCACCCCGCATGGCATCCATCGCCCGGCGCTGCATGGACCATCGCCCGGTCCAGCCATTTGGCCCGTCGCCCTCGATTCCGCGCGACTTCCCGCCCTCCCCGCACGCGCCACCCCGGCCAACGTACAATACCCCGGTGTCCGACCCACTCCCCAGGCCCGAGCTCCATCCTCTCGAAGCCGCCGAACGACAGCGGGCGCTGCTCGTGCGCATCCTGCGCATGGCCTTTTTCGTCATGATGGTCACCGTCACGCTCCTGACCGTCGTGCGCATCTCCGACAATCAGGCCACCGGCATGACCGAACTGGGCTTCCGCGCCCTGTGGTGGATTCCGATCATCTCGGCCGTGGCCCTGTTTGTCCTCTTCGTCTCCGTCGATCTGCTCACGCCCCGCAAGAAGATCTCGACGCTCTCGGGCGTCTTCGTCGGGATGCTCGCGGGGATTCTCGCGACGGTGGCCGTGGGACTCGTGATCGATGTCCTCTCCGAAGTATGGGGCTTCTCGGGCGAGTCCGAGATCATCTCGACGACGAAGATCCTGTTGGGCATCGCGCTGAGTTACCTGTGCATCTCCACCGTCCTCCAGACGCAGGATGACTTCCGCCTCGTGATCCCCTACGTCGAGTTTTCCAAGCAGGTCCGCGGCCCGCGCCCGCTCCTGCTGGATTCCTCCGCGCTCATCGACGCCCGCGTCGTGGACCTGGCCTCCACCGGCATCATTCAATACCCCATCGTCATCCCGCGCTTCGTCATCAACGAACTCCAGATCATGGCCGACTCGCAGGATCGCATGAAGCGGGCCAAGGGCCGGCGCGGCCTCGATGTCATCGCCAAACTCCAGCGCTCCACCGGCCTGGATGTCTCGATCGATGAGACGCCCATGACCGGCATGCCCGTGGACCAGATGCTCGTGGACCTGGCCCAGAGCATGCCCGCCACGCTGGTGTCCGCCGATGTCGCGCTCAATCGCATCGCGGGCATCCAGGGCGTCAAAGTCCTCAACCTCAACGAAGTCGCCAACGCCCTCAAGCCGGCCGTCATCCCCGGCGAACAACTCGCCATCCGCCTGCTCAAGCCCGGCGAACAACGCGGCCAGGCCGTGGGCTATCTCGACGATGGCACGATGGTCGTGGCCGAAGATGGCGCGGACCACATCGGCCAGCGCGTCACGCTCAACGTCACCTCCACGCTGCAAACCTCGGCGGGACGACTCATCTTCGGGCGCGTCGCCGATGGCCAGAGCGACACCCCCCCCCGCCCAGCCGCGGAGACGGCCACCGATGATGGCGAGGGCGATGCGCCCGCGCCCACGCCCGCCGATGGCGCTGCATGGTCGCCCCCCGTGTCGCAGACCGACAGCGCGCCCGAACGATCCACCGCCGATCAGCCCCGCGGCCCGTTCCCGCCGCGAAAACCGACCAAGCCCAACCCCGCCCGCAACCCGCGCCGCTGATGCGCATCACCGCCAGCGGAGACTCCGATGGCTTCGCATCAACATCCCCGCCGCTTCTCCCGCGGCCTGTGCGAAATCGTCCTGGTCGTGCGCGATGTCGAAGCCTGCGCTCGCTTCTATCGAGATGTCCTGCGACTCGAGCCCGAGGGCGAGCCGGAACTCGACTGGGCCTGGTTCCACTGCGGCCGCGGCGATCATCCCCAGCGCCTGGCCGTGACCAATCGCGTCCTGGCGTTCGAGGAATTCTCACCCGAGCCGCCGGGCAAGCGCTTCGGCCGCATCCACTTCGCACTCCTGATCCCCCGCGCTCTTCTGGCCGATGCGGTCGCCCACGTTCGCGGGTGCGGCGTCAATGTCCACGGTCCCCTGCGGCTCGAGTGGATGAAGGCCGAGTCGTACTACCTCTATGATCCAGCCGGGAACCTGGTGGAACTCTTCTCCCCGGACGAGTAATTCCCGCATAAACCCCTGAAGAATCTTGGGCAAACCCTGCCTCGCGGGGATGACATCCGACCCGAAATCCAATACACTTCACCGGCCGCAGCCGACGTGGGGTGTGGAGCGGGGCTGCAGGGTCAGCCGGATCATGGCAAGCAAGGATGATGCAGAATCTGAACCTCGCCCGGGATGGACGGAGACGTCCGAGCCTGAGGGTGTTGACGTGGTCGACCGGACGGGCCGGATCGACGCGTTCACCCGCGCGTGGCTGGCGAGCCATGTCGGGCGGGCGCTGACGATCCTCGGCCGCGAGGGGTCGGTCCGCATCGGTCTTGTCGGCGATGATGAGATGGCCGCAGCGCACCGGCGGCACCTTGGCCAGATCGGGCCGACGGATGTGTTGACCTTTGACATGACCGACGGCGAGTCGGCGTCGGGTTCGCGGGCGATGGACCTGGACATACTGGTGTGCGTGGATGAGGCGGCCCGGCGGGCGGCGGAACTCGGGCACGATGTACGACGAGAAATGCTGCTCTACATGATTCATGCGATTCATCACGCGCTGGGACACGATGACCACACCGAATCGGGCGCGAGGGACATGCACGACGCGGAAGATGCCCTGCTTGAACATCTCGGCGTCGGGGCGACGTATGCCCCGCGGAGGCCGGCCGTCGCGCCGGCAGGGGGGGGGCAACCGTGACGCCCCTGCACTGGCTGTGGACGGCCATCAGCGCCACGCTGCTCAGCGCGGTCTTCGCGACGCTGCAACTGGCCCTGCGCGACGCGGCGCGAACGCGCCTGGCGGACCTGTGCGCTGCGAAACCCGGCCACGCCGCCGAACGCGTCAAGCGAATTCTCGATGACATGCCCGGCCACTCCATGGCCGTCACCATGCCGCGAATCCTGTTCAACCTCGTCGCGGCCGTCGCGTTTGTCGAATGGGCGCGGATGACGTGGGGTTCGCCCACGCCCAGCGCCTGGCCGTTTGTCGGCGGACTCGCCCTGGCCGCGCTGCTCATCTGGGTCTTCGGGCTGGTCCTGCCGCTGAGCATCGCCGCGCACGCCGCCGAACGCACGGTCTTCGTGTTCAACCGGCCGATCCGCATCGCCCACGGCCTGTTCACCCCGGCGCGACGGCTCTCGACGTTTTTCGATGAAGTCGTGCGCAGACTCGCGGGCACCGACGATGAAGACGACGCCGAGGGACTCGAGGCCGAACTCCTGTCCGTCGTCGAAGAAGGCAAACGCGAAGGACAGTTCGACGAGACCGACCGCGACATGATCGAAGCCATCGTGGACATGCGCGGCCGTACCGTCGAACAGATCATGACCCCGCGCACCGAGATCGAGGCGATGGAACTCACCAACGACCTCGGCGCCGTGACCGCTTATCTCCGCGGCAGCCACCACAGCCGCATCCCCGTCTATGACGAGAGCCTCGATCACGTCGTCGGCGTCTTCTATGTCAAGGACCTCATCCGATGGCTCGCCGGCGACGGCGTCAAGGGCGATGGACGACGGTTTGACTTCCGCGCGATCCTGCGCCCGGCCCTCTTCGTCCCCGAAACCAAGACCGTTCGCGAGCTCCTCGCCGAACTCCTGAGCAACCGCGTCCACATCGCCATGGTCGCCGATGAATACGGCGGCATCGCCGGACTCGTCACCATGGAAGACATCATCGAAGAAGTCTTCGGCGAAATCCAGGACGAGTACGAACCGCTCGAGGAAGAGTCGGACGACGTCCTGATTGATCTGGCCGCGCGCTCCGCGCAGATCGAAGCCCGCGCACGCATCGACGACGTCAACGATGAACTCAAACCCCTCGGCATCGAACTTCCCGAAAGCGAAGAGTACGACACCGTCGGCGGATTCGTCGTCACCACCCTCGGCCGCATTCCCACCGCCGGCGAACGCCTCGCCATGAACGGCGCGGAAATCACCATCCTCGAAGCCGAACCCACGCGCGTCCTGAAGATCCGCCTCGACCTCCTCGCCGATGATGCCCCCAACGACGGCCTCGAAGTCCTCCGCGCCGACGCCGACACCTCCCCCCGCACGGCCGACAGCGCGTAACCCACTCGCGCCTGCGCGCCATGATCTCGATCCGGTGGGGCAGGCGTCCCACCCACAGCCCTTGCGCATCCGACGCGCAATGGCTCAACCCACCCGCGAACAGCGTGAGCAATCTTGGGATTGCCGAGGCAATCTCACTCGACGCGACCAGACCAGAGCGTGAAGGCAAACAACACCGTGACCTTCGACGACAACCGCTGCGCATCTCAGGCCGCTTCAGCGGCCTTCGCGTTCATAGGCCACCGCTTCAGCGGTGGTTCAACATCGCCTGTACCAAGATCCTCCATCGCAACTCCCCAGCCT
>CAZTPJ010000133.1:0-5041 GCA_964614515.1 uncultured Phycisphaeraceae bacterium | reverse complement strand
ATTCGGAGCCACTGGCCACTCACCCGCGTGGCGTCCTTCTGCTGCCAGCGCCGACGTTTAGCCCATCCTCCAATGTAGCCATCGAGATCCAGTTCAGGGAAAGTGAACATCTGAGCGGCCTCATCTTGGCCAGCGTCGAGGGCGCGATACGGACTGATACCTGGGATGGCATCACGGCCTGGGCTGGTGAGTTTCGATATCGATGCATCTGGAAGCAATTGAAGGCGGTTCATACCGATGCCTACATGTGCCTGTGGTTGATCGACACGCCGGAGAGTTTGGCTTGGGCGGAGCAGGTCAGAGGTCAACCGCTTCCATTTCGCGGGGCTTATTGTGTGACATCGTTACCAGTTGGAGCCTCACTCCTGACGCAAGCGGCCATCGATTCTGTCAACTCCGTCAGGCGCGAGGCCATGCGCAGGGCAACGATCCGGCGGCTAACCAGCACCGCGGGGCTTGTTCCTGATGGCTCATGAACGACTGCTTGGAGGGCGCATGGCGAAGAAGAACAAGAGAGTGCGGCAAGGGAAGGCATCGTCCTCACATCGGAAGCGCCTCGCCAACCACCCGGCCCTGCGACTCTTTACTGCTCTCGACCAACTAGGACACGGATGCGTGAGCGTAGCGGAGATGCTCGTGGATCTTGACACCCAACGCTCCGAGGCGCGCAGACTTGTCAACGACGCTCTGCTGACGCTGCATCGCGCCGAGATCCAGAATCGAATCGAGAAGGGTGAACCGGCGCCCTCGCCCATGGGCTCGGCTCCGGACTTCAACACGATTGGCAACTCTACCGAATGCGAATCGAACGAAGTGACCAACAGCCTTCTGTATCTAGCACAGTCTTGGCGGCACTCGTGTGATCGTGCCCGAACGGCACTGCGGGAGCACGGCGCTCGTGCTCTGGATGAGGCTCACTCGCCAGGTTCCAAGGCCAAGTCCGTCGCCATTGGCGCTGACGTGGATGAAGCCGATCGACTGCTCGAACACCTGAATACGTTCGTCCCCATTGCTCGCTTCTCGCTCAAGCAAGACGCACAACGACTTCGTGACCTTGGAGCATCGTTCAAGGCCACGGCGGGCGGGCTGAAGTCGGCGATGGAGCTTCTCGGGTGGGATGGCCCACCTACTCAAGTTGTACAACCAATGCAGCGGCCGATTGTCATCGCTGAGGCCGCTCACGCGGCGAACATGCGGCCGGACGTGCTCCTCGACCGAATCAGGAATCGACTGTACCCTGTAATTGGTCCCAAGGGGTCATACACAGCCGACTTGGAACACATCCTCTTGGCCGTGCCTCCCAAGAAACGACAGCAGGTCCGCAGGTGGGCCGACAGGACCTCCGCCGCCGAGTAGGCGGGTCGCGATTGCTCTTGCCTTCTGAGCGCACGCGCAACCAACCGGAGACACCTCCAAACAGTCGAAACGGAGGGCGCTGCGGCGTCTTTGCCCTTTCTGTCGGCATTCTCACGGGTTCGCCGTACACCCAAGTGCACGTCCGAAGATGATCCCGGCAGCGCGAATGGACGCCCGCGGGAGAATCGAAATGAGCGAACGCATGGAGGTATACACAGTCCGTGAGGTGGCGGCACACATGCGTGTTAGCGAAGCGACCGTGCGCCGGCTGATCCTGTACGGCAAACTGCCGGCCACGCGCATCGGCCGGTCGATCCGCATTAACGCTCGGGTACTCGATCACATGCTCGCTAAGGAGCCACGAGATGCCCGCTGACGATACGACTCCGGTTGCTCGTGTGCTCGCGGCGCTTCGCGCGCATGGACTCGATCCGAAGCCGTCGGGCGATGGACATGCCTGCCGATGTCCTACCCACGACGACCGTACACCGTCGCTGTCCATAGGTCAGGGCGAAGATGAGCGAGCCTTGCTGCATTGCCACAGGGGCTGCCCAACTGAGGGAATCGCGAGTGCTATCGGGCTAACGATGGCCGACCTGATGCCGCCACGCGTCGATGGGTTACCGCGCAAATCGCATCCGGATGCACCTCGGCAAGCGTCCAAATCGGCTTGTCAAAGGAAGCCCAAGTCATATGACACGCCGGATGCCGCGATTGCGGTGCTGGAGAGCAAGCACGGCGAGCCCGCGGCGCGATGGACGTATACCGATGCCTCTGGCGAACCAAGGCTGATTGTCGTGCGGTTTGCCGAGTTCCACAATGAGGATGGTGAGAAGCCTCGCAAGACCTTCCGTCCCATCGGCAAAACGTCTGAGGGTTGGATCATCGGCGATCCACCTGCACCGCTGCCACTGTACGGGCTCCTAGGGCTGCTCGCCACGCAGCCGGGCGATCGCATTTACGTTGTTGAGGGCGAACGTTGCGCCGACGTGGCCCGCAGCCTCGGTCTCGTCGCCACCTCGAGCGCCCACGGCAGCGACGGCGCGAAGAAGAGCGACTGGACTCCACTCCGCGATCGGCACGTTGTGATCCTGCCCGACAATGACTCACCCGGTGATGACTACGCCGCTGAGGTGATTCAGCTCGCGCATGCAGCCGGCGCGACCTCGGCCTGCATTGTTCGACTCCCGGATCTACCGCAGCACGGTGACATCGCGGATTACGTCGACGCAATGGACTCGCGCGACAGTGAGGACATCCGCGTCGGCATCGAAGCGATGGCCGATGCCGCCCAGCCGATCATGCCGTCCGCGCTGGACTCCAACGCACCCACCACGTCGTCACCTTCCACATACACACGAGCATCTGACCTTCTCAACCGGTGGATCGATGACGTGCGCCACGGCGAGCCGCCGGTGCTGTGGGGTCACGGCTTCGACGCCCTCGACTTGGAGATTGGGCCTGAACGCGTGCTTCTCGTCGGCGGCGCGCCCGGCGCGGGCAAGACAGCGCTTGTGATGCAGATCGTCATCGAGATTCTGCTGCGCCATCCGGATGTCCGCGCGCTGGTCGCGAACGTTGAGATGTCACCAGCCCGCCTGCTGGATCGGCAACTGGCCAGACTCTCGCCGATGGATCTCACGCGCCTCATGCGGCGCGAACTTAGCGATCGTGAACGCACGCGAATCGAGGGCGGCATTGACCAACTGCGCACGATCGCCGACCGGCTGTGCTTTCTCAGCGGGCCGTACACCCTGGCTGCCGTGACGGATGCATGCCACGACATCGGCGCGAATCTGGTCGTTTGCGACTACATCCAGCGATTCGGCCTCGGCGCGGAAGGCCACCCGAGCGATCGTCGCAGCCAGGTCGAGGCCATCATGTCGGGGATGCGCGACCTCGCGATGGAGGGTCGCGGCGTGATCGTTGTCAGCGCCGTGGCACGCTCTCGCGGCCAACGTGGTGCGAGCAACTACGACGATCTGACCCTCGCGTCATTCCGCGATTCGTCGGAGTTGGAGTACGCCGCCGACGACGCGTTCCTCATGGTCTCCGGGGACGCTCAGCCCAATGCGGTCGTTCTCAAGCACGTCAAGGCGCGCTATGGCGAATGCCGCGATCGCGTTCTGGAGTTCGATCGGCCGCATCAGTCGTTCCGGGTCACTGACCTGACACTTGCGGAGTTGAGTACATGACCACGCTCGAAGAACACGTTCGGGCGGGCAAGCGCCGACGCACGCGAGGGCGGTTCGCCGAGATCAACGCCTTCGTCGATAGGACGTTGTCGAGCCTCGGCCGTAACGACATCGCGGTGTGGCTTGTGCTCTGGCGCGACACCAAGCGGGGCACGGCCAGCACCGGCTACACCGACATCGCCCGCCGGGCTGGGTGCAGCGTCAGGACGGTCGGCAGGGTGATCGGCAGGCTGCGCCGGCGCGGCCTGATCCGGCGCCTTCGCCAGGGCGGCAGCACACGAGGGACCGCCGTCTACGAGGTGAACCCGTGAGCCAGACCACACCGGACACAGCTGTGTCACCACCTTACCGGTCAAAACCGCGCCAAAACTATGGACACAGCCGTGTCCGCCCTCCCATAAGGGACCATAAGCACGCCGCGCTTTTGTGCGGGCGTGCAGACACAAGCAAGCCGGCGCGAGCGGAAGTCTTGGGTGATCGGCGCGGCCTCCCATCCCATGCCGAAGCGGAGGCCCGCCATGCGTGAGCGTCGCCCCCGGCCCGACCCGCAGTGCGACCAGACGCCGCCGTCGGCACCAACGCACCACAACGGCCTCCCAACCGAAGGGTGTTACACAGGAACACAGGAATTCAGGAACTCACCGAATACACCGAATCACAACGAACACACCGAATCACACCGAATCACAACGACTGCGGCTTCCGCCGCAAAATCTGGTTCCTCCCATCCTCCGCTGCAAGCCAGATTGCTGGCCCGTCTGCAGACCCAGTTGGCCAGCGGAGAGCCGCCGACGCTGGACATGGGGGAGTACATCCTGGCGGCCTACGCGGCGTTCCACGACGACGAACGGCCTGACTGGGCCACCGGCATGTTCGATTTCGTCCGCGTGGTCAAGATCAGCCGCGACCTCGAACGCTTGACCGGCCAGGCGGCGTTCCGCAAGGTCGATGCGGTCGTGCGAGACTGGCCCCAGGGCGATGATGAATGGCTAGCGTACTTCGGCCTCGACCGCGAGACGGCCCGTGCCGAGTTCGAGTTCGCGTGGAGCCGCGTGCGGTGCCCGCTGGGCCGCAGCCCGTTCGATGAGGCGCTACGGCTGGCCGATGCCAAACCAATCCGATTCGGTGACGATGATGTCCTTTCGGAGCGAACGGACCCGTACCGACGATTCATCAGCCTCGCGGGGTGGCTCCAGGTCACGACCGGTCCGCGTCCGATCTTCCTGCCGACGCGCAAGTTGGGGAAGACGTTCAAGGTCGCGGCCATGAGCATCAGCCGGTACCGCGACAACGGCGTGCGTGATGGGTTCCTGCGGCAGGTCGGCGAGTCGAAACCGGCGAAGCGCTCGAAGGCGACGGAGTTCATCTTCGACGTGCGGCGCGTGCCCATGCTGAGAGACGCGGCGCATTCGGTCGTGCTCGCCCTCGCTGCACAGGCGTTCGGGGAGTTGGACGAATGACCCACCTCTCAGAGGCCAAGGCCGAACGGC
>CAZTPJ010000132.1:0-5382 GCA_964614515.1 uncultured Phycisphaeraceae bacterium | reverse complement strand
GGGGCGGAGGCAGTCCTTCAACTCCCAGTACCATGTCGACACTATGCCCAAGCCTCCGCCGAGCATGATTGATGCGCTGCGCTCCGTTGAAGCCTTCATTGGTCCGGACCTCACGGCCCGAATCGCCGATCTCGAATGGGCCGTCAAGGGATGCGACAGTGGGCAATGCGGCATCAAGAGCGCGGACGCGGGTGTCACGTCCGAGCTGCTCTCCGCTGCCTATGCAGTAAAGCGCGCTGCGGGACAGATCAACGTTCTCATTCACGCCGTGGGAGGTCTACTACTGCTGCCCAAGATCATGGAGCCTGGAGAGAAGATCGAGTATGTATCCCTTGGTGCAGGCAACACCGGGCGCGCGTTCGACTTGGAAACCGATCGGCGTATAGCGGAGTTCAAGTTCATCCATTGGCGGGGCGGGGCCGACACGATCCGCCAGAACTCACTGTTCAAAGATTTCTATCTGCTGGCCGAGCATTCGACCTCGAAGCGCAAGGAACTTTATGTGCTCGACACGAAGTATCCCCTCAAGTTCCTTCGCGCGGGGCGATCGCTCCGTAGCGTGTTGAGCAAGAACGTCCACCTTTGGGAGCATTTTCAGTCCAAGCACGGCAACTCTTACGAGACAGTGAGCGACTACTACGCGGTTCGGCAACATGACGTGACCATTCGTGATGCCGCTCCGCTCGTACCGGAGTTGCTGCGAATTGTGGATGCTGCTCCAATCGATGACATCGACGTGTAATCTTTCCTTTGTGCCCCTTCAGGGCAACAGGGAAAAACAAATCGTCTTCCACGGGTTCCGCGACGCGCGCCTTTGGCGTGCGTCGCTCCACCCGTGGCTACAACCCGCGGCCCCGCTGGGGCCGTGAGAGCACGATCACTTCACCCACCCATCCTCAAACGTCATCCCCGGATGCAACGTGGCGGCCGGGCCGTTCTCGATCATGCCGGCGACGGGATACGCGCAGTAGTCGAGGCTGAACGAACCGGCGGGGCGGTGGTTGCCGCTGTGGCCGAGGCCGCCGAAGGGGAGTTTGCTGCTGGCCCCGGCCGTGCCTGTGTTCACATTCACGCAACCGGCGCGGGCTTCGACGAGGAAGCGGTCAATGGCGTCGATGTCTCGCGTGAAGATCGACGCGGCGAGGCCGAAGCGCGTGGCGTTGGCCTGCGCGATCGCATCATCGAGCGAATCGACGATCGCGATGCGGAGCATGGGGCCAAAGACCTCGACATCCGCGCCGGGGTCGCTCGCGTCATCGCTGGCCGTGAAGCGATCGACGCGAATCACCGACGGCGAGAGATACGCGCCGCCGCGCGGCGTTTCGATCGCGCTGGCCTCAACGAGAATCTGTGCGCCCGCGCGGGCGGCGGCGGATTGAAACGTCAGCACGCGATCACGCGCAGCGGCATCAATCATCGGACCCATGAACACCGGATGCGCTGCGCGTGGTGGCCCGACGATGAGGCTCGACGCGGCCTGGCACACGCCCGCGATGAACCGGCTCGCGATGTCGCGGTGAACAATCGCGCGCCGCGTACATGTGCAGCGCTGTCCGGCCGTGACGAACGCGGATCGCGCACACTCGATCGCCGCCTGTCGCAAGTCAGCGTCTGGCAGGACCACGGCCGCGTTGTTGCCGCCCATCTCCAGGGCGACGATGCGTCCGGGTCGATCGAGATTGGCCTGAAGAATGCTCCGCCCGACGGGCCATGAACCCGTGAAGAGGATGCCGTCGATGTCATCGTGCGCGACGAGGGCCTTGGCGACATCCGCCCCCCCCTGCACGAGATTCACGACGCCCGGCGGCGCGCCCTCGCCCGCGAGCGCTTCGAGCAGCAGTTCGACGATCATCTGTCCCACGCCCGGCGTCTTGTCGCTGGGCTTGAGCACGATCGTGTTGCCCATCGCCAGCGCAGGAACAATGTGGCCGTTGGCGAGATGCGCGGGAAAGTTGAACGGGGCGAGCACGGCCATCACACCGTGCGGGCGGAACCAGCATCGCCCCGTGCGGGTGTCGCTCAGGGAAGTCTCGAACGATGACACGCGGCGCAGCGGGCCGGATGCGGAATCATCGAGCGTGATGTCCACCTTGGCCGCGAGCACGCCCGCCTCGGCCTTGGCATCCCACATCGCCTTGCCGGTTTCATCACAGATCAAGTCGGCGATGCGGTCGGCATGTTGCACACACAACGCGCGGTAGCGCTGAAGCACCGCGAATCGCCTCTCGCGCGGCCAGCGCGACCACGCGGGCAGCGCCCCACGCGCCGACGCGATCGCCGCACCGACCCGCGCCGGGTTGCTCGCGCCTTGCCAGACCACGGCCGCGGGTTCGGCCGGATTTCGCGAGATCAGTTCGCGATCCCCGCTCTGCGGCGTGATCCAGCGTCCGCCGATGACATCGCCCGGGGCGTGTTGCAACGATGGATGTGTCATCGCGCGCGGGCCTTTCGCTTGGGTGTGGCTGAACGGGACTTGGCCGGGGCATCATCGCCAAAGGCCGGGCCGCCATCGGTGGGCGTGATGCCCACGCGCGCGCCGGCGTCGGCGAGCAGGGCCTCGTGCGCAGGGGGGGGAAGGCCCAGACGCCCCTTCGCATCGATGCACCATGTCGTCTGCATCGCACGAAACTCCCCATCCTCATCCAGGCGACTCACATACCCGACGCGCTTGCACTTCGCTTCCGCCGCGGGCGAACCAAGGTCCGCCCATCGCGTGTCACGCACAAGCGTGATCTTGGACGTCTCGGCTTCGAGATACGGCCCGCCATCAAAGGGATCGATCAAGTCCCGGTGCGCGAACCCGAGTTGCTCGAGGAGTTTTCGCGCGGGAATCGTCTCCGGCCCGACCTGGGCGACCAGCGCGCGGGCCTCGGGGGGAAGCAGCGACAGATAGATCTCTTCGCGCGGCAGCAGCGAGATCATGAACTCCCGCGAATACTGGCAGAATCGGTCCGCCTCGCTGTAGTTGAGCGCGATGAAGCGTCGGCCGAGACAGTCCCAGAAGAGGTTCTGCCCATCGGTGGTGATGGGGGCCATCATCTCGGCCGTGATGCGATCCGCGAACAGCCCGCTGTGCAGGCCGATGAAGTGAAATCGCACAAGGCTGAGGAAGCGGCCGAGTTTCTGCTTGTGACGGCGATAGGAGGGCTGAAGGATCAGCCCGCCGATCTCGGTGGGCCCCGATTCGTCAAGATGGAGCGTGGCCGTGATGTGCGTCGTGCCGGACTGAAGGCTTGTGCTGAAGAACTCGCGTTTGCGGAGGCGGAAGGCGACGGAGGGGTTACCCGGCCCGCCCATGTGGGCGACGACCTGCGAGGTGCCCAGGACGCTCTGGGTCTCGGTGTCTTCGAGGGCGAACATGAACAGGTCGCTCTCGGTGAGGGCGGAGCCGAAGCCCATGAGGCTCTGGCCGTTGGCGCTGTGCCGTGCGTTGTCGAGGTGTCGTCGATGGGCCTCGATGAGTTTGGGATCCTCGGCCTGGCCGCGGCTGAGCGGGCGTGAGGAGATCGGCTGCTGTTCATCGCCGCCGCCGACGCGGATGAAGCACGAACGGCTGTGAAGGACCTTGGCCGTGATGATGTCCTTGTCCGGCGGGAGGTTGATGAAGTGAACCATCCGCGCCAGTTTCAGGAGCGTACTGACATCCTCGATTCTGGCCCGACGAATGAGAAACACGCGGTGTCCTTTCCTCAACCTGCGACATGCCTCGTACCCGTGCGACTATAGGAACCGCCCCGGGCCGGATGATGCGCGAGACCCTCGCGACGTCGCGCGTCATGATTCGGGAACCCGGCTTGGTTCGCCTGCGAACAGTCAAGGCCGGGGCGCGGGGCGCCTCCGGCTGGTCGTGCGCCTTGGGTGACACGGCCAGGTTCCCAGGTGTACCGGATCACGAGCGGACGTTTCCGGCGACCGCGGCCTCCCAAGGGCCACGCGAAGTCGGGTTGAATGCGGGGATTCCCAGGGCACAGGGGCAGCAGGGTTGCGAACCGGCGGCATTGCGGCCGGGGTGGTGGTGCATTGTCCTCGAACGGAGGGTATCCTAGTGACAGTTGAGCAAGCAGAGCAGCTTCGTGGCGGGGGATTGTCCGGGCTATCGAACGGGCAGCCTCCGCAGGGATCACCTGTCATGGCACACTCCGTTGAACCGCCCCCTCCCGTTCCCGCTGGTCACGTCACGCTGGATCCGGACAAGAAACACGATCCGCACGCGACGCGCTTCGGCTCGTTCCTCAAGGCGTGCATCAAGTTTCAGGCGTCGGACCTGATCGTCAAGACGGGTCAGCCGCCGAAGATTCGACTCCGCGGCGCGCTCAAGCCGCTCGACACCGAGGCGGTCACGGGCGACGAGTTCATGCAGATCGCGCGGCACATCCTCAGCGAAGAGTTGATGGCCGACCTGCACAAGTTCGGCTCGGCGGACTTCGCGTATGACTACGACGAGCAGAACCGCTTCCGCGTGAACCTCTTCCAGGCCCGCGGCAAACTGTCCTGCGCCTGCCGACTCATCACCAGCAACATCCGCCGCTTCGAGGACCTCTATCTGCCGCAGATCATGGCCGACATCGCCATGCAGCCCCAGGGCATCGTGCTGCTCTCGGGCGTGACGGGTTCGGGCAAGACGACGACGATCGCGTCGATGCTCGACTATGTGAACGAGCGCAAGGCCGTGCACATCGTGACGATCGAAGACCCGATCGAATACCTGCTGACGGATAAGAAGGCGACGATCAACCAGCGCGAGATCGGGCTGGATGTGCTCAACTTCAAGATTGCGCTTCGCGCGCTGGTGCGAGAGAACCCGGACGTGGTCCTCGTCGGCGAAATGCGCGACAAGGAAACCTTCGAGGCTGCGCTCAACGCCGCCGAGACCGGTCACCTTGTCTACGGAACCATCCACGCGTCAAGCACGACGCAGACCTTCAGCCGCATCTACGGCCTGTTCGAGGCCGAAGAAATCGACCAGGTGCGCAAGGTGCTCGGGTATCAGATGCGGGCGTTCGTGTATCAGAAACTCCTGCCGACGCTGCACGAGAAGATTCACCGCATCCCCGGCATCGAGATCCTCATCAACAACGCCGTCGTGCGCAAGCACATCCTCGAAGGGCGCGAAGGCGAACTGCGCGAGTATCTCCAGACGGTCGAAGCACGCCAGTCGGGCATGATCGACTTCAACGACTGCCTCGTGCAACTCGTGGAGAAGGAATACATCCACGTCCGCGTGGCGATGGAAGCCTCGCCAAACGTGGATGAGTTGAACATGAAACTCAAGAAACTCGGGTAGGGCGGAAACGTGACGGGCGACGGATCGGCATCGCGCCCGCGCTACGGCTGGCACGCGGCGAAGAGGTTCTGGAAGCAGAGGAAGTCGAAGATGTCGCA
>CAZTPJ010000131.1:3350-5485 GCA_964614515.1 uncultured Phycisphaeraceae bacterium | reverse complement strand
GCCCTCGATCCGGCGGGCGGCGCCGCGGCGCTGGAGCGGGCGCTGGTCCTCGCCGAGCAGGTCGGCGTCGGCCTGGCGGTCGACCTGCCGTACCCGATGCCCGCGGCCGGCGCCGCCCTCACGCCGCTGCTGCTGGAAGCGCGGCGCCGCGGGCGGCCCCTCGTCTCGAGCCCGGGCGTGATCGAGGGCGTCGATCGCGCGCTCGCGGGTGGCGTGCCGGGTTGCCCGGCGGGCCGCGGCTTCCTCAACGTGGACCACCTGGGGCGCATCTCGCGCTGCGTGGAGTTCCAGGGGGCGGGACACGCGGCCGGCTCGCTGCTCGACGAGGAGGCACCGGCGCTGCTGGACAAGCTGCGCGCGGCCACCGCGGGCCACGGCTGCACGGCCTGCTGGCACGGCTTCCGCGGCGAGGTGCAGGCGCTCTACACCGCTCGCGGCGCGCTGCAGGCGCTGCCGGGACTCTGGCGGTAGGAGCTAGGCCGGGGACTGCTCGACGAGCACGCGGCCGGCGCCCTCGATCCGCAGCAGCGGCTCCTCGCGGCGACCGGCCGGCAGGATCATTTCGCGCAGGTGCGGGTCGTCGATCAGCGAGGCCTGGAGCCTTCCGCTCCAGGTGATGATCGCGGAGTAGGGCACGGAGACCGGCAGGTCGGGCGTCACGGAGAGCGAGAGCGCCTTGCTCTGGATCGACAACGCGGCCGAGCCCTTGCCCTCGAACACCACGTACTCCACGCCGGGCGCCAGCGGCACGTAGCGGGGCGTCAGCGTCTCCTCGCAGGCGAGCAGGTGACCGGGCTCGACGAACACCTGCTCGTCGTCGGTGACGTGGACGAAGGTGATCTCGCGGTCGCCGTCCGTGAGCAGGACCCGTCCGGAGCCGGAGATGATCACCAGCGGGTTGCGGCCGCCGGGGCGCTTCTCCTTGACCCAGAAGGTCAGGTTGCCGCTGTAGGAGTAGATCGTCCCCTGCTTGATGAAGAGCTTGCCGGAGAAGGTGGCCTCCAGCAGGCCCCGCTCGAGCGGGCGGAACGACCCGAGCACCGGGTGGCGCTGGTTCGCCGCGGCCGGGGTCCGGGCCTCGGGCAGCGCATCGGCGGCGCGGAAGCGGTTGGTGTCGGTGGAGGCCGGGCCGCCGCCGCGGGCGAGCAGGCTGGGGCTCACCTTCTCGAGCTTCTTGCCGGGCACGAGCGTCGCGGCGTCGCCGGTCTCGCGCAGCGTCTGCTGCACCGAGTCGGCGCGGAACTCGGCGGTGTCGGCCGTGGAGGCGGGCTGCGGCCGGCGGGCCGGCGCGGAACTCGGCGCCGGGGCCGGAGCGGCCGGCGGCCCGGCGGCGATCTTGTCCTCGACCCGGCGCACCATCAGGCTGGCACCCGCGTGGCGATAGCGGAAGATGGCGTCCTGGAAGCGGTGCAGCTTCTCGTAGATCGAGCCGAGGTAGAACTCGATCTTGGGGTTGTCGGGGGCGAGTTCCAGCGACTTCTGGAACGCCGTCTCCGCCTCCTCGAGCCGGCCGAGCTTGAAGTAGATGAGCCCCAGGTTGTAGAAGAGCGTCGGCACCTCGGGGCTCTCGACGGCCAGGCGCCGGTAGACCTCCTCGGCCTTCGCGTACTTCTGCTGCTTGAAGTACACGAGCCCCAGCAGGTTCAGGACCCGCTGGTCGCGGGGCCGGATCAGGCAGGCCTCGACGAGGTCCTTCTCGGCCTCCCCGACACGCCCCGCATCGAACAGTTCGCGGCCGCGCTCGAAGTGGGCGACGAACAACCCCTCGTCGTCGCGTTCGGGGGGCATGGGGCTCCTTCAGTCCAGGCCGCGGATCATCGAGTAGACGACGCCCTCGGGCGGGGGCTCCTGGGCGACGTGCCACTGGCCGCGGGCATCGGTCCACTTGTAGTAGGTGCGCGGGGCGAGCGGCGGGGCGCTGGCGCGGGGGGCCGCGGCGGTGATGCGGACGCCGCGCGCCGATGCCGCCCTGGGGGGCGTCGAGCGCAGGCTGCCGGCGCCCGGCGCGAAGTACTGGGCCGACTCCGAGGCACCGCCGAAGCCGGGGAGCGCGGTGACGTTCGACGCGCGACGGTAGGTGGGGCCCGAGTAGCCGCCCTGCAGCAGGCCCTCGATCTTCTTCACGTAGCCCCGCG
>CAZTPJ010000131.1:2475-3340 GCA_964614515.1 uncultured Phycisphaeraceae bacterium | reverse complement strand
GCGTCTCCTTGTACGGCGGGATGCCCTTGTGGCGGACCACGGCGTTCTCGCCGGCGTTGTAGCCGGCCAGCGCCAGCGAGACGTCGCCCTGGAACATGCGCAGCAGGAAGGCGAGGTACTCGACGCCGCCGAAGATGTTCTGCCGCGGGTCGAAGGCGTCGCCCACGCCGAAGCGGCGGGCCGTCGCCGGCATCAGCTGCATCAGCCCCTGGGCGCCCTTCGAGGACACCGCCAGGTGGTCGAACTCGGACTCGGCCTGGATCACGGCCTTGACCAGGTCGGTCGAGACCCCGAACGCGGCAGCGGCGTCGAAGATGTGCCGGTCCCACTCGCCGTTGTACGGGACGCGCTTGAAGCCGCGCGAGTGGATCAGCCGCCCCTTGCCCGGGTACGTGAGGCGGAAGTCGCTGGTCGAGGGCACGTTGGTCGCCTCGATCACGCCGTTGGCCTTGACCCGCGTGTAGATCTGGGCTGAGGCCAGCGGAGCGGACGCGAGCGCCAGGAGCACCAGGACGACGACCGCGTCACGCCGCACCGACGCCCTCCAGCAACTCGCGCATCAGCTCACCCGCCTTCTTCCGCATCGCGTCCACGTCGGCCGTGGCGACGCCGCCGCCCTGGGCGAAATCGGGACGGCCGCCCCCGCGCAGGCCCAGCCGCTTCATCAGCTCGGGCGCGGCCACCCGCCCCTTGAGCGACTCGGAGACGGCGGCGATCACGTGCACGCCGTCCTCCGCCACCGCCGTCGAGACGATCAGAAAGGACGCCGCCTTGTGACGGTTGCGCAGGTCGTCGACCACCGCCGCGTGCGACTTCTTGTCGAGCCCGTCGTAGCGGGGCGTCAGCAGCTTGACGCCGGCGTGCT
>CAZTPJ010000131.1:0-2465 GCA_964614515.1 uncultured Phycisphaeraceae bacterium | reverse complement strand
CCGCGTCGTCCGCGGCCGCGCCGCCGCCGGTGGCGAGCATCATCTCGAGCGCCTGGATCTCGCGCTCCTTCGCCTTGAGCTGCTCGCGCATCCGCGCGTACTCGTCGACCAGCGAGCGGCGGTCGGTCTTGGCCGTCTCCTCGAGTTCCTCGAGGATGCCCTGGTCGGCCTGGGCGCGAGCCATCGCGGCGTCGCCGGCCAGCGCCTCGACGCGGCGGGTGCCGGCGGAGATGCCCTGCTCCGCGCTGAACAGGAACAGGCCGATGTCGCCCGTGCGGTGGACGTGGGTTCCGCCGCAGAACTCCTTCGAGAAGCCCGGCACCTCGACCACCCGCACCCGCTCGCCGTACTTGTCGCCGAAGAAGGCCAGCGCGCCGTAGGAGAGCGCCTCCTCGCGGCCCATCACCTTCGTCTCCAGGCCCGTGTTGCGGAGGATCTCTCCGTTGACCCGGTTCTCGAGGTGGCGCAGCTCGCGCGGGGTGACGCCCGCGTAGTGGCTGAAGTCGAAGCGCAGCCGGTCCGGCGCGACCAGCGAGCCCGCCTGCTTGACGTGGGGCCCGAGGATCTCGCGCAGCGCCGCGTGGAGCAGGTGGGTCGCGCTGTGGTGGCGCATCGCGCCGGCGCGGTGCGCGGAGTCGACCTCGCAGCGCACGGTCATGCCGGCCTCGAAGCCGCCGGCAGTGACCGTGACGTGATGGGAGTACAGGCCCGGCACCGGCAGCCGGCAGTCGGTCACGTCGGCCGCCGCGCCTTCGGCGGCGATCACGCCGCGGTCGCCGACCTGGCCGCCGGACTCGCCGTAGAACGGCGTGCGATCGAGCACCAGCTCGCCCTGCTGGCCGGCGTCGAGTCGCTTCACGGCGGCGCCGTCGCGCAGCACGGCCAGCACCCGGGCCTCGTCGAGGGCGAGAGTCTCGTAACCCACGAACTGGGGCTTCTGCGCCTCGAGCAGCTTCAGGTAGACGGGATCGCCGGTGACGGCGCCCAGCTTGCTGGCGCTGCGAGCCCGTTCCTGCTGGGCGGACAGCTCACGCTCGAAGCCCGCGTTGTCGACGGTCAGCCCGCGGTCCTTGGCCAGTTCCTCGGTGAAGTCGAGGGCCAGGCCGTACGTGTCGTAGAGGCGGAACGCCTCGGCACCGGGCAGCACGTCGCCCTTCTTCAGCTTTGCCGCCGCCTGGTCGAACATCGCGAACGCCTGGCGCAGGGTGGTCGAGAAGCGGTCCTCCTCGACCTCGACGATCTTGCGGATCGATTCCTTCTGGTTGTGCAGCTCGGGGTAGGCGCCCGCCATGCGTTCCACGACGGCGTCGATCAGGGGCACCAGCACCGCGCCTTCGATGCCGAGGCGGCGGCCGTGGCGCAGCGCGCGGCGCATGATCTTGCGCAGCACGTAGCCGCGGCCCTCGTTGCCGGGGATCACGCCGTCGCCCACGAGGAACGTGGTCGCCCGCATGTGGTCGGCGATCACCCGCATCGACATGTCGTCGGCGGAGGCCGACGCGCCGTAGGTCTTGCCGCACAGCTTGCCGATCGCCGCGAACAGCGGGGTGAAGAGGTCGGTGTCGTAGTTCGAGCGGTGGCCCTGGGCGACCGCGCTGACGCGCTCGAGGCCCATGCCGGTGTCGACGCAGGGCGCCGGCAGGGGAGTCAGCGTGCCGGACGAGTCGCGGTCGAACTGCATGAAGACCAGGTTCCAGATCTCCAGCCAGCGGTCGCACTCGCACTCGACGCCCTTGCACGTCCCGCCCTCCGCCTCCTCCGCGCAGGGCAGGTCGTCACCCTGGTGGAAGTGGATCTCGGAGCAGGGGCCGCAGGGGCCGGTGTCGCCCATCGCCCAGAAGTTGTCCTTGGCCGAGAGCTCGAGGATGCGGTCGGCGGCGACGTGCTCCTGCCAGAAGCCGTGGGCCTCGGCGTCGCGCGGCACGCCCTCCTCGCCCCGGAAGATCGTGACCTTCATGCGGGCGGGGTCGAGTCCGAGGTCCTTCGTCAGGAACTCCCAGCCGTAGGCGATCGCGTCCTTCTTGAAGTAGTCGCCGAAAGAGAAGTTGCCGAGCATCTCGAAGAACGTGTGGTGGCGCGCGGTCTGGCCCACGTTCTCGAGGTCGTTGTGCTTGCCGCCGGCGCGGACGCACTTCTGCGACGAGGCGGCGCGGTCGTAGTCGCGCTTCTCGCGGCCGAGGAAGAGGTCCTTGAACTGGTTCATGCCCGCGTTGGCGAACAGCAGCGTGGGGTCGCTCTCGGGCACCAGCGAGCTGCTCTTGACGACGCGGTGGCCGCGCTCCTCGAAGTAGCGGAGGAACGCGTGGCGGATCTGGTCGGCGGTCTTCACGGTGTGGCTCTCGTCTCCTTACTCGTCCTGCTCGGGCGCGTCGGCGATCTCGCCGAAGCCCTCGGTGTCCCTCGGGAACAGGCGGCGCAGGCGCTCGGCTACCGCGCCGGCGGGGAAGCCGCGGCGCACCAGCCAC
>CAZTPJ010000130.1:0-5550 GCA_964614515.1 uncultured Phycisphaeraceae bacterium | reverse complement strand
GCGCCGGGCGTCGGGGCGGCGGTTGGCGAAGGCGGCGCGACGCCGAAGGAGCCGCTGGGCTTGTTGTCCGTGGCGACGTGCCTGCTGCCCGAGCGAGATGCGCCGTATCTGCTGAGCCTCGAACTCGCACGGCGTCGCATCATGATGCTCCTGAACAAACTCGAGGACTGGGGCCTGACCGATCTTCCGGCCGCATCACCTGTGATGCAGCAGTTCGAGGCCGCACGCCGGGCGTTCACTGAGTCCCTCGTCCATCAACGCACGGGCAAGGACATCGGTCCCGGCGGGTTCAGCCGCGTGGCGGAGCGTCTCGCGCGACAGGCGCTGAGCATCGGCGTGGACTGCGGCGAGAACCTTGCGATGCTCTCGGCGAAGAACACGTTCGCGGATCGAATGAGCGGCGCGCTGCATCGTCGCGGGGTTGAGGCGGCCGAGGCCGCGGGCGAGCAGGTCTCGACCACCGCGCCGGTGCGCAATCCCGAGGGCGTGGGGCTGGTCATGCCGACCGAGCCGACGGTCGGGTGCGCGGTGAATCCGGCGACGTTCAGCGAATCGCTGACCAAGGCCATCGCATCGTCGTGTGACTTCGTGGCCGTGCCGATGCGATGGATCGACATGGAGCCGAACGAAGGAACGTACTCATTCGCGAAGACGGATCGCTGGATCGAGTGGGCAGTGCGCACGGCCAAGATGCCGGTGGTGGCCGGGCCGATCGTGGATTTCGGTCGCGCGTGCGTGCCAAAGTGGCTGTCGATCTGGGAGAACGATTACGAAACGCTGCGCGAGTTGGTGTATGAGCATGTTCGGCAGATCGTGACGCGATATCGCCGGGCGGTGTCGCGTTGGACGATCGCGTCGGGGCTGCATGTCAATGACGGATTTTCGCTTTTGGCCGAGCGCATGCTTGACCTGACGCGTGTGTGCGTGCTTGTGGTGAAGAAACTGCATCCGCAGGCGCGTGTGCAGGTGGAGATCGCCCAGCCGTGGGGCGAATATTTCGCCGTGAACAAGAACGCGCTGTTTCCGATGCACTATGCGGAGATGCTGGGTCAGGCGGGGCTGGCGATCGACGCGATTTCGCTGAAGATTCGCATGGGCCACGGCGTGCCGGGCGCGGCCACGCGCGACATGATGGAACTCTCCGACATGCTTGATCGGTACGCGAAACTTGAAAAGCCCATCGCGGTGTCGCTGGGCGCGCCAAGCGCAGCGCCGGCCGACGGGCGCGTCGATCCCGGCGAGTGGCGCGGCGCGTGGTCGCCGCAGCGTCAGGCCGCGTGGCTCGATGCGGCCGCGACCGTGTGCCTTGGCAAGTCGTTCGTGACGAGCGTGTGCTGGCAGGAACTCGCCGACGCGCCGGAGATGTTGGAGATGCCCACCGGGGGCCTTGTCGCGGCCGACGGCGCGCCCAAGCCCGCGTTGGCGAAATGGACTGAGATTCGGGATCGCGTTCGCGCCGCGAAGACCGGGCGAACGGCATAGATCGCGGGAGGGCCTTGTGAGCGAATCACGACCAGGCGAACGCGAATCGGTGGCCAAGTGGCTGGCCGTGGCCGTGTTGGGCGCGGCCGGGATTCTCGGCGTCGCGTGGTCCGTGACGATGCGCCCTGTGAGTGTGCCGTCGCCGATGTCGCCTTCACCCTCGTCGACGCCCGCGCAGCCCGCCGCCGACCATCGCATCGCCGCTTCACCACCAGCGTCACCCGTTACATCATCACCTGCAACGCAACCGCAAGAAGAGGAAGTTCCCGGCGATGTCGCCGTCGCACCCGCGCCGATTGAACCGCCACAGGAACAGCCGACGGTTCCGCGTCTGATCAACATCAACACGGCCACGGCCGCGGAGTTTGAACTCCTCCCGGGCATCGGACCCACGCTTGCGCAGCGGATCGTTGACGATCGCGAGGCGAACGGAAAGTTCAAGGATGTCAATGACCTCGACCGCGTGCGCGGCATCGGCCCGCGAACCGTCGATCGCCTGCGCGATCTCGTGACGGCCAACTGACCATCGCGCGCATGGCGGCACGGGTTTCAGTCCCCGCCGACGCTCCCCTTGCCCGACCGCGTGTCCCGCAGGATGCGCTCCTGCTGCTGCTTGTGCGCGGCCAGATCCTCCGCGGACATGGCTCGCGCCTCAACCCCGGCCGGAAGCGATGGCCGTCCCAACGGAATCAGCCCGAAGTGCCACGACAGCGCCAGCATGGCGCTGAGCATGAGCAGCGAGGCGAGTCCGATTTTGACGGCCTCGCGCCGCGAACCGCTCTCGCGCGTACGGGTTTGCCCCTTCGGCTTCCCAATGGAATCAAACGAGGCGTCATCGAGCAGAGATGATGTGCGCATGGTCACAGATTGCCCTCCTGCATGAGGTGCGAATGATGAAACAATGATCAACGTTTGTCAGGCGCCGCCTTCGGTCACGATGCCGCGCTCCTTGAGGCGCAACATGCGTTCGTCGTGCTTCTTCTTCTCTTCGAGTTCTTCCGGCGTGATCTCGCGGGACTGAACGCCCGGCGGAAGTTTCATCTTGCCCGAGTCAAACGCGCCAAAGTGCCACGCCAGCACCACGATGGCCACCACGAGCAACACCGCCGCCACGGCGATCTTGATCATGTCGGTGTTCGCCTTGGAGCCACCAGCAGCCTTGGGCCGGTCCGACTTCTTGACGCCGATATTCTGAAAGGCTTCATCATCCAGCAGAGAGCGCTGTCCAGCCATGTGCAAACCTCCGTGCCGACGGGTGAAAAATGATTCGGCGATGAGAGATTGACGAATCCTGAAAGTATACACCCCCGCCCCGGGGGAGGCTGCAACTCAGCCCACGTCGCGCCGCTGGAAGAGCATCACCCCCAGGGCCAGGAAGGCGCCGATCTGCGCCAGGCCGTAAAGGCCGATCAGCCACACATGCGACATGGGGACCAGCGCATTCTGCGTGACAGCGTCGATCAGCCAGAAGTAGTGCATATTGGGCACCACCGCCCACAGGCCCATCGCCAAGGGATTAACCGAGGTCGGCCTGATAAAAGCATAGTCTCCAGGGGCCGGCGGGCGGGAAACTGGCGGCGATGAGGCCCCGATGGCGCGAATGGTGACCACGCGACCCTGGACTCCGGTGACGATCACGGCCGGGGCGATGCGCTCATCCAGCAGCGCGCCACTGTCGAGCGTGGCCGGATCCGGAGGCGTGAACGCAGACACCGCCAGCATCGAACCATTGGGCGCGGACCCCCAGTAGAACGGCGTTCCGAACGGCAGCGAGAGGTTCGGCTCGTTCTCGAGCGTGAGGTGATAGGTGTCGCCTGGACGGCGGAACTCCCGCTCCTGCGGATGATTGGCGTCGGCGTGCTGGATGATGCCGATCCACTCGTTGTGGAACGCGTGGCGACCAATGAAGTGATTCGACATCAGCCCGAACACAAACGCGCCAGCGCATACGACAATCGTCATCACCTGGCCAAGTCGCGTGGAAATGGCCGTCGCCAGCGCCGTCATCACCAACAGCGCGATGACGACCGACACACACGCGATGAGAACCTGGGGCTTGAGGTCGCTGGTGATCGGCTGCCAATGCCACTGTTTGGAGAGGAGCAGAACCATGAAGTAGCCGAGCGACACGGCCGGGGCCATCGTCAAGATGCACGTTTGCGAGAACGGCCAGCCATAGAGATAGTTCGTGACGATGGCCAACACCACCGCTAGCGCGACCGCGCCGAAAGTGAACGCGAAGACCGGCCCATCAAGCCGATCCGAGGCGATGGACATCACGCCGTGGCGGATCGCCATCAACAAAAACACAAGCATGACCAGCGTGGCGAGGAGAATCGCACCCGCGACGCCAAGGTATTTTCCTAGAATCAACGTCGGACGACCGATCGGTTTGCTGACCACGGTCAGGACGG
Organism: uncultured Phycisphaeraceae bacterium; assembly: GCA_964614515.1. Taxonomy (GTDB): domain Bacteria; phylum Planctomycetota; class Phycisphaerae; order Phycisphaerales; family UBA1924; genus CAZTPJ01. Next base: position 1,654 of record CAZTPJ010000130.1, on the reverse strand, counting down.
TCTTGTTTTCGATTTCGCGCGAGACCACGGCCGTGGCGGTGAACGCCGCGAGCAACATGCCGCAGACAAAAACGGTTGCTAACCCTATGTCCAACAGGAGTTTGTTGTCACCGGCGACTTCGGAAGTCGTGGTGCTTGAGGCCATGGAGAAGCCCGTGCCCCAGGTATTGAGCCATTGCAGCACGCCCGAGAGGATCACTAGAACGAAGAAAATCGGCTGCCGGATACTCTCGACGAAGGTGTTGCGGGCGATGGTGAGGAGTTGCAGGGGCATGATTGGGGAGAATTTTGAGTTTGGGCCTGCGAACATATCGCCACAAGGGGCGTAGATCAACGTGCTTCGAGTTCCCTTTGGCGAAGTTGCGTCGCTTTTTTTGTCTACAAAGGGGGGGGACGGCCGCGGGACGGACTCCGCGTTGAGGCTAACTACGACCGGTGGGTGCGGCGGTTCGGCGGCGGAAGGCAAGTCGGGAGCGAAGGGGGAGTCGTCGGCCTTGGAAGGGTGTGCGATGGGTTGTGACGTGGAAATAGGCGCGGCGCGGGTGAATCATCGCTCTTCCATTCGTCCAACGCGGCGTCACGCTTGGATGAAGAGCGATCTCGAAGCGTCCATGTTCTGTACGGCCCAGCGCGCCGGCGGACGAATCAGGAGTCGTGCATGAAGGCGGACTATCTGAACCATCGGTTGGCCATGCATCGCAGTCTGCTGGGCCTGGCGATCCAACTCGCCCTGGGCCTGTTGCTGCTGATCTACTCGGTGATGGCGCGGGACATGGCGGCCATGATGGCCTCGTGGTTCGTCTTGCTGGGCACGGTGGTGTGGCTGACGCTGGCGATCGTGTCGGACCAGCATCGGCGCGAGCGCGTGGAGGCGATGGAGGCGGAATCGCTGGCTGCGGCGGACGCGGCGTCGGCCTCGGTGTTCGACGAGGGCGCGGCGGACCTGCGGGTGGCGGCCAAGCGGCTGAAGTTCATGTATTCGGTGGTTGTGCCGGCGGTGAGCGTGCTGCTCGGCATCGTGCTTGTGGCGATCGGGTTGTGGCAGTTTCGCGTGGGGATGGCGAATCTTCCCCCGGGCGATGTGCATCAACTTCGCGTGCCGCGTGGGTGGCCGATTGGCATCGGCGTGGCGCTGGCGTTCGCGTCGTTTGTGTATGCGCGATACGTGGCGGGGATGGCGCGACAGAAGGTCTGGTCGAATCTTCGCGCGGGCGGGTCCTATCTCGCGGGTACGGCGCTCGTGGGTCTGTCGATCGTCCTGGCGCACTTTGTGGACCTCTTCGGCCCGGACACGCTGGTGCGCTACCTGCTGGTCGTGTTCCCCGGCGCCATGATCGGTCTTGGCGCTGAGATTCTGCTCAACTTCGTGCTGGACATCTATCGCCCGCGCGTGGCCGGCGAAACCCCGCGCCCGGCGTTTGACAGCCGCATCCTCGGGTTTGTGGCCGCGCCGGATCGAATCGCCGAGTCGATCAGCGAGGCGATCAACTATCAACTCGGCTTCGACGTGACATCGACGTGGTTTTATCAGTTGCTCAGTCGATGGGTGCTGGCGCTGATCGCGGTTGGCGTGCTGGTGATCTGGCTGCTGACGTCGCTGGCGGTGGTCGAGCCGCATCAGCGCGGGATGATGGTGCGGTTTGGGCGGATCGTG
>CAZTPJ010000129.1:0-5564 GCA_964614515.1 uncultured Phycisphaeraceae bacterium | reverse complement strand
GCGCGGTTGACGCCGCGATTTTCACGCTCGTCCTGCATCACATCGAAGACTTCACCACGGCGATCCGTCAGGCCGTGCGAATCCTCCGGGCTGATCGCGGCGGCGGCATCCTGATGATCCTCGACATGGTCAGGCATGACCGCGCGGAGTATCGCGCCGCGATGGGGCACAAGCACCTGGGCTTCACGCGCGAGCAGATTTTGTCGAGTTTCACGGCCGTGGAACTCGCCGACCCGCGATGGCTGCATCTTTCAACCGAGGCCACGGCCAAAGGCCCCGGCCTGTTCATCGCCACCGCGCGCATCCCGACACCTCGTTAAGTTAAGCACCCTCCACCCACGCACACGGAGACACTCGTGACGACCATGACCACCCGCCCCGCCCCCGCATCATCCGCCCGCCTCGACTTCAAGGTCAAGGACCTCTCGCTCGCGGAACTCGGGCGCAATGAGATCCGCCTCGCCGAACACGAGATGCCCGGTCTGATGGCCCTGCGCGAGCGCTACAAGGGGCAGAAGCCCCTCGCGGGCGCCCGCATCGCCGGTTCGCTGCACATGACGGTGCAGACGGCCGTGCTGATCGAAACGCTGACGGCCCTTGGCGCGGATGTTCGCTGGGCGTCGTGCAACATCTTCAGCACGCAGGATCACGCGGCCGCAGCGGTGGCCGTGGGCCGACCCGAAGATGGCGGAACGCCCGCGAATCCTCGCGGCGTGCCGGTGTTCGCGTGGAAGGGTGAGACGCTCGAGGAATATTGGTGGTGTACGACGCAGATTCTTCGCTTCGCCAACGGCGAGGGACCGAATCTGATTCTCGACGATGGCGGGGATGCGACGATGCTCGTGCTCAAGGGCCACGAGTTTGAAAAGGCTGGCGCGATCCCCGCCTTCAATGCCGACACCGACTCCGAAGAGTGGGGCGTCTTCCTCGCCCTGCTGCGCGAAGAGGCGAAGAAGCACCCCGGCCAGTGGGCACGCATCGCCAAGGCCATCAAGGGCGTCAGCGAAGAGACCACCACCGGCGTCCATCGTCTTTATGACATGCAGCGCGACGGCACGCTCATCTTCCCCGCCGTCAACGTCAACGACTCGGCCACCAAGAGCAAGTTCGACAATCTTTACGGCTGCCGCCACTCGCTGCTCGATGGTCTGAATCGCGCGACGGATGTGATGCTCTCGGGCAAGGTGGCCGTGGTCTTTGGGTATGGCGATGTGGGCAAGGGGTGCTGTCAGGCGCTCAAGGGTCAGGGCTGCCGCGTGGTCGTTACCGAGATTGATCCGATCTGCGCCTTGCAGGCCTCGATGGAGGGCTATCAGGTCGTGCGCATCGAGGATGTGCTCGAGACCGCCGACATCTTCATCACGGCCACGGGCAACAAGGACATCATCACCGCCGCCCACATGCAGCGGATGAAGGACAAGGCCATCGTCGGCAACATCGGGCACTTCGACAACGAGATCGACATGGCCGGCCTCGCGAAGATCCCCGGCATCAAGCGCGTGAACATCAAGCCGCAGTTCGATGAGTGGGTCTTCCCCGCCGCCCATGGCAAGCCGTCCCATTCGGTGCTGATCCTCGCCGAGGGGCGGCTGCTGAACCTCGGGTGTGCGACGGGGCATCCGAGTTTCGTGATGTCCGCGAGTTTCACGAACCAGGTCATGGCCCAACTGGATCTGTGGCTGAGCGCCAGCGGCAAGCCGACGATCTCGGGCACGAAATATGAAAACGGGCGTGTCTACACGCTGCCCAAGCGCCTGGATGAAGAGGTTGCACGGCTGCACCTGGCCAAACTCGGCGTGCGTCTGACGGAACTCTCGCCCAGCCAGGCGAAGTACATCGGCGTGCCGGTGGCCGGACCGTACAAGCCGGATCACTATCGGTATTGACGTTCGCCCAGCCCGGCACGAGGCGTTCTCCGTTGGTTGCATCACGCCATTTCTTGTCTATTGTTGGCCGTGGCATCCAAGTCCCTTCGAGCGTGGCAGGCTGAGGGCCGAGTGTGGCTGGATGTCGTCGAGGAGACGTTCGCTCTTGTGCGAAGTCCGCGGCGGCGCATCGGTCCTGCGCGCCGTCAGATCATTCACACATACGTCCTTGTGTTGACATCGCAGTTTCAGCGATTCTGCCGCGATCTACACACCGAGTCGGTGGACGAGCTGACCAGCCACGCCGCGCATGAACCACTCAACGCAATCCTCAAGAGCCGCCTGACCGAAGGGCGGAAACTGGACATGGGGAATCCGAACAGTGGCAATATTGGCGCGGATTTCAGTCGATTGGGGCTTCAGTTCTGGGATCGCGTCCACGCCCACGACGCCACATCGGCCTCTCGCAAGAAGCAACTCGATGACATGATACAATGGCGCAATGCCATCGCACACCACGATTTCACGAGATTGGCGAATCCGATGGATCTGAGTATCTCGACGGTGCGTCGCTGGCGAGCGTCGTGTTCGGGCCTTGCCATCACATTCGATGATGTGCTGAGCGTATACTTAAGGGAGAGGTTCGGTACGTCCCCGTGGCAGGAGCGCATGTGATGCCTCGATTCAAGAAAAAACCGAGTAGCTCCAGATCCTCGTCGCGGCGATCAACTTCGCGCGGGATTGGGAAAACAACCGCATCCTCGCGAAAGTCCGCCCGTTCCGAAACGGGCAAGCCTACGCACGCGAGAATCGAGATTGGTGACAGAGTTCGCTTCCGGCTCGGCGCGGACGATGTCGATGCGCACATCATCGAGGACCGCGGGAACATCGGGGTTGGCGGCCGTCGTATCCTTCGAGTGCGCACCGTTGGAGGGTCGCCCGAAGAGGTGCGCGAGTTTGAGGTGCCCGAAGCGGAAGTTGAGCCGGTAACCTGAGCCAGACGCCTTGCAAGAGGCGGTGTCGCCAGCCCGCGACGGGCAACCCCATTTGACGCAATCTCGTGGCGGCTTCCGACTCCACCCCTTGCTTACCCAGATTCTCCCCCTCCCCCCCTCTTGCGGATTGCTGGTTTTCCTGTACGATGGCCCAAACTCCCGCGTCGGGGGTCAATGGAGTTGTGCCATGCGCATCATCGGATCAAAGGCTCTCGTACCGGTCATCGCCGTTGTCGTTGTCATTGCCGCGTACTTCGCGGTGGCGGGTCCTCTCGATCCTCCGGCCGGGCCGGTGACGTCGACGTACAAGACGCTCGTTGAAGTTGAGCCGCGCATCGCGATCAACGCCGTCAACACGCGAGGCGGATCGACCACCATCTTCAGGATCACCCAGCCCGGCTCGTATTACCTACCGGGCAACGTGACGGGAACAAGCGGGCGCAACGGCATCGAGATCGCCTCGGACAACGTCACCATTGACCTGATGGGCTTCACGCTCCAGGGGGTGGCGGGTTCGCTCAACGGCATCACGGCCACGGCCGTGCATCGCAATATCGCCATTCGCAACGGCACGGTGACGGGGTGGGGCGAAGATGGCGTGAACATTCAGGGCGGCGCGCCCCCCGAAGCCGGGTCCACGATCGAACACCTCATGGCGTCATCCAACGGCGGCAGCGGGATTCGCACGGGCCTGGCCTCGGTTGTCCGCCACTGCACGAGCAACAACAACGGATTCTTCGGCATCTCAGCGCACGCGGGCTCGGTCATTTCGCACTGCGTCGCGTACGAAAACGGCGGCAACGGCATCTCCACGGCCAACTTCTGCACCGTCACGCACTGCGTGGGGCGCAACGGCCTTGCCAGCGGCATCAGCGTCGGCGCGGCCAGCGTCGTTTCACACAGCGTCGCGGCCTCGAACACCGTGGTGGGCATTCGCGCCGGCAACGGCAGCACGATCTCGCACTGCTCGACGTATCTCAACGGCGAGGCGGGCATCGAAGTTCCCGGCACGGGTCTGGTCCTGCACAATCAGTGCCATGACAACGTCGGCCCGGGCATCGAGGTGGTGACGGACGGCGCTCGCATCGAGGGCAACAACTGCACCGGGAACGCGATCGGCATGCACGTCGACGGCGTGGGCAACATCATCATTCGCAACACCTGCTCGGGCAACAGCACCAACTGGGACATCGTCGCCAACAACGTCGTCGGCCCCATCCTCGACCGCACCGCCCCCGCCAGCGCCGCGATCTTCGGCGACGCCGCCCCGGACTCGACGGGATCCACGCACCCCAACGCGAACTTCACCTATTGAGACCGCATCCTCGCGTCATCCAGGAAACGCCTCGCCATGGATCACCCAACGCTGACCACATCGTCGCTGGCCCTGTGCCTTCTCGCCGCGCCCGCCGCCGCGCAGTTTTCCATCGACCCTGCCCACAAGCGTGCCTGGGGGGAGAACATCGGCTGGACCAACTGGGCCGACGCCAACGGGGGCGATCAGGCCGTGCGCCTCCACGCGACGTTCCTTTCCGGCTTCATCTGGGCGGAGAACGTCGGGTGGATCAACGTGGGGGATGGCACGCCGGGTAATGGCGTCACCTACGCGAACACCTCCGGCGCTGATGCCGGCGTCAACCGCGATCCCGCCACGGGCAACCTCACCGGCCTGGCCTGGGGTGAGAACATCGGGTGGATCAACTTCGCCGGCGGGGCGATGGCCACACCGCCGCGTCCGGCACGGCTCGATGCCGTCGCCAATCGCCTGCGCGGCTTCGCGTGGGGTGAGAACATCGGGTGGATCAACCTCGATCACGCGATGCACTTCGTCGGCGTCATCCCCGACTGCTACGCCGACTGCGACACCTCCACGGGCGTGGGCGTGCTGGACATCTTCGACTTCCTGTGTTTCGGCAATGCCTTTGCGATGGGCGACCCGTACGCCTGCGACTGCGACCTCTCCACCGGCCCGGGCGTGTGTGATATCTTTGATTTCCTCTGCTTCGGCAACGCCTTCAGCGCGGGGTGTCCGTAAGGGGATGCAACATCCGCGCGGATGCGGCGATGGCCGTGGTGGCGAGGGGTCGCCGCGCGAACGTGGCGGTGGGGGGCGCGGGCCGTGCGGTGAAAGCACGCACGCGGAGCCTCGACCGTTCTCGGACGGCCGTGCGCAGTTTCCGCCGTGATCCTGATGTGTTTCGCCGGGGCCGCAATCGCCGCCGGTGTGGCCACGATTCCTTTCGGAGTGGACCCAGTTGTCTTCGGAGGGTCCCCAATTCCTTTCCAAGCCCTGGCAATTGTTCTCCGAGGGTTGGCAATTCCTTTCGGAGGGTTGGCAATTGTTCTTCGAGGGTTGGCAATTTCTTTCCGAGGGCTGGCAATTCTTTTCGGAGGGCTGGCAATTGTCTTCGGAGTGGACCCAATTTCTTTCCGAGGGTTGGCAATTGTTCTCCGAGGGTTGGCAATTCCTTTCCGAGGCTTGGCAATTGTCTTAAAAGCCTCCTCGTTCTCGGACATGGCGCGGGCCGCGGTCGCTCTCGCGCGGGCGATAATGAGCCGGATTGAGGCAATTTGTGCCGATGGTGTGGCGGTTCTATGAACGGGCGGGGCAAAGTTGGCCGATGCACTGGCGGTTATATGAACCGGCGAGGCAATTGTTGCCGATGGTCTGGCGGCTCCAGGCGCTGGCGGGGCGCGGATCGCC
>CAZTPJ010000128.1:0-6003 GCA_964614515.1 uncultured Phycisphaeraceae bacterium | reverse complement strand
CCGCCCACGCCGCACAACCCCCGGCCTGCCCCATACACTCCCCCGATGCCCGCGCACGTCGCCGTCTACCCAGGCTCCTTCGACCCTTTGTCCTTTGGGCACCTTGACGTCATCATGCGCGGGCGCCGGCTCTTCGATCAACTCGTTGTCGGCGTCGGACGCAACCCCGGCAAGGATGAACTCTTCACGCTGGACGAACGCGTCGCCATGGCCGAGACGCTCATCCGCGACATCGTCGCGGCGGAGTCCCAGCACGCACCCGTGGCCATTCGCGGGTTCGCCGGACTCACGGTCGATTTCGCCCGATCCGTCGGCGCGACGGCCATTCTCCGCGGCATCCGAAACCTGTCCGACCTTCAGTATGAGGTGCAACAGGCCGTGACGAATCGCGAAGTCGCGGGCCTCGAGACGGTCTTCGTCGTGGCGGGGCAATCGTTCGCGTACACGTCGTCGAGCCTGATCCGGCAGTTGGCGGCCATGGGGCAGGATTTGTCGGTACTCAAGTCGATGGTCCCGCCACTCGTGATCGAGGAACTTCGCAAGAAGCGCGACGCCCGACACCCCCTGCTCGAACGCTTGCGCGACGACCGCGACATCGCCACCGATGTCTGACCGGCGATTCGTCGCACCGTGCCATCGAAGTCGCTTCGACTTCGATGCTCCTGCCATCGGGCACGGCTGCGTGTTGTGCTTCCGACTTGCGGAGTCTTCGGAGCAAGTCGGTGCGTTGGGCGTCCGTTGCACGGAGGTTCTCAACGCACGCCCCACGCACCGACCGCGAAGCGCGGTCGATGGCACACGATCCCCATGCGCCCACCACGCCCCAGCGCCTACCATCGTGCCCGCCCCCCTTCACCTGGGGCCTTCACGCACCCTCGAGGCGCACCATGGCGTCCAATGACCCGGCCACACCGCCTTCGACCCATCTTGACTCCACCGCTCGCGCCGTGCGCCTGGCCGATATCACGGCGGACTTGCTCTGGCCGCGGCTGTTTCGTGCGGCCGCGCTCGCGCTTCGCCCGTCGCGGCTGGCCATCGCCCTGCTGATGCTCATCGCAACCCTCTTGATCGGCGAGGCGGCGCGGTTCAATCTCGACCCCCCGCAGCCGAACATGGCCGGGTTCCTCTTCAGTCACATCATCGGCGCGGTCAACGGTGTGGCGACGGGCGTTGTGCAACTCGATGTGCAACTCGTGCGGGACAAGGTCGAGTCGCTTTTCACCATCACCGTACCCAAACTCTGGGAACGCTATGGCTTTCGCCCGTTCGTGCTGGGCATTCCGATCATTCTCGTCTGGGCTGTCGGCGGGTGTGCCATCTCGCGCATGGTCGCGTGTGACTTTTCGCTTGGTGTACTCGTTTCGTTTCGCAAGGGGCTGGCGTTCGCGGTGGGGCGCATGGGTTCGCTCCTGGTGGCCGTGCTGCTGCCGCTGTTCGTGGCCACGATCCTGACGCTGGCGATGAGCGCGGTGGGCTGGCTGTTGCTGGGCTTCAGCGGAATGCAGTTCTTTGGCGCGGTGTTCTACGGCTTCATGCTCATCGCCGGCGCCATCACCGTCGCCTTGCTCGCGTGCTATATCCTCGGTACGCCGATGCTCATTCCGGCCGTGGCCTGTGAGGGCGCTGACGGCCTGGATGCGATTCAGCGTGCGTTCGCGTATGTCCTCGGTCGGCCGCTGCGGTTGCTGATTTTTGGGCTGATTGCGCTGATGCTGGGATGGTTGTCGGTGGTCATCTTTGATCTGATCGCCCGGGCGGCGATTGGCTTTACGGGCTGGGCGTCGACGCTCTTCGCGGATGAAACCGCGCGGGACATCGTTCACCGCGCTGCCCAGGTCCCGGAGCGCGGGGGCGCAGCGCGAGTCACGCTCGCCGAGCCGATCGAAGGCCCGCAAGGCACAACCGCTCAGATCATTCGACTCTGGATTCTCATCCCGCGCGTGATCGTCGGGGCCTTCGCGGTCAGTTTTTTCTTCTCCGCCTCGACGATCCTCTATCTGCTGCTGCGTCAGGCGCACGATGGCCAGGACTGGGCCGAACTCTGGATGCCCGGCATGATCGAAGGCACCATGGCCCAGGCCATGAGCGCTCGCGCGGACGCCACGGCCGAAGCCGCCCCCCCCATCCGCATCCAGCGACAACCAACCACCGACGAAACGTAGCGTGATCTCACACAAGCCGATCGCGCGAGCCATTGAACCCGTCCGCGCACCTCGCTGCTACTCTCGCGAATCTTCCACATCCACGCTCGACACGGGCAGCAGCCGCGAGAGCGGCAAGGGATCCGGCACTTCGTCAAGGTGCGTCGCCTGCTCCACGCGAAACGGCCCGACTCGCGTCCGCCGCAAGGCCGTCAGCATCCCCCCCCCTCCGAGCGTCTCGCCCAGATCACGGGCGAGGCTGCGGATGTACACGCCCTTGCCGCACGCCACGCGCAGCGTCACGATCGGGAACTCATATCGCAGAATCTCGATCGCATCGACCCGCACCGCCCGCGCCGCCAGATCGAGCGTGCGGCCCTTGCGGGCAAGGTCATACGCGCGCTCGCCGCGCACCCACACCGCGCTGTGCGCCGGCGGACGCTGCTGAATCACACCGACGAACGTCGCGCACGCCGCTTCAACTTCCGCCCGCTCCGGCGGCCGTAGCAGACTGATCTCGGTGATCTCGCCCTCTTCATCGTCGGTCGTGGAACGGCGCGACAGGTCCACGTCGGCGATGTACTCCTTCGCCCCGGCCATCACGCGATCGCACAGTTTCGTCGCCTTGCCCACGAGCACCACGATCACGCCCGTGGCCAACGGATCAAGCGTGCCCGCATGGCCCACCTTCACCGATTTCGCCACGCCCGCGTTGGTCAGTCGACGCTTGACGATGCGCACGACGTGCGTGGATGAAACGTGCTTGGGCTTGTCCACGACAAGGATGCCCGTAGGAAGCGTGGCCGCGTCGCTCATGGCGAAGGCTCCACGGCCGTTGCGGGCGTCCCCCCCCCTTGGCCGGAAGGCGGCTCTCCCGCATCTTCGGGCGATGGCCGCCACCAGGTCACCAGCGCCAGGTCCGCGCGCTGCCCGCGCGAATAGTTCACACCGCTCGCCCGCGCCAGCACGCCATGACTTCGCAGCACCAGCGATTCAGGAATCACGAGCATGCCATCCGGATGTTCTCGCCACCACTGACCCATCTGATCTTCATTGACCCGCACGATCCGCCCGCGCGTGTGATAGATCAAACTGTCCTCATGGAACGACACCATGCCCACCGGCCGTGCGCCCGCGGGATCAGCCTCGCGAATCGCTCGACCTATCGCATCGCTCACCCACACCGGGCGTGCGCTGGGCAGGATCAGGCCGATGGTCGCCACGCTGGCGATGCACCCTGCGATCACGCCCGCGCGAATCGTCGCCACCGGGCCAACAGAAGTCAGTCGTCGTGCCCCGCGCATCACCATTGCCACGGCCAGCACCGCCAGCACCCAGCCGGCCGTCATCGCAGGCCACGAAATCTCCCCGCGCCATGATGGATCAGAAACCATCAGTGCGGTCAACCCCACCGTCGGTCCCGCGCACACGGCCAACCCCACGCCACGCCACACACGCCGCGAATGCCCGCCGATTCCCATTGCCCATGTGCCATGGCCACGGCTTTGCGTGGCCATGTTCACCACGACGCTCAACGCCAGCATCAGCAGTCCCGGATACAGCGGCATCGTGTAATGCGGCAGTTTCGTCCCCACGATCTCAAACACGGCCCAACTCGGCACAACCCACGCCATCGCGAACGTCAATCCCCCCCCCTCACCCATTCGCACGCTCCGCCAGCCGCCCACCAACCCCTGCACGATCGCCAGCGATCCCGGCCAGAGCAGCACCATCACGAACAGCGCGTGATATCCCGGCGGACCCCAGTGCCCCTCTTTCGCCGATACGCTGCGACCCAGCGTCTCATCGACGACCACGTTCGTATACAGATCCCAGCCAACTCGTTCACCCACCGCCCACACCCAAGGCCCCACCATCGCCGCGACGATCACGATCCCCACCAACGGCCGTAGCCCCAGCACCCACCGCACGCGCCGATGCACGATGCACAACGTCACGACCGCCAACGCCGCGACCATCGGCGTGATCGGCCCCTTGGTCAGTATTCCAAGCCCCATCGCGACCCAGAAGACAACCGCCCACCACAGTGTGCGTCCGCGTGTGCCATGGAGATCTTGTGTGCCATGGCCACTGCTTTGAGTGGCCATGTTTCCCCCCCCTCCTAACCCGCTCACATACACCTTCCACAATGCCATCATCCCCAGGAGCGTCACGGCCACCAGCACCATGTCCGCCCGCGCCTGATGACCCTCCCACGCGAACACCGGACTCACCGCGATGCACGCCCCTGCAAGCCACCCGCCCATCGCCCCGATCATCATTACGCCCAGCCGCCACGTCAGCAGCACGCACACCACGCCCGCGACCAACGATGGCACGCGGTACATCCAGATCGCGTCGCGCTCCGCCTTGCCGCCGGTCAACACAAACGCGCTGCCCGCCTGAAGCCAATAAATCATCGGCGGCTTGTTCAGTCGCGGCCGTTCCGCCAGCATCGGCACGACCACGCCCCCCGCGTGCAGCCCACCGGTGAGCCGGCCGTGGTCGTTGGGCGCGATCGGGCGCAGGTCGCGTTGATCCCGCGGCAGCGTGAGGCTTTCGAGCATCTGCCGGCTGGCCTGCGCGAATCTTGCCTCGTCTCGATCGACGACGGGAATCGTCCACTGTCCGGGCACATACACTGCAAGGACGATCAGCAGCAGCCCGATCAGCCCACGCCACCCTCCACGCCCCGCCGACGCCGGTGTTTCGCCAACGACAGAGCCTTCCTGCATGTGGTCAACGCTTCGCACGACACGCGACTATACGAGGGGCCTGCCCGCCCCGGTGCGATGGGTCCATCTTGCCATCGCCGCCACACGGGATGCCACGCCGCTCCTGCTCCACCGGCAATACCGGTGGTGGACGCTCCCCCTGCTGCTCGGGTTCATCGGTGCGATCGTACTTCGTCCGCTCGATGGCCCCGCCATCGAACTGGTTCGACGGCTCAACATTCACGGCGACTTCAAACGCGAAATCGAGGCCGTGCAGCAATACGGCCAACTCACCTTCAGCCTCATCATCGCGGCCGTGATTTTTCTGCTCGATCCCGCAAATCGCCGCCGCCTGCTTGACTGGGGCGTCGCGGCGGTCGTGGCGATGATCGCTGCCAACGCGGTTAAGTTTCTCATCGCCCGTCCACGGCCGGGGCTGAACGATCCCCTCCACATTGTCGGCCCGTTTGGCGAGTATCCGATCGAGTTGTCCGGAGTCAAGACGCTCGAGTCGGCGTGGACGGCCGGGCACGCTCTTAGTTCCATGCCCTCGCGCCATGCGACGTTCGCGGTCATTTGCAGCGTGTTCCTCGCGGCGCTGTATCCACGGCTCAAGCCCATCGCGGTGTTCCTGGCGGTTGTCGTCTGCTTCGCGCGGGTGCTGACACAGGCGCACTATCCCACGGATGTCATCGCCGGAGCCGCCATCGGGCTGATCGCCGGACGTTGGGCGGCTCGCACGGCCCTGAGCACGCGCCTCGCCAAACCTCGGCACGCGATACCAGCGCCCTGATTCGGCGTCGGGGCGATCGCGCATACACTTGCCCCTTCCGGAGAGGTGTCCGAGTGGCTGAAGGAGCAGCACTGGAAATGCTGTATAGGGGTAACTCTATCGGGGGTTCGAATCCCCCCCTCTCCGCTTCTTTGCTTGTGTTCTTGCACCTGTTGGTGCGGGCGTCTCGCGTGTACTCCGTTGAACCCGGTGGTGCGGGCGTCTCGCCTGCACACTCTTGATCCGGTGGTGCGGACGTCTCGCCTGCACACTCTTGAATCCGGTGGTGCGGGCGTCTCGCCTGCACACTCTTGACCCGGAGGTGCGGGCGTCTCGCCTGCACACTCTTGATCCGGTGGTGCGGGCGTCTCGCCTG
>CAZTPJ010000127.1:0-6142 GCA_964614515.1 uncultured Phycisphaeraceae bacterium | reverse complement strand
GATCGCGAGTGGTACGTCCGCATGACCCTGCGCGAGCACCCCGCCGGACCCGCCTCGCGCAGACCCTATCGACTCTCACGCCGGCATCCGCTCACCGGCCAGGCCGAGATCCGCGATCTGCACTTCGCCAGACTCATCATCGTCACCGAACTCTTCGATCACGATGCAAAGCCCATCATGACCTCATCGACGGAGATCGCCGAACCCTGCGCCCGCTTCGGACTCTACGACTGGATCATGTCACACGATGTCGAACCGCCCATGAACGCTCCGCCCGATGATCTCGCCCGCGTCGCCGCGGGATGGCTCTTTCTCACCCGAATGCCGCGAACACTGCAAGGGCACGAAGAGTTCCGACCCATGCTCATGGCCCTGTTCGCACGGCCCTCGATCTTCTCCATCCTCATGCGCGGCGAACTCGCCCTCGAACTCGATCCACGGGCGGCCGATGCCATCCCCACGATGTATGCCCCGCCCACCGGCGGACACGCCGTGTCGGCTTATCGACTCCCCATCGAGTTTCGCGGCAACGATCGACTCATGCTGCACTGCGAACTGCTCGTGACCGAGGTCGTCCCCCCCCTCGGCGCGTGCGGGGGCGTCGTCGCCGCCGATGCCTGGAACCCACGCGATCCCACCCGACGCGCGGCCGTGCGACTCCTCGGACTCTCACGCGAAACACACGTCCCCTGATGACCATGCGAAGCGACATCGCGTGCCACTGGCGGCTCGCCCGCCAGTGCGTCGCAGCAGGTGCTAAGTGCTGAGTACTGGGTACTGAGTACTGAGTACTGGGTACTGAGTCCTGAGTCCTGAATCCAAACTCACCCGTGCCACTGAAGTCGCCAGAGGCGACTTCAGTGCTCTGGCAGCCGCGCGTCACGTCCATCGGCTTCGATAGCGGCACAATCACACAAAAGACTTCATTTCATCGCTTCAATCTCAAATTCCAGCACGGCCGCGCCGAAGATCTCAAAATACTCCACCACGATCTCCGCTTCGCCATCGGCATCCATCGTGAACTCGCCGCGATCCACGGTTGCGCCGTGATGCGTCCAGTTCTCGATCACCGTCTTACCATTGACCATCACGCGCACGCCATCATCGCTGCGCGTGGACACCCGCCACTTGCCCGCGGGCAGCGGCAGCGTCGTTCGTGCGATGATCCCGAAGTAATCGCCCTTGAACCCGGCCGCGGTGACTTCCTCTGAAATCTTCACGTTGCTCGGTCCGCCGCCGCCAAAGGCGAAACGCAGCGAACCCGTCTGCGCCCTGACCGCGCCCGCGCCATCAGCCAGCGCACGCCACTTCTCAAGATCCGGCGGCGGCACAGGCCCATCCCCGCGAGTCGACTCCCACGAGAACACCGTCACATCCCACACCACCGACAACAGCGTCCCCGAAATCTGCCGCGTGTAGTTCGGCGAGTCAACCGTGATCGTGTACGGATGCACGCCCGGCCGCTGCGCCGTCACGACATACCGCCACGAACCCTCGCCCCCGCCTTCACGACGGAAGCGCACGCCCTGACCCGCCCCGCCGACATGCTGCGCCTCGACCCCATGCACCTCATACACCACTTCCGTCCCCGCCGATGACACCTCGCGAACCAGCGGTGACTCATGATCCCACGGGAACCAGTCCGTCATCACGATCTTCTCGCGCCCGCGAAGATGATCCCGCGACCCGACAGGCTGCTTCACGCCGAACACTTGATACGGCGGAATCTCCACCTCCGGAATCGCCACGTTCGACTCCTCGCGGATCACCACCCCTTCTTCCGTTCGCACGCGCTCGCCCACATCCGTGAACGTGTTGCCGGCCAGCCACGCCTCCGCCACGCCCGCCTCCGGATTCTCCCGATCTCGCGTCAGACGCATGTGGACGCCCACCTGATCGCCGGTGAACGTGTTGGCCGCGATGAGGTTGTCGCGCGTGTCGGTCCCGTTGGCCTTCGCCCACGGCATCCGCGCGAAGCCTCCATCGGGATCCCACCACAAATGCACGCCAGCGCGATTCCGCGCGAACTCGTTGTGAAGAATGCGATTGCCCTTGCTGTGTTCGATGTTCACGCCCCCGCGTTCGAGGCCATAGCCCATCTCCCCGTTGCCCTCGAACACATTCCGCGCGATAAGCGTGTCCTGCGAATAGCCCCCCCAGATGCCGCAGATCGCGTTGCCCGCCATCCGGTTCTGAAGAATCACGTTCCCGAAACTGAACGTCATCTCAAGCCCATGCGCCGGCGCATACGACAGATCGTTGTTGATGAACAAGTTGTCATTGCACCCGCGTCGCCGGAACTCGTCCAGCACGGCCTGGGGGTACTCAATCGCATCATCCACATTGCGTCGTCCCGTCTCGCGTCGAAGTCGTTCGCGCTCACCCTCGAGCCAGATCTCGCCCAGCGCTTCGCGCCCCGCGAACCCGAAGACGCCATCGCCCCCGTGCGTCGCGCTGTTTTCCGCGATCACGTTCTCGCTGCACTGCTCGAACATCAGGATGCCCGCCGAGTCCTGCCCGCGGTTGTACACCCCGTGGCTGTACCCGCGCACGCAGAAGTCAAACGCGTTCCGCGTGATGTGGTTCCCGCTCGACCGCCACATCGCCAGCCCCCACCCCGACAGGAAACTCGCATCACAGTCATAGATGAACGAGTCCGTCACGCGATCCAGAACGATCCCATTCTGCCGCTGTCGCGCACGCAAGTCCGAAATCGTCACACCCGACGACTGCTCCACGCACACTCCAGCGCCATAGTTCTGCATCCACTCGCGATTGTCGTTGCGGTGCGGCCAAAGCCAATCCCCACCATCCTCCGCCTGCGGCGTCGATCGCAGATGATGCGCAAAACCCTCGGACACATCCGCGTGCCGAATCACCAGCCCGTCAGCCCGCGTCGCCCAGATCCCGACACGGAACCCGTGAACCTGCGGATACAGCAGCGTCACATTCTTCTTCCCGTCAATCCGAATCCCCACCCCCGTCATCTCGTCATATGGCGTGTTGCGCTCTGCCCCGCGAAGCACGGCCGCAGTCGGCACGAACTCCACCGTGATCCCATCCCCCTCGATGTGAATCACCCCATCGCCGTTGAGATCCTCAATCACTGTGCCCGGCGGAATCACCACGCGACAATTCTCGCGGATGACCGTGTCATCGCGAAACACCGTAATTGTCGGCCAGGTGTCGTCGGGCTGCGCCGCATGTGCTGGCCCGGCCAGAGCCGTCACACACCCCGCCAGCACCATGCCAAACCCCGCTACGACGATCATGGATGGATTTCTCATGCCCCCATCCTACGACATGTCGCCGCCGAGGGCGAGAGCAGTCCCATGGCCGTCGCCATTCGTAAGGCGTGATGGCACAACGACATACGACCAGGTCCCGCCCGAATTCCCGCCGTGACGATCCGGTAGTTCGAGCGTGATGGTCACGCGCCATGTCCCCATTCACGCGCCAAGGATTCAGAACTCAAGCGCCTTTGGCCGATATCCCACGCTCAGAACAAGGAGTTTTAACCGTGACACAAGCCAGCAGACTCAGCATCTTCGCTCTCGTCGTCCTCGCCTGCACCTTCGCCGGCGGATGCGGCGGATCATCAACCTTCGTTCGACAAACCGCCGGATGGAAGTCCATCGAACTCCGCCCCGGACTCTCGGGCAACTTCGAGCAGTCATGGCAGACGGCCGTCGACACCATCGCACGAAACTACGACATCGAAATCATGGACAAGTCCAGCGGCTACATGCGAACCGGCTGGAAGTACGGCATCCTCGGCCAGGCCACCAACGTCATGGCCGGACGCATCACCGTCAAGTTCCCCTCCGTCACCGAGCCCGACAAGGTAGACATCAAGACCGATGCGCAGCGATTCAACCAATGGACCAGCACATGGGAAGAAGGCTTCGACTCACGCTTCGAACGCGACGTGATCAACGAACTCTCCGGCCGACTCGGCCGCACAGCGCAGTAGTTCGCTCCCGATTCACCAGCCCATCACACAACAGTGAACACCGAGGATCCCTCATCCTCGGTGTTCTTCCTCCCACACCTCGCGATTCCGATGCCGCCCGCTGCATCACGCCCGGCTGCCCAACGCCACCAACGTCCTCAAGTGATGCGCACCGCGACTCCCCAGCCCGCTGCCAACGGGCTTCGGACACCGACTCCAGCACATTCACCGTTTGACCCAATCACGCGCCGGCAGTGGCGCACACCACACGCCGCGCAGCCACACAAACGACCACGCCCTACACCCGACCCTCCGCCGAGCCCCCGCTCTCCACCGCATCACTGCGGCTCACGCGAACATCCTGCCCACCCGTCAGCGGCGGCTTCGGACGCTCCTCAGACTTTCGCGATTCCGCCTCCATCTCCTCCTCGATCCCCTTGATCCCCTTGCGGAACTCCACGATCGAACGGCCAAGGCTGCGCCCGACCTCCGGCAGCCTCCGCC
This sequence comes from uncultured Phycisphaeraceae bacterium, assembly GCA_964614515.1. Classification (GTDB taxonomy): domain Bacteria; phylum Planctomycetota; class Phycisphaerae; order Phycisphaerales; family UBA1924; genus CAZTPJ01. The sequence goes on along the minus strand of CAZTPJ010000127.1, from coordinate 1,686 downwards.
CAAAGAGCAACAACGCAATCACCAGCAGAATCAACCACTGCCACGGGCCAATGTTCGGAAGGAACCCGAGCGTTTCCATGCGATTCCCCATTCGTCCAGCAACCCAGCCTTCAGCCGCACCCTATTCAAGCGGCCCCACACCCCCAGGTCAATAAGCGACAAAAACACGCACTCCCGCCTCATCACTCGGATCCGGTGGTGCGGGCGTCTCGCCCGCACGCCTGTAGGATCCAGTGGTGCGGGCGTCCCGGCCCCCCCTCTTCGCCCGAAGGGCGCGCGATCGTTGCCGGGGCTTCAGCCCCTGGAACGCCCCCCCCCTTTTTTCTTCCCCGCCCGGAGGGCGCGTGACCACTGCCTCAGGCTTCATCTCCGAAGCACCATACCATCACCATGCCCACGCAACATCACACCGCGCGAGCCGGCATCCTGCTCCTCGCCATCATCGCCATCATCTCCGCCTGCCAATCCACGCACACCGCGCCCGCCAGCCCGACCGGCCCCTACATCGTCATCCTCGGCATCGCGCAGGATGCCGGATACCCACAGACGGCCTGCCGTCGCGACTGCTGCCGTGCCGCATGGTCCAATCCCGAACTGCGCCGACTCGTCTCGTGCCTGGCCATCGTCGATCCAACCTCAAACCAGCGCTGGATCATCGACGCCACGCCCGACCTTCGCGAACAGGTCCAGCGCCTCGACGCCATCACGCGCCACGAAACCGCAACCAATCGCACCGAACTCACCGGCATCTTCCTCACCCACGCCCACATCGGCCACTACACCGGCCTGATGCAACTCGGCCGTGAAGTCATCGGCGATGCCGCGATTCCCGTCTACGCGATGCCGCGAATGCAAGCGTTCTTGACCGACAACGGGCCGTGGAACCTGCTCATCACCAGCGGCAACATCGCGCTGCGCCCCCTCGCCGCCGATCAACCGGTCATCCTCAACGATCGCCTGACCATCACGCCGATGCTCGTCCCACACCGCGACGAGTTCTCCGAGACCGTCGCGTTTCGCATCGACGGACCATCACGCAGCATCCTCTTCATCCCCGACATCGACAAGTGGGAACTGTGGGACCGTTCGATCGAAGATGAAATCGCCAAGGTCGATGTCGCCTATCTCGACGGCACGTTCTACGCCAACGGCGAGATCCCCGGCCGGGACATGTCGCAGATCCCCCACCCCTTCATCGAAGAAAGCCTGCGTCGCTTCGCGCCGCTTCCCGCATCACACCGCGCCCGCATTCGCTTCATTCACCTCAACCACACCAACCCCGCGCTCAACCCCGCGAGCGATGCGGCCCATCACGTTCGCGATGCGGGCTTCAACATCGCGCACGAAGGCGAAACCGTGTCGCTCGGGCACGATTGACCGAAGCGCTGTCAATGATGCGCACGCGCAACTCTTCGCCCCGGAGGGACGCAGGGCGGTCGCCACGGGTGAAGGCCGTCAGGGGCGGCCGAAACCCATGGGAAGCGGGATGATGATCGATACCGCCCCGGCAGAGGATCGGAGGCGGTGAAACGCACAGACACATTCACCTGAACAGCGCAGAGATCACTGCCGATACGCCGAGCGCATCAAGGTGCAAACGCTCATCGGTCAACTCGCCGGGATCACGACGCGAAACACCGGGGGGGGGGGGGGGGGGGGGGGGGGGGGGGGGGGGGGGGGGGGGGG
>CAZTPJ010000126.1:0-6171 GCA_964614515.1 uncultured Phycisphaeraceae bacterium | reverse complement strand
GTGGACTGGTCGCAGTCGGGGTAGCACGACTGCTTCCTTTCACCCGAGTCCATCGCTTGGGCAGACGACGACTCCCAACTTTCGACCCATGCGGTTAGCACGTAGTCGTGACTGCTCATGGTGAAAGTGGCGACGTGAACCAGAGTGATCGGTTCGCTGGCCGCAGCGATGGCGGGCACACCACTGGCGACTGGACCAATGCCGAGTGTAGCGAGTCCGGCTACGGTCAGGGTGCCAATCGATGATGACTTTAAGCGAGACTTCATTGCACACCTCCCGTGTCGTTGCGCTGGACAAGGCGTTGAACCAAACCTTCAAGATCCGCGATGCGATGCTCCAACGCTGTTACATGTTGCCGTAAAGCTGCGTTCTCAGCATCATGCTCCAGTTTGAGCTCGCGCACGGCTGCTGCAAGCGTCACCAGAAAAGCGTAGCTTGAGATGCCATCGCCATCCGGTCCTCGCATCGTGTCCGGAACTTCGTCCGCGATCAGGCCAACCACCCGACGCGGAGGGCCGTCTTCAAATTCTGGCCTCACCGTGAAGTGGTATTCCGCCGGCCGAAGTGACATAACGTCGCTGAGTTTTTGCCGAAGCTCGGCCTGCGTCAGGTAGCGGATGTCACTCTTAAGTTTCGCCTCACTCGGGTATGTGTAGTCCAACGCTTTGATTCCAAACCACCTTCCGTCCCTCGGATCAACCGCTTGAATGGCAGTGGTAAAGCCGGAACCATACGCGGTGAGGAAGACATAGGTATGCCCAAGTACCTGAATGCCACGATCTGCCCCTGGAGGACTAAGAAGTCCGCCCTTCCGAAGATCATTGCTGTAGTCTGTGAGCCACAAACCATCGTTCTGCGAGTTAACACCGATGTGCAGTCTTCGCAACTGTTCCGATGTACCGACGCTCAGATTGCCACCGAAGTGTGCATGAGAGCTCCCTCCGCTCCAGGGCGGAAACGCCCCCGGAACACCCGTGAGTTTGCTCCACGCCACATCGCTGATCTTGCTGTTGTTCACGGTGCCGTTGGCGATCTTGTCGCTCGTGACAGCGCCAGATTGAATTTTACCGCTGGATACCGAGCCATTGGCGAGTTTCGCCTCGGTCACGCCGCCGTTGTTGATGCCCAGGGTCACGTTCGTGGAGCCGCTGTGGTAGAGCCCATCAGATCCGGCCACGCTCTGAACGCCGCCGCTGCCGCCGGTGGGAAACGCTCTCCAGGCGACATTGCCGCCGGTGTCCGTGGTGAGGACACGATCATGTGCGTTGTTCTGTGACAGATCCTGGAAGCGCAGCGAGCCGACGGTGTGAAGCATGGCCGTAGGGTTGAGCGCACCAATCCCGACATTGCGCTGGAAGTAGTTTCGGCCTCCCTCGAAGTAACCGGCGAATCCGAGGGGTGTGGTGGACTTGCCGCGCACGCCGACTGAGCCGCTGTGTCCGCTTCGCGTCTCACCAAGGACACCACTGCCCGGTGATCCCGCACCTACGATACCGTGGACGCTGGCAATACCGTTCGTGAATGCGGTAACTCCAGTCCTGAATCCGGTCGCAAGGATCTCGAGTCTTCCTCCATACGTCCCGGGAGTGGCCGTGCCGATGCCCACGGCTCCCGCGTTGTAGTACAGCCGTGTGCCATTGAGTTGCCAGCCCTGATCGGGTCCGCCCTGACCGCCCGGCGGAATGCCGTCCGGTCCCGGGCCGCCGGCGTTCAGCGGGTCGAGGCGGGCGTTTGCAAGAAGCTCCTCATCGCGCGGCTGCGCCTTGACTGCGGCCGTGTCGCGTGGGCGTCCTGCCGACTGCGGCGTCACGTCCGAGTGTGTGGCTTGCGCGGCGGAGTTGCGGACTGCCCCGGCGGTCACATTCCCCATTGGATCGGCGCGGAGTCCTTTCGGTGTCTGCGCCGCGCGGTTCCCGATCGGATGCCGTGGTGAGAGTGTGACGAACGGCTCAGTCGAGCCAAGCGGACGCACTGAAACCTCAATCCATCGAGGCGCGGCCTGGGCAAGGTCCACCTGAAAGTCCAGTTCCACCGCGAACTCGCCGCTGATAACATCGGGATTGGCGACGAGCGTCGGTCCGATGGGCGTTCCGCCGACGGGGGCGTCGAAGAGCCGGAAGACGAGTTCGGTCGGACCATGCACCGGCGAGCCGTCGCGCTGAAGGCGACCGTGGTAGGTGAAGGATGTGAGCGTTGCACCCGGCTGCGCTGATGATCTTTCCGGCGGCGCAAGCGCCAGCGTGTGAATGATGCCCGCATGGGCCATCGCACCTGTCATGAGGCCCGCGAGGCCCGCGAGCCAGATGTGCGACGTCGATCGCGAGGCACCGCGAGTGGTTGACTGGCAATCTGCTGAACTGCTGCAACGCATGATCTTTCTCCTTGGACGGCTGCTCAATCCGAATATCCATTACACGCCGCACGGCAAGGCAATCGCGACGGTTCTCATGCTCGAATACGCAGGACTTGTCCGTGGATAGGGTGGGGCTGCGGAATTTCTGTTGACTGCCTGCCTGGGGGCAGTGCGATGGTCGCAGGGGAGGCACGCCGGCAGCACGATTAGCCCGCTGTCCCGGCGTCTTGCCGGGTGATTGGAAAACTGGGCAGCCTTCGCCAATCGCAGTGTCAGCCGACCACTGCTTCAACCGCCAACCGAGGACTCCGGCCTCAACACAGGCTGGGGCTGCCCGCCCGGGTGTCTCGGCTCCGGCACATCCGTGATCCAGCCTGCGTGGGGCTTGGGGCGGGTGGGGTCGCCGCGGGTGATGGCGTGTCGGTAGGCGTCGGCTTCGATGGTGTAGACGGCCTGGCCGTGCTCGTCGAGGCGGAAGATGAGCGTTTCGTCCGTATCACGAATGAAGACTGTGACGTCGACGTGCGTGTCGCGCTGGGCTGGCAGGGGAGGGTGGGCGGGTACCACGTAGTGTGGCGCGAGTTCGCGTGGCGGCAGGAAGCATCGGTACCACACGGCCGTCTCGCCTTCACGGGCCATGCGGGGGTTGACCCAACCCTGGCGCCTGCCGAATTCTGGCCGAATGGCGAAGATCACGCGGGGCCAGTTGTCCTGGAACGTCATCCCGAGTGCGTCTTGCCGATATTCATTGTTGAGCGCTTCGCAGATAAGCAGTCGTGGCCCGGAAAGCCAAATCCTGTCACCACCGCCGCCCCAATGCCACGCCTCAAACAAGACGTTCCCGGATAGATCGTACACTCGGATGCACGCGGGGTCGTACATGTGGTGCTGGTGCCTGACCACGACTTCGACTCCAGGGGACTCCGGGAAGATGTCCGCGATGATCGGTCGATCAGTTGCGCGATACCACTCATGGTCGGGATTTGAGTTCCGCACATGCTCGCCCGTGACCAAGGGCAGGTTCTCTCGAGGTGCCCGCAAGCCCTTGGCTGTGTCACCAGTATGCCAGATCGGCTGTGACAGGTCGGATGTGTCCCACACCGAGATCTGCTCATCCCACGGGTTGCGAGCCATTGTCTTGCCAAGTGACATGACGACAACGCGTCCACCGCCAAACGCGGCGTGACGCTCGACAATCTCACCGAAGATAATGCCGTGCGCTTGCGTCGTGTGCCATGAGTGCAGCGTGACATCGCGGTAGGAGATCAGCCGCGCCGAGCGTCCTTCATTCTCGATCACAACCTCGTAGGGTCGTCGATTCAGGAGCCACAGACTGGTCTCCGTCACCATGACCGTCGCGATGACCATTGCCATGCACGCCACGCTCGTCGTCACCACCGGATGCTTGGCGATCCAGGCGATGGCCCGCCGCCACGGCCCGGGCGGGTGTGCTTCAACCGGCTCTCCCGACAACCATCGGCGCAGGTCGGATGCCAAGTCGATCGCACCAGGATACCGACGCTCCGGCGTCGGCGAGCACGCCTTCTCCAGCACGGCCGCAAGCGGCCTGGGCAGGGTCGGTTCAAGCGAGAGTGGTGGTCGTGGCGGATCCTGGGCCACGCGCCGGACGGCTTCGTAGATGGGCGTGTTCACGTCGTGCGGCGTGTTGTCGGTGAGAAGTAGATACCCGATCGCTCCGAGGGAGTAGACATCGGTTCGCGTGGAGAATCGGCTGCGCTCGCCCCGCGCCTGCTCGGGCGCCATGAAGGCGGGCGTTCCGATCGGGTGCCCATCACTGGTGAGCGTCGTTGAGACATCGTCCGTCAGCAGGGCTGCGAGTCCCAGGTCGAGAATGACCACTTCGCCCCCTGGCGTAATCAGGATGTTCGCCGGCTTGAGATCGCGGTGAATCACGCCGTGCTCGTGCAGCGTGCGCACGGCTTCACAGATTCTCGCCAGGAGTTCGACGCGAGCCTGGCGGTCGAGGGCGTCCTGCCTGGCCACGACATGAGGTTGGCGGCCCTCGATGAGTTCGGTCGCGAAGAACAAACGACCGTCGTGCGTGCCGTAGTCCAGCAGCCGAGGCACGGTTGGCAACCGCAGCGACTCCAACAAGTCCAACTCCCGCCACGCACGCTGGGCATCGCGCGAAGACCCGAGAGGCATCGATAAAATTTTCAGTGCCAACGGCCGATCCGAGCCGTCCCGATAGACGCTGTATACAAAACCGCCGCCCCCCGCGCCGAGTCCCTGCACCAAGGTATAGCCCGGGGGCAGACTGCTGTCGCAGGGGGTCGTCGGTGCGGCGGCGCGATCCTCATCTCTAAGAGCATGGAAGATGCGCGATGCCGCCTCTATGGTCAAAGACGCGGGATCCTCGTCGCGTGGGCTGGACATGTAAACATCCCGGTCGGGTCCGCGATGCGAATCCCCTTGCAACTACGCGAAGAATCGGTCAATATAGGAATCTCGGCACGGGAAATCTGCGGTTCTTCCTGCGGAAGGCGTCGTCATGGAACCCACCGACCAACCTCGCGGATTCGCCACCACCCACTGGTCGCTGATCGCGCGGGTGAAAGTGGGCGGTGACGATGCGCGTCTGGCGCTGGATGAACTCGCTCGAATCTATCGCCCGGCCGTCCGGGCGTTTCTGCACTTTCGTGGCCTGTCGCCCGAAGAGGCGGAGGATGTCACGCAGGAGTTCTTTGCCACGGTCGTACTCTCGCGCGGCTGGTTTACGAGGGTTCAGCCCAACCCGACCCGACGCCTCCGCACGCTCATGTGCATCTCGCTCAAACGCTTCCACATCGATCACCACAGGCGGTCACGATCGCGCGGCCGTGATCGCGTCAAGATTCGCTCGCTGGCCGATGATGATCCCACGGCTGTCAACGGCACGGACGACGGCTTTGCTGTTCACTTCGATCGGCACTGGGCCTTGGCTCAGTTCGAGGAAGCCCTTCGTCGTTGTGAAGCGCACTTTCACGGCAGGGGCAAGATCGGGCACTGGGAGCTCTTTCAGGCCAGGCTGGTCAAGCCCGCCGTCGCGCAGGTCAGCGCCCCTCCATTGGCCGACATTGCCTCCCTCTACGGGTTCGCGTCCGAGGCCACCGCCGTCGCGGCCGTGCAGACCGTGCGAAAGCGGTTTCAGTCGATCCTGCGCGAAGTCGTCGCCGAGTCGGCCGAGTCCCCCGAGGCGGCCGAGGGAGAATACAACCACCTCATGGCGATTCTCACCGGGTCGTGACCGTGCCAACTTGCGAGCGATGCGGCTGGCAGTGAACGCTCATTGCTGGCCACTGTGGAATCCTCGCGACTCCTCAAATATCACAATCGAATCGCTTCGGGTGACAGCGCACGGCCTCTGCACCCGCTCGCCAGGCGTCCGAAATCGACCGCGTCCCGGCCCTGCCGCTCAAGCCGGATCGCCCGACCGTCCACCGCCCGATGTTGAGCCAACGTCACCCGAAGGCCGTGCCTCGGTTGAGGGTGACGTGCGCCATCGTCGTCGCGCTGAGCCAGCCTCGCCGCCGCGCTCGGACGCCGACGCGGCGCTCCCATGCCGCTTCTCCTTGCACCACTGCTTGCACCTGCGCTTGCACGTACGCGCGGCCGCCCCTGACCATCCTTGTCCACGCATGTCCAAACTGCCCGCGGAGACGGCCACCCGCCCGCGCCCGCACAACGCGCCGCAAACCCGCCAAAAACGCGAAGATCGTCGCTTGCTGTCCGCCGCTGTCCACGCATGTCCACAGCGATCAGGAAAAGCGGGCGAGGAGGATCGAACTCCCGACATTCAGCTTGGGAAGCTGACGTTC
>CAZTPJ010000125.1:0-6482 GCA_964614515.1 uncultured Phycisphaeraceae bacterium | reverse complement strand
ATGCCTTCGCCACGCAGTTGAGGAGACCGCTCGCGGAGCGAGCGGCCCACCCAGGCGAACCGCTCGCGGAGCGAGCGGTCCACCCAAGCGGTCCACCCGCACCCTCTGTCACCGGCCTGTAACCTGTGCCCTGCGCGGCTTGCCTTTGGGAACAATCCATCCGAGCATTGCGAAGCAGGTTGGGCCGACGGTTCGTGTCGGCGTCGGGTGAAATCTGCTACGATCATCCTTGCGCCCCGCCACGCCCGATTTCGGGTTTCCGCCGGGACGCATCACTGCGAGGAATCGTCCATGCCGTCATCAAACGTCTGCTGGGGCATCGAGATCGGGTCCGGGGCCATCAAGGGTCTCAAACTCGAGAACACCGGGGATGGCGTTCGCGTCGTCGACTTTTTCATCATCGAACACAAGAAGGTGCTCTCAACGCCGCAGATCGACCAGGATGACGCCATGCGCGTCGCGCTGGGGGCGATGGCGGCCCAGGTGGACCTCAGCGGAGCCCAGATCGTCGTGAGCGTCGCGGGCAACGCGGCCCTCGCCCGATTCGCCAAACTCCCCCCCGTTGAGCCGCGCGGCGTCCCCGGCATCGTCAAGTTCGAGGCCAAGCAGCAGATCCCCTTCCCGCTCGAAGAAGTCGAATGGGACTACCAGACGTTCATCAGCCCCGACTCGCCCGAGATCGAAGTCGGCATCTTCGCCATGCGCCGGGCGCAGATCGAAGAGCGCCTTGCGCTCTACGCCGACGTGAACCTCACGCCGGATGTGCTCACGCCCAGCCCCGTGGCCGTCTACAACGCGATGGCCTATGACATGGAGTTCTCCGTCGAAACGCCGGGGACGATCCTGCTGGACATCGGGACGACCTCGACTGACCTGATCATCGCGGAAAAGGGCCGGGTCTGGGTGCGAACGTTCCTCCTCGGCGGGCATCACTTCACCGAGGCCCTCGTCGAAGCGTTCAGCCTGAGTTACCCCAAGGCCGAGAAACTCAAGCGCGAGGCCGAAACCGATCGCAACGCGCGCCTCGTCTTCCAGAAGATGAAGCCCGTCTTCGGCGACCTCGCCCAGGAAGTGCAGAAGTCCATCGAATATTACAAGTCCATGCACCGCGACGCCAAACTCACGCGCCTCGTCGGCATGGGGTCCACCTTCAAACTCCCCGGCATGCGCCGATTCCTCAAACAGCAACTCCAACTCAACGTCTATCGACTCGAATCCTTCAAGCGACTCACCGTCGAAGGACCACGCGCGGGCGAGTTTCAAGATGCCGCCGTCAATCTCGCCCCGGCTTACGGCCTCGCCCTCCAGGGACTCGGACTCGCAACTCTCGAAGCCAACCTCATGCCCACCACGGCCGTGCGACAGGCCATGTGGAACCGCAAGACCAAGTGGTTCGGCGCTGCCGCCGCGATCGCAGCCCTCACGGCCGCGGCCATGTTCATCAGGCCGTTCCTCGACAGCCAGGAGGTCGAAGCCAACCCGCCCTCTCCGCGCATCCAGCAGACCATCTCACGCGCTGAGGCCCTCAAGAACGCAGCGCAGGATGTCACCGTCGCGTCGGCGGCGGACTACACGGCCGCGAATCTGCTCTCGCTGACCGCCGATCGCCAGATCTACGCCCACATCGTCGATGATGTGGCCCAGATGCTCGCGACATCCGATGAAGCGCTGGCGCGGCTGCCCATCGAGACCAAGCCGCCCCGCGCGTTCTATCTGCGCAAACTCATCACCAACTATCTCGGGCCAGGCGGCATGAGCACGGCCCTTGCGCAGCCCCTCGAAGAAGACCCGGCCGCGCGACGCCGAGCTGAAGCATTCGACCTCGGCGACATCGAGTGGGACGACACCAAGATTCCGCGGATCGAGATCAAACTCGAAGTGGACACGGATGTTCCCGATGCGCAAATTTTCATCTCCGACACCATCGAGCGATGGCTCGTCGCCAATGCGAAGCGCGAGGGCGTGCCGTACAGCATTCTCAAGGAACAAGGCGACCGCGCTTCATGGCGCGTGATCGCGCGACGCGAGGGCCTGCGGGCCACAATCACCGAAGCGACGCCCGCGCCAACCGGCACGGGCACAGCGCCCACGCCACCCCCGCGCCCGGGCGAAATGCGGCCCGGACAGATGGACCCGCGCAATCCGCAGCAGCCGCCAGGCAGGCCCCCGCGCGGAAGCCAGATCACCGGTGGCGGGGAGTCGGGCGGTCGAAGCGAACCCGGTGTGCAGGACCTCGAGACGCTCGCGCCGCTTCCGATTTCCACCAGTGATGTGATTCCGCCCGAGACCACGAGGTTCAAGTTCGAGGTCGTGTGGGTCGTCGAACTCGTTCAGCCGAACAAGGAAGGTGAACTGTGAAACCAGTCCTCGCATGGGTCAAGGCGAATCTGTGGATTCCTGTCTTTTCGCTGATCGCGGTCGTGGTGCTCGCGGGCGGATGGGTCGGCAGTTCGGCCTGGAACAAGAACATCCGCACCGCGCGTGAGAAAAAGGCGCAGGACTTCATGGCCAGACTGAAGGTCAACGTCGCTTACACCGAACTCGCGATGGAACCCAACGAAACACCCATCGCCCGCACCGAGGCCCCCAACGAACGCGTCACCGAATGGTTCCGCGCTCGACGGGCGCAGCAACTCGAACAGGGTCAGAAGGTCATCGAACTCGCAGAGCAACGCAACAGGGCCGATCATCGACCCTTGCTCGAAGGTCTCCTGCCCGAACCGCCGCCGGGCGAACTTCAGGCCAGGACCCTTCAGTTCGTGCGCATGCTCGTCCCAGGCGCCCGCGGCGGAGAGCCTTCCGCCTTTGAAGCGCTCCTGCGAAACTACGGCGGCATCGGGCCGCCATCGGCCGAGCAGATCGCGGCCGTGCTTCGCGATGTCCAGCAGCGCGAGAAGGACCGCCTTCGCGCCGGCGCCCGCACGGGCGAGGAGATCAGCGCTGAGGAAGAGCAGGTCATCGAGAAGAAACTCGTGGATCAGCGCATCGGTGAGTATCGCCGACGTGCCGACCAAGGCTCGTTCTACGCGACGATTGATATGTCGTTCCCGCGCACGTCCGGAACCGGCACGACGAAGGTCGGCCCCGTGATCCCGCGCGAGATTCCCGCCACGCCACCGAGCCTCGAACAATGTTTCGCGTGGCAGTTTGACTATTGGGTCGTCTCCGATGTCCTCAAGGCCATCGAAACGGCCAACACCGACGCGGGCGGCTCGCGGACGCTCGTGCCCGACTCGATCGTCAAGCGCATCATCAACCTGCAGGTCGAAAACATCGTTCCGACGTACGCGCCGGACCTTCAGATCACGACCATCGCCGACGCCCAGTCTGGCTTGATCCCGCCGGATCACCTCCTGTCCGTGACCGGCCGCGGCATGCTCAACCACCTGTACGACGTTCGCCGTGTGGACCTGTATCTCATCGTCGCGATCGATCGGCTCCCCGTGCTGCTCGATGCCCTGGCCAACACCAACTTCATCTCCATCACCGACCTTGATCTGTCGGAAGTTGATGTGTGGGCGGACCTGGGTCAAGGGTTCTATTACGGCCCGGACCCGGTGATGCGTGTCGAGATGGAACTGGAGATGATCTACCTGCGCAGTTGGACGAGTCAGTTCATGCCCAGCCGCGTCAAGGAACTTCTCGCCGTGCCGCAAGCCCCCGAAGATGAGTTTGAAGACCCCGGCCTTCGATGACCCCCACCTTCGCCGTCAGAACCGGCGATGGAGAAAGAACCGATGAAACTCAAAGGCGTCAATCTGTTTGAAGCCCACGTCGAGAAACTTGTGCTCGGTCTGGTCGTGCTGATCTTCCTGGGCGTGGTTGCCATGCAGTTCCTGTCGCAGCCGAATCAGATCGTACTTCCAGGTTCGCAGGAGAAACTCGCGCCGCGCGACGCGTTCAAGCCCGCCGAACGCCTCGCCGAGCAACTCGATGCTCGCATGACGCGCATCGACCCCGACCTTCCCGAAGGACGCGAGTTCGACATGCTCCCGCGATTCATCGCCGCACTCGAACAGCCCGTCGCGCCGTCCAAGCGCCTCGCGGGCAACTGGCCCGTGGTTGAAATCTCCGGCGGCGCCGACGTCGGTGGCGCTGAAGGACTCCGAATCGTCCTGCCAACCGTCCCCGGCCCGGCCAAGCCCATCGCCGATGTCTATCTCGGCACCATCGATCCGTGGGAGGCGCAGGCCTCGCCGGATCTGGCCGCGCTCCTTCCCGCACAGCAACCCTTCGACGTTCGCGCCGTCACCATCGAGGCGACATACAACGCGCGGCAACTCCTCGCAGCGCTCGATCGCGACCCCGACGGCCAAGGCCCCTTGCTCCCGCTCAACCCAGGCTGGTGGCGCGGACTCGTCGAGATTCTGGCCGTCAGGCTTGAACGCGAAGAACTCCTCCCTTCCGGCGAGTGGACAAACCTTGTGGAACTTCCACTCCCCCCCGGCCGCACCAGCATCCTCTCGATGATCGATGAGTCCATCACGCGAACGCGCGACATGGAAGTCGTCGTCGCCGAAGCGTCGCGACAAGCCTCGGAAGTTCGCCGCCCGCCCTTTTATGCCCGAATCGCCGGCGCGGAATGGGTTCCGCCCACCGAATCCGCGGCCGCCCGTGCCCGCGGCCTCGCACGATCAGAATCCGAAACACTCCTGGCGCGTCGGCAGGAACTCCAGCGCGACGCCGCACGCATCGAGGCACGACTCGGCCAGGGCCCGCGTCAGCAGGGTCCGGGTCGACAACCCGGACCAGGCGGACGCGATCTGCGCACTCCGCAGCCCGACCCTCGCAACACAGGTGAATCGGCCGCCGAACGCACCATGCGAAGAACCCTCGAACGCATCTACGGCCAGATCGACGAAGTCGACGCCCAACTGCGGGCCTTGGGCCACGATCCCGAAGGCGAAGGTCAACCCGGCGCCATCACAGGACTCGAACCACCGCCCCAGACCCCGCTGCTCGAAGATGAGGCCGTGCGACTCTGGACGTTTGATCTCACGGCCAAGCCCGGCGCGACGTACCGCTATCGAATGCGCATCGTCATCAACAACCCGGCCTTCGGACGCGGCGCAGCCCTGCATGAGTCCGTCAAGCCACTCGCCGAGACTCGCATCATCCTCGGCGAGCCTTCCCCCTGGACAGAGCCCATCACCGTCGATCCCGAATCGCAGTTCTTCATCACCACCGCGTCCGACGGCGGCGCGAACCTCATGGGCGGCCCACGCGCCACGGCCGAGGTCTTCACGTTCTATTACGGTTTCTGGCGCAAAGGCTCCATCAGCCTCGAACCCGGCGATCGCATCCGCGCGGTGGCCCAACTCCCCGACAACCTTCTGATCTTCGACACCGTCGAATCCCCGCCCGCCGGTCAGCCCCCAACGCCCCCCCCCGGCACAGTGCCGCCGCCACCAAGTCAAGGGACGCCCGCGCTCCCGCCCGGCGCTCGACCGGCCGCGAAGGAAGTCACGGCCATCACAGACGTGATCCTGCTCGACGTCTCGTCGGTCCCGGGTGCGAACATCGGGCGAGGACTCGCGCCGCCCGCGCCACGGTTCCAGGCGATCCTTCGCAACGCCCATGGCGAACTGGAAGTTCGACAGCCGGACATCGATCGTTCCTCCGAGGTCTACTCGCGACTGAGCGCCTCGGCCAAGCAAGGCGAGACGCAAGGCCAGCCCGTGCCCGAGCCAGAACCGGTGCAGCCCGGCCCCGGTCCGGGCCGTACACCGAGGCCCGAGCCTGAGCCTCCGCGTCCGCCCGGTGGTGGTGGGGGTGGTGGTGGTGGGGGCGGCGGCTAAGTCGCGACCCATGAAGGATTTCTGTTGAGTTCGACACCCCGTTTCGGCGGGGTGTTTTCTTGTGTGGGAGGGCTGACGGCCAGCGGTATCCCGAGCGGGCGCTGGGGGAGGCGTTGGATGTGTGGGGATCGCGCTTCTGGCGCGCTTGACCTTGGTTCCTACCCGCCTAGACTCCCCTCACGCTCCAGAATTTGAGAGAGCGAGCCGGCGCCAGATCGGCGTGCGGTGGGCGACTGCGGGTTGATCCTTCAGTCGGCCGGGATCTTTGACAACATGGCGAGAGAAGACGAAGTCCCCCAGGGCGTCGGCGGGCGGTGATGTGCCGTCTGACGGTGGCCGTGGGGGAAGCATGCACCGAAAATGCAAGCGAGCGCAGTAGGCGATTAATTGATCGAAACGTTGGTGTACCGATTTGACGGTGTGGTTCGAAGGGATTGCGGCGTCCGGTTGGTGCGACCAAGTGAACAAGGGCACACGGTGGATGTCTTGGCGTCGAGAGGCGATGAAGGACGTGGGAACCTGCGAAAAGCCATGGGGAGTTGGTAACCGAACTGTGATCCATGGATGTCCGAATGGGGAAACCCGGCCCGCAAGGGTCATCACCCGCTGAATGTATAGGCGTGTGAAGCGAACGTGGGGAACTGAAACATCTAAGTACCCAGAGGAAAGGAAAGCAACAGCGAC
>CAZTPJ010000124.1:0-6582 GCA_964614515.1 uncultured Phycisphaeraceae bacterium | reverse complement strand
CACAACCATCCTCTATCAGAAGCACATGGCCCATCACATCCTGCACGAAGACTGGAAGCGACTCGATTGGGTTCACTCGATGCGCAACGTGCTGCTGATCCGCAATCCGCTGGAGGTTCTCGCGTCGTTCATCAAGGTTGTGCCGAACCCCACGCCGGACCAACTCGGCCTGCCGCAGCAGTATCGACTGTTTCTTATGTTCGCCGAGCGGCTCGGCCACGCCCCGCCGGTACTCGACGCGGCCGATGTGCTGGACGATCCGCCGCGCATGTTGCGATTCCTGTGCGAGGCCGTGGGCATCGAGTTTGACCCCGCGATGCTGTCATGGTCGCCCGGCCCGCGCGAGACCGACGGCGTGTGGGGGCCGCACTGGTATCGCGCCGTGTACGAATCCACCGGCTTCGAGCGCCCGCGCCCACGCAACGCCGACATTCCCATGTCGCTGCAGCCGGTGCTGGCGGAATGCCGCCGTCTGTATGACTGTCTCCGCGCAGAGCGTCTCAAGCGGTAGATTACCGCAACCCGCTACCTAGTGTTATTGCTGGCTTTCTGCCGGCGCACTGCCTCCACCACTCTGCGGAGCGATAACGCTTGACAACGACCCAGGACTTTGGTACTTTGAAGGGAAACGGCTTCGGCCGGGAGGTGGGCGATGAACAGGATCACGACGATGGCGGCACCGCTGGCATTGGCGATGACGTGCGCGTGCGATTCGGCCCGCGCACAGAACATTTTCTTCGACACGTTCAGCGGGGATCAACTTCGGCCGCACTGGCAACAGCCGCCGCCGGGGCACTGGGAACACACCGTCGCCGACAGCCGCCTGACGGTGAGCGGACTCTTTCATCCCGGCGTGCCGGGCCAGCCGAATGTGGCGGGGATCGAGGCGGAGTTTACGAACTTCAAGATCGAGAACCAGATCGTCACGACTGTTCTTGGGTGGGGCTCTGGCGAAGGACGCAAGTTGAGCGTGAGTTTGACAGGTCGGCAAGGATTGCAGGCCGCCTTTGGGTATGACGAGACGGGAGGAACGCCGGTCATCTTCATGGAGCGACCGGGCGCATCCCCTCCGTTGCTCACGACACCGGCACCGGGACCGGGTACTCACGAGTTCAGACTCGAACTGGATTCTGATGGATTGTTCCTGTATGTGAATGGCAGTATCGCGTTACACTGGGCGAAGGGAACAGGACAGCCTATTTCTCGTGTCGAAATCGAGTTTGCCGCTCCTCATGGCGCGGCATTCTCTCCGCTCCACGTTGATCTCGTGAGGATCGTGCCTTCGCCGGCAACCATGATCGTGTTGCTCGCGGGCTGGGTGATCGTGGTTCGGGAAAGGAGGCGATGATGGCGGGTTCTTGGGAGAGTCTGCAACCATTTGAACCTCAGGGAGGTGATCCCCCAGCCATAGTGGCCATTCACCTGATTCACCTTCCGAATGGCAAGTTCCTGGCGTTCCAAGATCACACGAAGTGCAGATTGTGGACGCCTCCTCCGATCACGGCTCCTGGGCGTGGTGACTTCGAAGCCAAACCCAATAGCCACAACTACTTCTTTTGCTCGGGTCACTGCGCATTGCCAGATGGACGAGTCTTCGTTGGCGGCGGTGGATGGGGTGCCGGGTTGTATGCGAGCAAACTCTCGGACGTGTTCGACCCTGCCGGAAGCGGAGCGTGGAATCCGTCACCGTATCCACCGCCCGACATGGAGTACAACCGCTGGTATCCAACCTGCACGATGCTCGGCAACGATGCGATGGGGAACCCGCACATGAAGGTGTTGGTCACGCTCGGGCGGATCAACCGCGACATCCCCGGCCACGCAACGCAGAACGAAATCTACGATCCAGCCTCGCCGCCGGGCTCGTGGGATCTTGGCGCGACGATATCGCAGTATCCCGCAACTTATCCATTCTGCTTCGTGCTGCCCGACGGACGGATCTTCTGCGCCGGCCCGCGGGACGCGACGAGAATCCTCGATGCGGGTTTGACGGCGTGGACCAGCGGCCCGACGAACTCCGAGCACTCAGAGAGAAGCCACTGTTCCGCCGTGATGTTCGCGCCGGGCAAGATCCTCAAGGTCGGCGGATCGAGCGCGGGTAATACGCAGGCGTGCAACAAGGTGTCTCTCATCGACATGACGACCCCGTCGCCTACTTGGCAATTCCAGGGCATCGAGCAAATGGAGTATGCTCGCCGCAATCACAACCTGACGATCCTGCCCGATGGCAAAGTCCTTATCACGGGTGGAAACCTGCAAGGTTCGCAAGATTACCCAGTTCTTGAAGCAGAACTCTATGACCCCGTCGCCAACACCATGACGGAACTTCCACCGATGGAGGAAGAGGACGGCGAGCGATGGTACCACTCGACGGCTGCGCTCCTGCCCGATGGCCGCGTCGTCGTCGCCGGCGGTGACAACCGGCCCTCACAACAGATCTTCCGCCCGCCGTATCTTGACGGCAGCCCGACTCGTCCCGAGATCGCTAACGCGCCGAGCGCGATGAACTACGCAGGCACCTATTCCTTCAACTACACGCCGACTGGCATGAAGATCACGGACGTTGCCCTCATCAAACTGGCTTCGGTGACGCACAGTTTCTGCCAGGACCAGCGCCGCGTGCCGCTGGCCTTCTCCGCCGATGAGGGCGACATCACGGTCGTCTCTCCAGCCAACGCAAACATCGCGCCGCCCGGTTTCTACATGCTGTTCCTGATCAACGATGAAGGCGTGCCAAGCGAGAGCGTGTACGTCAAAATCCAGCCCTGAGCGGGCGCCCCGCGGCTATTGTGTGTCGCTCCGCGTCTGCGTCGATCGGTACTCAGGCGCTCGGCGACGTCCCGGAGGCCACCCGCACGTCCAGGGGCGTCTTTCCCATGCTCCAAACCTTCAACCCCCTCAACAAAGACCTCCAGTACTGCGTCAACGGCCGTCTCTTTCATCGCGATGAGCCGGGCGTCAGTCCGTTTGACTCGGCCGTGCAAGGCGGCGATGCGGTGTGGGAGGGACTGCGGGTGTATGACGGGCGCATCTTCAAACTCCGCGAGCACCTCGACCGCCTCACCCATAGCGCGATGGCCCTGGGCTTCGCCGACATCCCCACGCACGATCGCATCATCGCCGACATCCGCCGCACGCTCACGGCCAACGCCATGCGCGATGGCGTCCACATCCGCCTGACGCTGACGCGCGGGGCCAAGATCACTTCCGGCATGGACCCACGATTGAACACGACCGGGCCGACGCTCATCGTCCTTGCCGAACACAAACCGCCGGTGTATGACACGCACGCGGGCCTGCGCCTCATCACCGCGTCGATCCGACGACCATCCCCGGATGTCCTCGATCCGAAGATCCATCACAACAACCTGCTCAACTCGATCCTGGCGAAGATGGAAGCCAACACGGCCGGCGCGGACGATGCGGTGATGCTCGATTCGCGTGGTTTCGTGGCTGAGACGAACGCGACGCACCTGTTCCTCATCACGCGCGACCCACACGCGCCGCAAGACGCCGGCGCCACGCCCGCCATCCACACCCCGCGCTGCATCGCATGTCCCGAGGGCATCACGCGCGCTGTGGTCCTGCAACTCTGCCGCGAACTGGCCATCACGGCCGTGGAGCGCGACCTGTCCCTGGCCGAGTTCTACCGCGCCGATGAGTGCTTCTGCACGGGCACGATGGGCGAGATCGCGTGGGTCCGCGAGATCGACGGGCGAACGATCGGCCCGGGCACACCCGGCCCGATCACGCAGCGCCTCCAACACGCCTTCCGCGATCTGACGCGGACATCCGGCGAGTGCATCGTCGATTGATTCGCCCTCGTACACTTGCTCCGACACACACCGGAGCAACCATGTCCCTCACCGCCTCACACATCCGCACGCGATTCATCGAATTCTTCAAGTCCAAGCCCGGCGGCACGGCCGGGGGGCACACCTTTGTCCCATCATCCCCCTGCGTGCCCCTCAACGATCCCACGCTCCTGTTCACCAACGCGGGGATGAATCAGTTCAAGCCGGTGTTTCTCGGCACGGCCGACCCGAAGTCGGACCTCGGTCGTCTCAAGCGCGCGGTCAACACGCAGAAGTGCATCCGCGCCGGCGGCAAGCACAACGACCTCGACGATGTCGGCAAGGACACCTATCACCACACGTTCTTCGAAATGCTCGGCAACTGGTCCTTCGGCGACTACTTCAAGAAGGAAGCGATCGAGTGGGCGTGGGAACTCTTGACCAAGGAGTTCGGCATCGCCGCGGATCGGTTGTACGCGACATACTTCGGCGGCGATGAGGCCAGTGGCCTCGCCCCCGACACCGAAGCACGCGACCTCTGGCTGAAGTTCCTCCCCCCCTCGCGCGTGCTGCCGGGGAGCATGAAGGACAACTTCTGGGAGATGGGCGACACCGGGCCGTGCGGGCCGTGCAGCGAGATTCACTATGACCGCATCGGCAACCGCGATGCGTCGATCTTCGTCAACACCGGCGACCCTGATGTCCTCGAAATCTGGAACCTCGTGTTCATTCAGTTCAACCGCGAGGGGCCGACATCGCTGCGGCCGCTGCCCGCGAAGCATGTTGACACGGGCATGGGCTTTGAACGCCTCGTCAGCGTGCTGCAGAACAAGCGGAGCAACTATGACACGGATGTCTTCGCGCCGATCTTCGCGGCGATTCAAAAGACCACCGGCGCACGCCCGTATGCCGGCAGACTCGGCGCCGCGGATGAAGGCAACATCGACACGGCCTATCGCGTGATCGCGGATCACCTGCGCACGCTGACGTTTGCGATCACCGATGGCGCGGTGCCGAGCAACGATGGGCGCGGGTATGTCCTGCGGCGGATCTTGCGAAGGGCCGTGCGCTATGGACGGCAGATGATGAACGCGAAGACCGGCTTCTTCGCGGACCTCGTGCCCGTGGTCGTCGAGACGATGGGCGAGGCGTTCCCGGAGTTGCGAAAGGAACCGGAGCGCGTGCAGGCGATCATCAGGGAGGAAGAGGAAAGTTTTGGGAGGACGCTGGACAGGGGACTTGGTATGTTCGCCGGAGATGTGGACGTATTGGTGGCGAACGTGTTTGGCAAGGAGAAGCAAATGCAGATCGTGTCTCTAGCTTCAATTGGTTTGATTTCGGAACGTAGTTCCGATCGCACTCTAGAGGCGCTCCGGTCATGCAAAGGCACACCAACCTCAGTCGTAACGTTTCAAGATCAACAGGGAGAGGTCTCTGCTATCGCGATACCAT
Organism: uncultured Phycisphaeraceae bacterium; assembly: GCA_964614515.1. Lineage (GTDB taxonomy): Bacteria > Planctomycetota > Phycisphaerae > Phycisphaerales > UBA1924 > CAZTPJ01. The sequence goes on along the minus strand of CAZTPJ010000124.1, from coordinate 1,336 downwards.
TCAGGATCTCAGACTTGCTTGGCGAAGAAGCTGCCAAAGTCGTGACGCTCTCTGGCGCGAGAGCGTTCCTTCTTTACGACACCTACGGCTTCCCCCTCGATCTCACGATTCAGATGGCCGAGGAACGCGGCCTGAAGGTTGATGTCGAAGGGTTCGAGCGATTGATGGAAGAGCAGCGCGAGCGATCGCGCGCCGGGGCCAAGGACACCGAGACCGCGGCCATCGCCCTCGATGCCGACGCCGTGGCAAGTCTTCAGAAACAGGGCATCGCGCCCACGCGCGATGAGGACAAGTTCCACGGGCGTGTCATCTCCGCGCGCGTCAAGGCCATCTGGAACGGCTCGGACTTTGATCGTCAGGCCACCGGCACGGCCCGCAGCGCCAAGCCCATCGGCCTCATTCTCGACAAAACAAATTTCTACGCCGAAATGGGCGGCCAGCAGGCGGATCACGGCCGCATGGACGTGAGTACGTCCGACACCGCCAACGATGTGAAGTTTCGCGAGCCGGGCGAGTTTCGCGTGCGCGATGTGCAGACGTTCGGCGGCTACATTCTGCACGTGGGCCACATGAGTCGCGGCGAGATCCGCGTCGGCGATCATGTCATGCTCGTGCTTGATGATGCGCGCCGCCGCGCGATCTGCGCGAACCACACGGCCACGCACCTGCTCAACCTTGGCCTCCGCAAGACTCTTGGCGGGCACGCGGATCAGAAGGGTTCGCTCGTCGCGCCGGATCGCCTGCGCTTTGATTTCTCACACAACGGCCCGATGACGCCCGAACAATCCGCGCAGGTCGAGCGCATCGTCCGCGATCGCATCCGCGAGAACCTCACGATTCACGCCGACCTCGCCCCGCTCGCGTCGGCCAGGTCGATCCGCGGCCTGCGCGCGGTCTTCGGCGAGGCGTATCCCGATCCGGTGCGCATCGTGTCCATCGGCCGTCCCGTGGCCGACCTGCTCGCCGCGCCGGAGCACGATGCGTGGGAGACGTTTTCGATCGAACTCTGCGGCGGCACGCACGCGACCACGACCGGCGCCATCGGCGCGTTCGCGCTCATCAGCGAGACGGGCATCGCCAAGGGCATTCGCCGCGTCGAGGCCGTCACCGGACGCGAAGCCGACGCCGCCGAAGCCTCGGCGGATGAACTGGCCAGGCGCCTCAGCACGGCCAACTCGCTCGAGGGCGAAGCGCTCGCGGCGGAAGTGTCGCATGTGTCGGCCGCGATCGACGCGACGCCGCTGTCGATCGCGCGGCGCGAAGCGCTTCGCGCTTCGCTGGCCGCGCTGCAGGATCGCGTGAAGGAGCATCGCAAGCACGAATCACAGGCGCGGGC
>CAZTPJ010000123.1:0-6764 GCA_964614515.1 uncultured Phycisphaeraceae bacterium | reverse complement strand
GAGTCGACCGAGCCCGTCGGGCCGGCACCGGTCGCCGCGCCGCCCGCGCCGGCCAAGACGCCACGCTCCTCCACGACATCCTCGCCGGCGATCTCTCATCCATCGACATCGCCGCTAAACATAACATCGCCCTCCCCCTCCTCCTCGACTGGCTCGCCACTCCTCAAACACGCACCCGCATCGCCGCCGCGCTCGACGCCGAAGATGCCGCCCTCCACCGCAAGCTCCAGCACGCTCGCGCCAAGGCCATCGACACACTTACAACGCTCCTCGACACCACCGATGATCCCATCGAAGCCCGCCGCGCCGCCTCCGCACTCCTTCGCCCGCTTCACCGCAAACCCAGCATCAAACCTCCCGACACGCCTCCCCCCATGCGCACGCTCCTCGGCCGCATCACCGAACCCCGTGCCGATGATTCACCACAAGACATCATCACCCGGGTCCTCGCGCGCCTGCAACACAACGACAACCCGCACGAGAACGCTGGCCTCGAACAACTCTTCGCTTCACTCTCAGAAACCGCCCGCGCCAGCCTCGCCGACACCCGGCACCACCCAAAAGCCGCCACCGATCCCCACGCCTTCGCACAAGCCCACGGCCACCACCATCAACTCACCAACTTCACATCCGCCATATTGCATCCGATGATCCACGAGTCCAAACCCCTCCTCGGCAGCCAGGCCCACGGTGAATATAAAACCGCCAGACAAAACATCACCTTCTCCTACCCCGACCATTGCTCCAGATCCTTCACCTTCAACCTCACCCTCGAACAACTCGAATACCACCAAGCCTGGCGCATCACCCACATCGCCCCCGCCGAAGATTCCAGTTAGCCCACCCGCAGCCTCCAACCTGACGGTTGCACGTCACCACAACACCGTGCCCCGACAATGCGCTTCGCATTGTCGGACTCCCCACCCACACCGTCTCGGATGTACTTATTAACTTCTGCGCGGCCCATGAAGCGGACGCGCATCTCTTCGCCCCAAAGGGGCGCAGGGCTGTAGCCACGGGTGCAGGCCGCCAAAGGCGGCCGAAGCCCGTGGCAAACAGGAAAATGATCCATCCCGCAATGATCCATCCCGCCCCGGCAGGGGCGAAGGAGATGGAACTCACAAACTCAGACTCATTCACAACGCAGAGATCAACAGCCCCATGCCCGTGCCCCAACAATCCGCCTCGAACCACCAGGCCAGGATCGCCCACTCGCGCAGGACGCCCATGCACTTCTCCTCTCGCACCCCCCCCTCCACCCTCCGCGCCGACTCCGCGTCCCCAGTGCCCTTCGCGGTGAACCTTCCACCCGACCCGCTCCCACCGCGATACCATCCCCCACATGCCAGACCGGATCGCCAACTTCATCGCCGGCGAATTCCGCCCTCCCATCGGCGGCGCGTGGCTCGATGTCATCGACCCGGCCACGGGCGAGACATACGCCCACGTCGCGCGGTCCGATGCGCGGGATGTCGCCACGGCCGTGGACGCCGCGGATGCCGCGTTCAACGCATGGAGCACAACGCCACCCGCCGAGCGTTCGCGCGTCCTCTTCGCGCTCGCCGATCTCATCGACTCGCGCCTCGAAGACCTCGCGCGAGCCGAGAGCATCGACACCGGCAAGCCGATCACTCTCGCCCGCAGCGTCGACATCCCTCGCGCTGCGGCCAACCTGCGCTTCTTCGCCGGGGCCGTGCTGCACGCGGGGGGCGAAATGCACGAGACGCACTCGCCGGCCGTGGGGCCGCCAGTGTGGGCGATGAATCTTACTTTGCGTCGCCCGCGCGGCGTGGCGGGACTGATCTCACCGTGGAACCTCCCGTTGTACTTATTAACATGGAAGATCGCCCCCGCTCTGGCGACGGGCAATACGGCCGTGTGCAAACCAAGCGAAGTCACCCCCGCCACCGCCCACCTGCTCGCGCGCCTGAGCGTTGAAGCCGGCCTGCCGCCAGGCGTACTTAACATCGTGCATGGGCTGGGAGCCGAGGCGGGCGCCGCAATCATCATGCATCCCCGCATACCCGCGATCTCGTTCACAGGTTCAACCGGCGTGGGTCGCTGGATCGGCCAGACGGCCGGCGAACAACTCAAGCGCGTGTCCCTCGAACTCGGCGGCAAGAACCCGCTCATCATCTTTGATGATGTCGATGTGGATGCCGCCGCGGCCACGGCCGCGCGGGCCGGCTTCACGAATCAGGGACAGATCTGCCTGTGCGGCTCGCGAGTTCTCGTGCATCGTTCAATCGCGCGCGACGTTACGCAGGCGCTGGTGAATAAGGTCGAGGCCCTTCGCCTCGGCGATCCACTCGATGCAAACACGGATCAGGGCGCGCTCGTCAGCGAGGCCCACCTGGCGAAGGTTGATTCATATGTAACATTGGCGAGCACAACCGGCGGGAAGATTCTCTGCGGCGGACGGCGGGCCGCGCCGTCTGAACTGCCCGCGCGATGTCAGCGCGGCGCATTCTATCTTCCCACAGTGATCGAAGGGCTTGGCAATGACAGCCGTGTTGTTCAAGAGGAGATATTTGGTCCGGTGGTGACAGTGCAGACGTTCGCGGATGAAAGTGAGGCGATGCGACTGGCGAATTCCACGCCGTATGGCCTGGCCGCGATCGTCCTCACGCGCGATCTGTCGCGGGCGCACCGCGTGGCCGCGGGCCTCGACGCCGGGATCATCTGGATCAACGGCTGGATGATTCGTGATCTTCGCACGCCATTCGGCGGAATGAAGCAATCCGGCGTCGGACGCGAGGGGGGGGCGGAAGCGCTCAAGTTCTTCACCGAACCGAAGAATGTGTGCCTGCGACTGGAAACATAAGCAAGGGAAGCGGCATGACGAATGAGCGAGACGTGATCGAATCGAATCGAGCGGCCGAACCTGTCGGGCCATATCCCCACGCCCGGCGCGTGGGCGGCCTTGTGTTCCTCTCCGGCATTGGCCCGCGACATCGCGGCAGCGGCGACATTCCCGGCGCGGTCGTCGATGCCGGCGGCGCGCTGATCGACTACAGCATCGAGGCGGAGATGCGATCGTGCTTCGAGAATATCCGCGCCGTGCTGGCTGAAGCGGGACTCGCGTGGGAAGATATCGTCGATGTCACGGTCTTTCTTACGAATATGAAGCGAGACTGGGCGACGTATAATCGAATCTATGCCGAGTTCTTTCCGCCGCAGCGCCCGCGACCGACGCGCACCACCGTCGAAGTCTCCGCCCTTCCCACCGGCGGTAAGACGCCAATTCATATCGAGATGAAGGTTATCGCGGCGGGATGATAGATGGGTCACGCCGGCGTCGGCCATGGCCGTAGAATCGCCCGCACCGGACTCGCATCAAACCCGACCAGCGCCAGAGGCAGCGCGATGAGTTCATACTCGCCCGGAGTGATGTGTGCAAGAACAAGTCCTTCAAGGATCGCCATGTCGTGCCGCGCGATCGCGTGGTGCGCCGGCAGATCCTTCGACTCGAACAAATCCACGCTCGGCGTGTCGATGCCGATGGTGATGACGCCGCGTGCATCCAGCGCGTCGATGAGTTCAACGGACAAACCCGCGAAGTCCTTGTTGAACTCCTTGGAATCCGGATATGTGTTCGTGCGGATGAGGATGCGCGGGTGGCGCAGGTTCGCGATGGGCGTCTGGAGATCCGCAGGGCTGACGCGTGCGCCGCGTGCGACGCGCGCTTCGACCACATCGCAGGGGCCGATGTAATGATGCAAGGAGCGCTCGCCGATTCCCGGCGCGGGGTGTACATAATGATTCGGTCCATCCGCGTGCGCCCCGAGATGCACGGTCGCGCGAAGCGTCGACAACGTGATCGTATCCCCGCGCGACAAATCGCACAATACCTCTCGCGACACTGGCGTGTCGCCGGGCCACACGGCCAGGCTCGGCGTGATGGATGGCGATATATCAATGATCGCCCGAGATATCATATCATGTTCGCCACGGATGTCAACTGCTGCGATGCTCCCTTTCAGCGTGTTGTCGGCTTCATCGAACAACCGGGCCACTGCACTGCGAAAGTCCACATCGGACATATGCTCGGCCGTGTGTCGCGGCAGGCGGTGTGTGATGCGGTCAATCACGCGATCCAGGATCGCGCCGCGCTGCTGTGCGTGCGCATAGGATGTCGTCGAGAAGCAAACGAGGTTGTACTGCGGCGTGACCATGTCCGGGCGGAGCGAATGCAGCGTCTGCTCGATGCGCTTGCGATACAGAAAGTCGGGTGTGCCGACCTTGTCTCGCATCTCGATGAAGTTGGAGATGGCCATGTCGGCGATGGCGTCGGCATCCGGCTTGCGCTGCCGCTCGAATGTATGAATCGCATCGGCGATGCCGGGTGCTCCGCGTGTGCCGCGTTCGCCCAGCAGTTCCGCGAGAATCCGGCAATCTTCGAACGCCGCGTTCATTCCCTGACCATAGAACGGCACGATGGCGTGGGCGGCATCGCCGATGAGGACGACGCGACCGCCTGCGCTCCACGGGCGACAGCGGATGGTCACGAGCGAGCCGTTGGGGTTCGCCAGGTATTCGCTTGTAAGATGTGGCATCAGTGGCGCCGCGTCGGCATAATGCTTCGCGAACCACGCGGATACTTCGGGCGGGCTTCGCAGCGAAGTCAACCCATGTTCGCCTTCCATCGGCCAGAAGAGCGTGCATGTGAACGTGCGATCGGCGTTGGGCAGGGCGATCATCATCGCCCCCCCCCGCGGCCAGATGTGCAGCGCGTGCGGTTCGAGCGCGAAACCATCATGCTTGCGAGCATCAAGCCCGAGTTGTCGTGCCGGCGGAATCGTCAGTTCCTTATAGCCATGCTCAAGGTATGATTGTGAGAAATCGAAGCGATCCATGCGTACCAGTCTCTGTCGCACGGCCGAGTAGGCGCCATCGGCGCCGATCACCAGATCGGCGGTCATGCGATGATGCAAGTCATCGCCGTCGTGAAAGTCAATCGTGCCTTCCGCGGGATCGACATCCAGGCAGGTCATGTCAAAGTGAAGCGAGACGTTGTCGTGCGCGGCGGCGGCATGAAGCAAACTAAGATTCAGGGCGGAGCGTGAGACGGAATAGTTCGCATCGCCGGGATTGGCGCTGTATGGCTGAAAGACCACGGGCGGCACGCGACCCGTCGCGGGATCAACCGGCCTGTGAATCATCCGCCCGGGCATTGCGATGCCGTCGCGCAGCACGGCCTCTTCAAGTCCGACGCCCTGCAAGGCCCATCGCCCGCGAATCGACAGGGCGAGATTGATGGATCGTCCGCCGATGAAGCCGGCCGCACGCGGATCGGAGCGTCTTTCGCACACGGTCACGCGCCAACCCTGCCGCGCAAGGTAGCATGCCATGAGTGAACCGGCGAGGCCAGCGCCGACAATGACGGCCGTCGGTGCGCTCATGTGAAACTCACCCCTATGCGCGGTCGTGGGATCATGGATCAACTCTCGCGAAGACAGTCTGTGAGCGCAGTGACAAACGCCTGCACATCGGCGAATGTATTATAGAGCGGAACGGGGGCGGCGCGAATGATTCCCGGCTCGCGATAATCCACGACCACGCCGCGTCGCGCGAGTCGCTGTTCGAGTTCCCGTGTGGCGCCCTTGATTGACAGCGACAACTGACAGCCGCGCTGCGCTGCGTCGGTTGGTGTGAGGATTCGCACGCGGGCGTGGAGGGATCGTTGGAGTTCGGCCTCCATCATCGCGGTCAGTGCTTCTGACTTTCGGCGAAGCGCCGTGATACCAGCGCGATCGAAGAGTTCGAGCGAGGCGATGAGTGGCGCGGCCGAGAGTATCGGCGGGTTTGACAGTTGCCAGGCGTCCGCGCTGGTGACGGGGTCAAAGTCGGGCTTCATGACAAAGCGCGTGGCCGGGTCGTTGCCCCACCAGCCCGCCAGGCGCGGCAGGGTTGTATCACGATGATGACGTTCATGCACGAATGCGCCGGCGATGGCGCCCGGACCTGAGTTAAGATATTTGTATGAACACCACGCGGCGAAGTCGGCATTCCAGTCGTGCAAGCGCATCGGCACGTTTCCGGCGGCGTGTGCCAGATCCCAGCCGATGGTACATCCCGCGCGTCGCGCGGCGCTGGTGATCGACTGCATGTCGAACCATTGTCCGGTGAGGTAGTTCACCGCGCCAAGGAGCACCAGCGCGATCTCGCCGCCGCGCTGGGCGATGACATGTTCGATGTCTTCGGTGCGCAGTGTGGCTTCACCATCGCGCGGGCGGAGTCGAATGATGGTTTCGCGCGGATCCAGGCCGTGCCATGCGGCCTGACTCTGCACGGCGTATGAATCGCTGGGAAAGGCGGAGTCTTCGATGAGGATTTTAGTTCGCCCCCCCTTTGGGCGATAGAACGACGCCATGAGCAGGTGGAGGTTGACGGTGAGGCTGTTCATGGCGACGACTTCGCTGGGCATGGCGCCGACGAGTCGGGCGAGGGGCTCGCGCAGGCGTTCGTGATATGGGAGCCACGGCCGTGTGCCTTTGGTGTGCGCGGCGACGGCGAGTTTCATCCAGTCGTTGAGTTCTTCGTTGATGATGTGTGGTGTGCGGCGGGGCATCAGGCCGAGCGAGTTGCCGCACATGTAGATGCAGTCGCCGGGAATGGGCGTGCCTCCGGCGGCTTGTGCGATGCTTGCGGCGGTGGGGATGTGGAACTCGGCGCGAAGGTCATCGGCGTGGTCCAGCATCGCCGCGTCGGCGGTGGGTGTCATGGGGCATGGTACGAGGGCGATGGGTGGGAGGCGCGGGTGG
>CAZTPJ010000122.1:4309-6802 GCA_964614515.1 uncultured Phycisphaeraceae bacterium | reverse complement strand
CCCGTGGGAGAGGTTCCGAGGATTTTGTCCAACGCCGCATCTTCCGAGAGGACCGCTTGCGTTCCTTCGGCGTTCGACGTTGGCGCAGTGTTCGCTGCTTCGGTAACGGATTCAGGCTGGACCTGGATTGTTTCCTGGGCGTCTGCCATCGCATCTCCTGCGAAGGCGACAGCCCTCTGAAACTGCTCGGGCGACTGCCCGATGCCCCATTATACCCCGTCTAGAGGCCCTTCACCAAATCGTACTTCGACATCAGGCGTTGCTCGTGCGCCTTGGACTCGACGAGCGGCTTGAGCCTGCCGCCGGGCTTCTCGCGCACCAGCCTGCAATCGCCGTCGTCGGCGATCGTCGTGGGCAGGGCGTTGCTGACGTAGGGGTACTTGCCCGTGTTTGGGTGCGTGTTGACCTGCATCGACCGGCTCACGATGCGGCGGACCACCCGGCCCGCGTGCATGATCTCCTCGCCGATCGACGGTGCTTCCTTCGCGGGGAAGTGAATCTCGACGATCTCGCCGGTCGGCTCGTGGATGAACTCGTAGATCATGCCGCCACCTCCGGCAAATCGACATCAAAGACGAAACCGCTCTCATCCTCGTTGAGTCGAAGGTTCCGAATCGGCACGTTCACGGTGTCGAACACTTCGTCGTCGGCAATCGGGTAGTAGAGCCACGTCCCCATCGGAACTCCGCCGATGTAGGCACTGTGGAGTTTCTTCCCGGTCCGACGCTCCATCTCGTGCTGCAACTCAATGAAAGTCATGCTCCGCTCCCGACGAAAACTTGAGGAGTCTCGCGCTTCCTTCCCAAAGTGACTTCCTTGTGGAAGTTGACGGCCTTCTTGAGAACATCCTCGGGCGACTTGTCTCTGAGCACCATCGTACACCAGTTGTCGCCCCATCCCATGTAGCAGCAATCGAGCGCGAAGTAGTGCCCGATCCGTCCTTGAGGCCCGATCCTTGTCGGACTGCACCCGGCCACATCGACGAACATCTTGCCGTTCCACCGCTTCGGCGGACGCTTTCGGTATCCGAGCCACCAGTAGGCGAGACTGTCAAGCCATCGCTTCATCTCAGACTCCAATCATCGGCGCGAACTGCCGATCCACCCACCGCTTCCATCGATCTCCCATCTTCTCCACCATGTCCATCCGCAGCGTAATGCTCCGTCCGTACTGCGTGTCGGTCCACGTCCTCACAATCGGCTGCATCTCGCTCACCGGCTGGATACGCCACTTCCCGCCGTAGCACGACTGGAGATGGGCAAGTACGTCCTGGTCGGTGATCTTCACCGCCCCAGCCCCTTCGGCATCCCCGCCGTCGCCTGACGCTGCACCGCGCCATTCATCGCGCCCATGTCTGCGTTCTTTGGCTTGTCGCCCGCCTTGCTCAAGCCCGCCTCGCTCGGTCCCGGCAACGGCTGGCCGGGCATCCCGCCCGCCATCATCGCAAGGTCCGGGTTGATCAAGTCCTCAAAGCCCGGATCGTTCATCACCTGTCCGCCACGACGAAGCAAAGCCTTCCAGTCCACCCACGGCATCGTCGGGATCATCGGGGCGATACTCATCACCATCTCGACCTGCTGCTGGTACTGCGCACGCTCCAGAGCGTCGTTCGTCCGCTCCATGCTGTACGGCTCGATCTCCAACTCAAGGTCATCGAACGTCGCGCCGCTGTTGACATCGAACTCGCCGCCGACGAACCACGGCTCGACCATCTCCATCCCTGTCATCGGGTCGATGATCGACGGGTCGGCCCCGATCGGGAACTCGATCCGATCGTCGTGGTAGAGATACCAGCCTACCGTGCGAAGCATCTGAACAGTCCCGCCCGCAAACTCCTGCTTCAGGTACGCGAGACTCGCGTCCGCCGAAGCGTCCGCAACGCTCACGGCCGTCGCGGTCGCATCCGCCTCGACGTTCCCACGCTGCACCTCGCCGATGCCGGTGTTGCGATCGACGCGCGCCAGCATCTGCTCGATCTGCGCGATGTGCTGCGGCGTGATGCCGCCGATCTCGATCGGAACCACCACGTCCTTCTGCAACCCGACGACGGGCACAACGAGATCATGCTTGCTCGACTTGATCTTGTTGTACAGGTCAGGGTTGTCCGCCGGGCACAGAACGATCCGCTTGTAGTTCGCCATCGACTGGTTCGCGGCCGACACGACCTTGTTGAGACACTTGACCTGCTCAAACGTCGCCGCGAACGGGCTGAGCGGGTACGGATCGTTCGACACGTCATACGCGCCGAAGAGTGTGTACGGCCCCCACCTCGGCCCGTAGTACGGTCGCGGCGGACGCACCCACTCGCTGCCGTTTCCCTCGCAGAGCGTGACGAGCGCCCCGTGGAAGCCGTCCTTGGGCTCACCGATGTTCCACTCGGGAACCCACATCTCATGCAGCACAACCTCGTCGCGGTCGGGAATCTCCTTCTCACCCAGCCGCCGGAAGTCGCCCTCGATCTGCGAGTCCGAAGTCCGCTTCGCCGTCCGCAGA
>CAZTPJ010000122.1:0-4299 GCA_964614515.1 uncultured Phycisphaeraceae bacterium | reverse complement strand
CCCTCGGCCTCGATGTCACTCAGGTCGCGGATGTACGAGTGGCCCGCATACCTCGACACGTCGAACGAGTCCGCAACGGGATCGAAGAAGAACCGATCCGGCTGGAGCCGGTAGCACGCGGGCCACGAAGGGATCGACTCCGCACGCGGATCGAACCACGGCCTCTGCTCGATGGTCGTAAGAACCGGCGTCCACGCGAAACACATCTGGACGTACACACGCTTGAGAAGCCGCTTGGCGTCGTAGTCCACGCACCAGCGGTTCAGCCCGCCCTGCATCGCGGTGGCGACCTGCCCCTGCGTGCCCGTCCGCCTCGTCTTGACCCGCGTTCTCGGATTGTCGTAGATGACACGCGAAGCCGTCAGTCGGATGAACTCGTAGTAGTGGTTCTCCTGAAACGACGTGCTGACATCGCTCCGGTAGGCGTAGGACGCGAACGAGTCGAGCATCTCACGCCACTTGGCGAGATGCTTCCTGCGGAAGTCGCGTGCGGCCCGCACCTCCTCGAAGAGTTTGTCAGGCTCGCGTTTCAGCGCCATCGTGCTGTTCCTTGCTCCGCACCACCGTCAGTCCATCATCCAGCCAGCGGAAGTAGTACCTGCTCTTCGTCTTGGTGAACGGCACGGCGCGGATCGTCGCCACAGGCTGCCCCTTCATCATCAGCGTCAGCGTCCCTGCGGTCGTGATGACGGTGGGGTGGATCAAGTCAACTCCTTCGCGCCAACCCTGAACCCACCATCAATCGGCCTGACTCTCGCCTTGATCTCGACCCAGCCGGTATCCTTCTCTTTGGCAAATGAGAATGAGTCGATCTCGACGTTGCTGCCACGCTCCGAGAAGTCGGTCCACTTCATCGTTGGCTGCAACACGCCATCCTCGTCCGGCTCGAAACCGACCACAAAGACACCCTGCGGCACACCGAACCAGCCACGCACACTCGACCTCGCCATCGCGGCAAACGATAGAACGGGCGTCAACGCCATCGCTCCAGCGCCCGCCAGCAACCCGATGAATCCTCGTCTCGTCTGACTCATCGCAACTCGCCCGCCTTCCCGTTGAGGAACTCGCACAGGTCGCGGGCCGCAACGTCCGCGAACGGGTGATCCATCACCTCGCCGTTCGTGCCCGGAACCGGACTCCGGCGGTACAGCATCGCCACCAGCGAACCCTTCGGGCCGAGAATCCGCACGGCGTCGCGCGTGTGGGCGACGACCTGATAGACGATCGCCCCGCTATGGGCCGCCTTGCGATCGTAGTGGCCGAGCGGGCGATCCTGCTCGACTGGCGCTGTCTCAGGAGATGCGACACGAACAGCCGTGCCAGGCTCGACCTCCGGCTCCGCCTTCTTCCTCGGCTTGCCCTTCGGCCAGCCCTTGCGCTTCGGAGTCTCCGCGACCGCCTCCATCGTCTGCTGCTCTGTCATTGCTGACCCTTTCGTTACGGATTGTCACGAAACCACCGTCACATGCACTTCCCACGTCTTGGTGTTCCCCATGCTCGCGCCCGTCACCGTCGCCGACGAGAACCCGCACGCGGTCCCGCCCATGTCGGCACGCGAGATCAGGCGGGCCGACGACGACCCAGACGCCGCCGCACCGTTGAGCAGGTCCTTTCCCTTCGTGTCCGTGATCGTCCACGTCGCGGTTCCGGGGCTGCCGGTGATCGGCTCGATGTAAACGTCCTGCCAGACGCCGCCGATGCCGGTGATCGTGCCAGAGGCGTCCCCGCTCGCGTCGCTCGTCAGGCTCAAGGTCTTGGTTTCAACAGGCATGGTCGCCTCCTTACAGGTCAAGTTTACGCTGCGAACGCGACAGCAGCATCATCTCCTGGATCATGTCCGGCTCCAACGCCAGCGGCGTCTCCTGCGACGGCTCCTCACCGAACGTAAACACCGCGCCCGAAGCCTCCACGCTCGATGCGATCTCGATCGTGGACTCCGCCGTACCCACCGCCGTAACGACCTTGAACGCCGTGTAGAGGCGGATCGCCGTCCCGCTCGTCACCGTCAGTATGTTCGCAAACGAGTTCGTCAGGTCAGTCGCGGTCTTGGCGTCGTTCGTCGGCCAGCACCAGCCCGCGAGGAAACAGGCGTCGGCGTACAGCGTCGTCGCCGTCGTGCCCGTCGAACAGGTCGTCGCGTCCGCCGTGTCGCTCGCCCACACATCCACGGGGATGAACTTGCGAACGCTGGTGAACACCTGCAGGATCATCGCAATGTCGCGGGCCGCCGAAGTCGTCACCGTAACGGTCGGGAAACTCGGCGTCGCGGGATTCCTCGGACTCACCCAGTGCTGGATGTTGCTCGCCACACCCTCAACCGCATTGTTAGTGGCGTGGACGACGCGGGAGAATGACCGCATTGCGTTGTTGCCAGAAACACTCGTGACGACATCGGAGCCGCTCAGGCCGATCGTCGCCACGACGAAGTCGAACTCGTCCAGGGTGTCGTCGAGTTGCACCGCGAGAGTCGTGTTGTCCTCGGCTACTCCGGTCTTTGACTGCGCCCGTGCGATCGCCATGCGTTACCTCACACCATCGCGTCCACGTCCTTATGCCCAAGCATAGCACCGATCGAATCCACAGCAAGCGGGACCTCCGCCGGGTAGGGGGCGTAGTCGGTACGCTCCAGACTCATCACCGCGTACCGGCAGGTATCGCATCCGTGATCGGGTGTGCCCGGCTCCGGCTCCTCCTTCACCCGCTTGCCCGCCTCACTCTTGCGATAGACGTAGCCGGGAATCTCCTGCATCGTGCAGGTCGGCAGGTGCGCCTCGACGAGCAACTCATCCCGCTCAGCGCAGGCGTCGGCCAAGATGAACAGGCCGTCGTCCACCCACCGCTGACGCACCCGGTCAACACCGGACTTCCAGTCCTTGTTCGCCTCGCGTGCGATCGGATCGCCCTGGCTCGCCCCCATCCGCTCATTGAACAACTGGATCATGTCCGGCTCGGCCGAGTCGCACCAGAACGAATCGACCCCGTAGGTCTGCTGCCACTCCGCCGCCCGGTCGGCCCGCCAGTTCACATTCGTCTGCGTCCGGTAGATTTCCTTCACCAGCCACATACGCGAGTCGTAGTCGATCGCCCACAACTGCATGACGAACGGATCGCGGTAGCCCCAGTCCACGGACGCGATCCACCGCTTGATCTCGATCGGGTGCGGGAACCGCGTGTCGTTCTGGACGATGATGTGGCCCCGCACCATCTTCGCGGGCGACGTGAACACCTCCACGCGGGCATTGACGACGTGGCGCCCGTGCGAGAAGTCGGGCCAGATGGCGCCCTCAGCGCTGCTCCACTTGCCGAGATAGAGCCGGTCGCGTCGAACGCCGGTCAACGCCTCCAGACGGGCAAGGTACTCGGGCGTCAGCGTCGGGTTGTCCCGGTGCGTCGTGGTGATCCGCCGCGTCTTGCCCGCGATGCACCGCAGGTTGAGCCAGTGGTGTTCGCTGTCCGGGTTGCAGTCCCCGATCAACTGCTGGTACGGGGCGACATTGTTACGTAACGCACGGTGAAGGCTCTCCCATTCGCCCTCGTCGATCTCGGTCGCCTCGTTGACGTAGATGCGGTCGTACTCGGTCGAGAAGAGCCGAGTCGGGTTGTCCATGCCGCCCAACACGAGTTCACTGCCGTTGCGGAATCGGTACGAATGGCGGTTGGCCCTGCCCGGCCCGTCCGTGAGCGGCTCAGCCAGGTACGTCTTGTCCAGCCCGTCGGCGAGTACCTTGCGTTCCCACGTGACTAGCCATGACTCGGTGAGCGAGACGCGGGTCTTGCGGATGACGGCCTGGCGGGACCTGGGGAACGCCGTGGCGAACCAGAGAATGTCCTCGCCAGCGCTTCGTGACTTGCCCGTGCCCGCCGGTCCTTCGATGAGTACCTCGGGGTCACGGCACTTGCCCGCCATGAACGCGGCGATGCCGCCACGGTAGGTGAAGGGGAGCCGGACGATCTCAGGCGGCATCGGCCGATTCGACGAGTACCCGGATACTCACCGGCCCGCCGTCCTCGCCCGTGATCGCCTGCGCCGGTCGTCCGTAAGCCCTGTCGAGCAAAGCACTTGCGGCCGTGATCCGCGCCGTCGGCGGCGCTTTCTCGTCCGCCGCGATCTCAATGAGCGTGCGGATGGCGGCGGGGGCGGCGGCACGGCAGAGCGCTCGCACCTCGTCGAGTCCATCGGTCTTGGGCCTGCCTGACGGGTTACCGGACTGGCCCTTTACGAACGGGCGTCCCCGCACTTTGTCGCTGATACCTGCGACCATGCTAGAGCGTAGGCACGCCGACGACCCCTGTCCAGTT
>CAZTPJ010000121.1:0-7610 GCA_964614515.1 uncultured Phycisphaeraceae bacterium | reverse complement strand
TACGTAATGCGGATGATTGGGGTTCGTGATCCACCATCGGCGCGAACCCGTCATCGTCAAAACGCAGATAGTCATCCAGGCGCGGCGCGTTCTTCCACCGATGCCCCGCGAGGTGTCCCGACGCCGACGGCCCGGCCGCGAGCCATTGCCCGCCTCGCCAGTACACCATGTTGTGCCGACACGCTTCGCCGGGTCGGGCGAAGTTTGAGACTTCATACCGCGCGTACCCATGCGCCGCGAGTGTTGACCACGCGTGCTGCATCATGTCGATTTCGAGATCCTCCGCCGCTGGTTCGAACTCCCCGCGCTTCAGGCGCGCCGTCATGGCCGTGTTGGGTTCATAGGTCAGGTTGTAGCACGAGACATGCTCCGGGCGGAGCGATGTGACGCGATCGAGATCCTCGCGCCACGATTCGAGCGTCTGGCCGGGGATCGAGTGGATCAGATCAAGCGAAAGCCGCATGATTCCGGCCCGCCGTGCCAGGTCCATCGCCCGCGGCACGGAGTCGGGATCGTGCCGTCGTTCCAGCATCGCCAGGTGTCCACGATCGAACGACTGCGCCCCGAAACTCAGCCGATTGACTCCGCCCGCGCGAAGCACATCGAAGAGTTCCATCCCGGCCGTCTCTGGATTGCATTCGACGGTGAACTCGCCGGGCGATCTCGCCTCCCCGGTCATTGCCGAGCAGTCGTAGACGTCGTGCAACGTCGCGAGGATTGTCCGCCATTGTCCGGGGGTGAGCAGTGTCGGCGTCCCCCCGCCGACAAAGATCGTCTGAAGGGGCGCTCCCACGGCCATCGGCGCCAGCGCCCGCAGTTCGCGGCAGAGTCTGGCGGTGAACGCCTCCCGCCGGTCCCGCGTGTCCACGAGGCTGTAGAAGTCGCAGTAGTGACATTTGTGTGAACAGAAGGGGATGTGGATGTAGAGCGAAAGGGCGGGTCGATTCCCGGGGAAGACCTTGGCAATCTCACGGGCGCTTTTGGCTGCCCCTTGCCGTAGACTTTGAATGGCGGTATGTTCTGGCACGGTGGGGCGGGCCTGTCGGGGTGGTTGCCTGGGAACGTGGCGGGCCTTACAAGGGTCGGGAGGTCGCTTGCAGCGGCCGAAAAGAGGATAGTCGCCTTGGATCTTTCGCTCGTACTTGTCAAGCCCGATGGAAGCATGCGCGAGTTGAACATCACGCGCTCGCCGCGCATCATCGGTCGCACTGACGCCGCGGACATTCGCGTGGCCGCGCCCGATGTTTCACGCAAGCACTGCCAGATCAGCATTGATGAGGATGAAGAGGCCGCGTTCATCAAGGATCTCGGCTCTTCAAACGGGACGTTTGTCAATGGCGAGCGGGTGGTTGAGTGCGAGTTGTCGCCGGGCGACCTTGTGAGCGTCGGTCCGGCCGTGTTCGTCGTTCGCATGACCGGGTTCCCGAAGGACATCGACGCGGTCGCGTCATATCGCAAGGGCCGGCCCGGGGCGAGCGAAGAGGTCGTTGCCCCGCGGTCAAAACCGGCCGCATCCACGTCCGCTGATACCGCTTCCGCCACGCGCCCGCCGTCGAAGCCCGCGGCCAAACCCGTCGAGGGCGACAGCGAAGACAGCAGTTTCTTCGACTTCATCCTCGACGATAACGATGAACCCCAGCCGCGACTGTGAAGCGCGTGCATCCATCGCTCGCGGCGCTGGATAGTGAGAGGAGAACGACATGAAGCGCATCGTCACGGCCGCATTGCTGCCGGTTGCCGCCGCTGTCGCGCAGCACGATCATGTGATCGTCGCGCTCGACATGGATCCGCGGACGCCGGGGATTCAGTCGTCGACCGTAGTACGGCCAGGAAACCACGATGTCCTCGTGGATGTCTATGCGTATGACCCGAAGGGCGGGCGTTGGATCATGCAGATCGGGTACATTGGCGGGATTGATCGCGGGATCGCGTTGGGCCACGCGCCGACGCCCGGCAATCGCGGGCGCATCGACTGGATCAGAGGCACACCCGGCACGCCCATCACCAGCGGCGGCACAGGCATTGTCTGGCACGATCCGCTCATCGAAAAGGGCTTTGAAGGGCCGGAGGTTCAGTATGTGGAAGTCGGCGGTGTGGGCGAGTTTCCACTCGCAGCGACGCATCCGATGTTCTCAGCCCGCATCGGGCTGTTCGATGGTCGTGTGGGGGATATCTTTGATTTCCACCTCCTTGATTTCGTGACGGTCTGGCGAGGCGGAGGAAGCGGGGCGTTCACATCGCTGGGCAGCACCAACTGGCTGGACTCCGGCGGCGACGCCGTGCCCGACGGCACGCGGACGCGATTCGGCGTTGACCCGGATGTGTTCGTTCCTGTGCCGCCCGCGCGGTTCACCGTGGACTATCGCGATGGTCCGCCGGGCGGTGGACCCGGGACCATCGTTGTGGCCGAGCCGTGCTACCCCGACTGCGACACGAGTACGGGCGTGGGCGTGCTGGATGTGTTTGATTTTCTGTGTTTCCTGAACCGATTCGCGGCGCAGGATCCATATGCGTGCGATTGCGACCTGTTAAGCCCGCCGATCTGTGATGTGTTCGACTTTCTTTGCTTCGGCCACGCGTTTGCGATCGGGTGTCCATAAGAAGCCCGACCGTGAGGAAGGGCTTTGCAGCGGCGTGTTGCGTCATGCGTTCTCCGGTTGGCCGCGTCACCGCGTGGGCTCGTCGTGCCGTACAAGGCACTCGAAACGCCGAAGCCCACGGCCGCTTCCAAGCCCTTCCTCACGGTCGGGCTTCACTATGCGGAACCAAGCCCTTACGGTCGGGCTTCTTGTTCTGACATTTCTCGCGCCGTCGAAGTCGCGAGAGGCGACTTCGATGCGTTACGCGGCGGCATGCGCGGGCTGGCCATGCAAGCGCAGGCCATGCACGGGCAAGCCTACAGGCTTGCCCATGCCATGCGAGAGAGTCGTAGCCCGGCGCACGTCGGTCAGCATGGCGTACAAACCGTAAAGTTGTCAGGCTCAAATGCCAGATACACTCCTTCGTGTCTCATGCTCCCGTCGGACTTCGGGCGTGTCCATGCTGCGGCCTGATTCAGCGGGTCGCCGCGGCCGTGGGGTATCGTGCCTCGTGTTGCAGGTGTGGAAGCACGATTCGCCACGCGCGTCGCCCGCGGGCGTTGGCGCGAGCGGCGGCGTTTTCGCTCGCAGCGCTCGTACTGTATCCGCCGGCCATGATGCTCCCGGTCATCGAAGTTCAGCGCATGGGCCATTCCCACAGCGCGACGATCTGGTCGGGCGTTGTCGAACTGCTGGCCGAGGGGCAGGTCATCGTCGCGGTGATCGTGCTGACGTGTTCGATTGTCATCCCATTGCTCAAGATTGCGGGGATGTTTCTTTTGTGTGCCGGGGGCTTGACGGGCCGCGCGTGGCTGGCCGCGCATCCGCGCATGATCGTCTATCGCGCCATGGAGTGGATCGGACGCTGGGGCATGATCGATGTCCTGCTCGTGGCCATCCTCGTCGCGGCGGTTAAACTTGGGAACTGGATGGCTGTGCATCCGGGTCCGGGTGCGGCCGCGTTCGCGGGTGTTGTCATCATGAGTCTCTTGGCGTCGGCGTCGTTTGATCCGGTGTCCATCTGGGAGGATGAACCTTGACCGACCAGCAGAGTCCGCCGCCGAACGATGGGATTCCCACCGCGCTCCTGGCCCCGGCGCGACGATGGTGGTCGTGGGCGTGGCTGGTGCCGGTGATGGCGGTGGTCGTGGCAGGTGTGTTGTTTGTTCAGGCGGGCAAGGAGCGCGGGCCGCGGATTGAGGTTCGCTTTCGCGACGGCCAGGGCGTGAAGATCGGCGATGCGCTGCAGTTTCGCGGCGTGCAGGTGGGGCAGGTGCGCGACGTGACGCTCGCGGATGATCTGTCGGCCGTGGTCGTCACCATTGAACTTCACCGCGGGGCGGTTGGATTGGCGCGTGAGGGTGCGAGGTACTGGATCGTGCGGCCGGAGGTCAGCGTGACGCGAGTGTCCGGTCTTGATACGCTGCTGGGGCCGCGATATGTGGCCGTCGAACCTGGCGATGATGCAGGCGAGAGCGAGGTTGCGTTCAAACGCACGTTCGACGGCCTTGACCGCGCCCCGGCCGACGCCGCGCCGGTGGATGGACTCATCATCACGCTTCGCGCTGCGCATCGAGGCTCGGTCGATGTCGGATCGCCCGTGACCTATCGCGGCCTGCGCGTGGGCGCTGTGCGAAGCCTGGTCCTGGCGCCGGATGGACGGCACGTTGAGATCCACGCGGCCATCGAATCGAGTCATGCGCACTTCGTTCGAACCAACTCGCGATTCTGGGATGCGGGTGGAATCGGCGTGGACTTCGGCCTCGTCAGCGGACTGACCATGCAGGCTCGCTCGCTTGAGACGGTGCTTTCCGGCGGCATCGCGTTCGCCACGCCGACGCGCCCGGGGGAACGAATCGCGCCTGGCCACACGTTTCAACTCGAACTCAAGCCTGAATCGTCATGGCTGGATTGGCAGCCTGACCTGTCGCCGGCGCAGGCGCAGCGATGATGCATCGCGCGGGGCCCGCGCAGGGGTCATATCGTTGGTGATCGCGAGGGCCTCACGCGTGGTTTCTCCGGCTTCTTCATCCGCACGCACAATTCCGGCCAGACGCTCTTCGTGGCGTCGACCGCGACGGCTGATCTGCGCGGGTCTTGTGCTCGCTCTGGCTATCGTCGGCGCTGCGGTGTGGATGATTTCTTCGCTCTCGTCAGGCGTACCGCTGTGGTGGCGCACCGTGCGGCGCGATGACCCGCGCACCATCGAGAGTGCCCGCCGAGTCGAAGATGGCGTCTGGAACCATCTGTACTCCGTGCGATCGGGTGAAACGCCCGACGGCAGCGTCGAGTGGACCGTTGCCCTCAAGGCCGCGGACGCCAACGCATGGCTCAATGCCCGGTTCCCCATGTGGATCGCCAACCAGTGGGACAGCGAACTCTGGCCGGCCGAACTTGGCGAGATTCAAGTTGACTTCGACGAGTCCGGCATCCGCATCGGCATTCAGATTGAGGGGGCCGGAGAGCCGCGCATCTTGTCCGCGACGATCCATCCGGCCGTTGCGGAAGATGGCGCGCTGTGGATGCCCGCGAGTTGGATTCACATCGGCCGACTCGGCATTCCGGCGAACCTCGTGCTCGACGCGGGAGCGACAGAAAACTCAGGGTATATCCCTGATCGCATTCGCGAACTCCCGGAAACGAAGGGCATGATGTCCGCGTTCGCCGGTGCGATGCCGATGGTTGAAGATGCGGTAGTTTCCTTGGGTGACGGTCGGCAGGTTCGGCTTGTTTCGCTGCGGACGCGCGGCGGGTGGCTGGAGATTACATGCCGCACCGAGCCGGAACCGACCGTGCGGGCCAGCGCTGGAGCCGAACCGGCCCACGACGCGGATGGAACCAGCGCGGAACCGGCGGGCGTTGCGCCGGATGATGGCGGCTCGGGTTGATCCGCGAGTGCGAGGTGCGCCCGCGTCGATAAAACCGCTGCATGAGCCAGGACGCCATCAGCCACGCCAAAATCCTCTCCGGTGAAAGCCTCCTGGCACGCCGACGAGATGCCCAGCGGCGCGGCCTGCGAGTCGTGCAGTGTCACGGGTGCTTCGACATCGTTCACCCCGGCCACGTCAGACACCTCCGCCACGCCAAATCGCTCGGTGACATTCTGCTCGTGACCATCACTGCCGACAGCGTGATGAGCAAGGGCTCCGGCCGGCCGCTCATTCCCGAGGAACTTCGCGCGGAAAACCTCGCCGCATTCGACTTTGTGGACTGGGTACACATCGAAAGTCGTCCCACGGCCGTCGAACTCCTCGCCGAAGTCCGCCCCGATGTCTACGTCAAAGGCAAGGAGTATGAGAACAACGGCGACCCGCGCTTCCGCGCGGAACGCGAAGCGGTCGAAGCCCACGGCGGGCGCGTGGTGTTCTCGTCGGGCGATGTGGTGTTCAGTTCGACGGCGCTGATCTCGGCGATCGAGGCCGCGGCCGATCCGCTCCACGCGAGGCATCGCGAACTCGCGTCGCGACCGGAACTCGACGGGCCGGAGTTGTTTCGACATCTCTCAGACATTCGCGGCAAGCGCGTGGTGGTCGTGGGCGAGGTCATCCTTGATACATATGTGCTGTGTGATCGTCCTGAAGTGGCGGGTGAGAGTCCGATCCTGACGCTGAGGCCGTTGGATCGTCGGCGATATGACGGAGGCGCGGCCGTGGTCGCGCGACACGCCGCCGCGCTGGGGGCCAAGGTCACGCTCATCACGGCGATGTCGGATCGCGGCGAGGGCCTGGCGATGCGGCTGCGGCTGGAGTCCGAGGGGATCAACGTCCGCGCGATCGGCATCGATGCGCCGGTCGCTGAAAAGCAGCGGTTCCTCGTCGGCGCGCAGAAGATCATGAAACTCGACCTGCTCGGCCCGATGGTGCTGGATGCGGCGCAGCAGGATCAACTCGTCACAATCGCGGAGGACGCCGCCGCGGAACACGGCGGAAGCGATGCGGCCATCATCACCGACTTCGGCCTTGGCCTGTTCACGCGAGCGACGATGAGCCGCCTGTGCCGCGCGCTGCGCCCGCACACGAACAAACTCGCCGGCGACGTCAGCGGGCGACGCTCGAATCTTGCGGCCATGCGCGGCATGGATCTGCTGTGCCCGAGCGAGTCTGAACTGCGCGAGGCCACGCGGCAGTTTGATGAGGGCTTGCCGGCCGTGACCTGGCGACTGCTCTCCGCCAACAAGTCCGCCGCGGCCATTGTCACGATGGGTTCGGAAGGGCTTGTCGCGTTTGATCGGCTTCCAGGTGCGGATGCGGCGGATGCCGGGTGGCAGTCGCGGTTGCACAGCGAACACATCCCCGCGATGTGTCCCTGGGCGATTGATGCGCTGGGTTGCGGCGATGCGCTGTTGACGAGTTCGACGCTCATGCTCGCCGTCGGGGCGCCGCTCGTGTCCGCCGCGTATGTCGGCGCCGCCGCCGCCGCCATACAGGCCCAGCGCATCGGCAACACCTCGATCACGGCCGGGGACATCCGACGCATGATCGCACGCATCCAATCTTCACAACTCGCCTGGAATCCGGCCGATCCGCTCGCGCAGATCGCGCCGCGCCTCGAACGGATCGCGGGATAGCATGGTGTGCTCAACATTTGATTTTGATGCGGAACCGGTGGCACGGGCGTCTCGCCTGTGCGATGGAAACACCGACCGCGAAGCGCTGTCGGTGGCACAAGCACAGCCGGTGGTACATTCACCATGATTTCCTACATCCTTCCAACCCGCAACCGCCCGCTTGTGCTCGCGCAGACGCTCAAGGCCCTCAATGCGCTGCCTGACCATCGACTCGTCGGCGGCGCGGAGGTCATCATCGTTGACAATGCGTCGGACACCCCGGCCGTCGGACCCGCGGGCCAACTCGCGTGGCGACTCGACAACAACCTGCCCGCACGTATCATTCGGCTCGACACCAACGAAGGCGCGGCCAGCCGAAATGTCGGTGTGAACGTGGCCGATTCGCGATCGAACTGGGTCATCATGCTCGACGATGACAGTCATCCGGTCGATGTCGGTCACCTTCAGCGCATCGCGCGGGCGCC
>CAZTPJ010000120.1:0-7646 GCA_964614515.1 uncultured Phycisphaeraceae bacterium | reverse complement strand
GAGGGCTTGAACTTCCAAGCAAAATCATCTCTGACACCAAGTTTCGCGGCCGTACCTTCGGCCGATTCGTGATCGAACCCTTTGAGCGTGGCTTCGGCACGACGGTGGGCAACAGCCTGCGGCGCGTGCTGCTGAGTTCGCTCGAAGGCGCGGCGGTCACGGCCGTCAAGATCAAAGGCGCTGAGCACGAGTTCTCATCGCTGCCCGGCGTGATGGAAGATGTCACAGACATCATCCTCAACGTCAAGAACCTGATCGTCAAACTCGAAGGTGATGAACCTAAGACGATGAAACTCGCCGCACGCGGCCCGGGCGAAGTGGCCGCGGACCTCATCGAGGCGGACACGGCCATCACGATCCTCAACAAGGACCTGATTCTCGCAACGCTCACGTCGCCGGTGGACTTCGAGATGGAGTTCCGCGTGGCCAAGGGCCGTGGCTATGTGCCCGCCAACGAGCAGTTTGACCCGCGCGATGACCAGGAAATCGGCCTGATTCACGTCGATTCGATCTATTCGCCCGTGCAGCGCGTGCGCTACAAGGTCGAGGACACGCGCGTCGGCCAGAAGACCAACTACGACAAACTCACGCTCGAAATCTGGACCAACGGCACGGTCACGCCCGACATGGCCCTGGTCGAGGCCGCCAAGATCTTCCGCAAGCACCTCAATCCCTTCGTGCAGTACTTCGAGATCGGCCAGGCGCGAGTGTCGGAGGCCGCCGCGGCCGCCGCGACGGTGGATGAGGAACTCATTCGTAAACTCAACATGCCGCTCTCGGCGCTCGAACTCTCCGTCCGCGCGAGCAACTGCCTGGAGTCCGCACGCATCGACACCATCGGCCAACTCGTCTCGCAGTCAGAACACGAACTGCTCCGCCTGCGATCCTTCGGACGGACATCCCTTCGCGAGGTCAAGCGAAAACTCGAAGAGATGGGGCTGGACCTCGGGATGGAACTCCCGGCCGGATACACGCCACAGGCCCCGGCTCCGCTGCCAGCGCCCACGGCCTGACATTGAACCCAAACCGGTCGCCTGACCGGTTGGAGATTTGAGTCTGAGATCAACGCCGGGGCGGGCCTGACAGCCCGCCCCGAGCCATTCGCGGCAAGGGGTGCGGATCGCGGCGAGCCGCCACGGCCGGTCGCCTCGCGCCTATACTCTCCGCCCCCGACAGCGGGCCATTTTTGGGACTTTCACCATGCGACATCGCAAGGCCGGTTACAAACTCGGACGCACCACCGCCCACCGCACCTCGACGCTGCGCAACCTCGCGGCCGGGTTGTTTGAGCATGGGCAGATCACCACAACGATTCCGCGGGCCAAGGCCGTGCAGCCGTTCGTGGAGAAGATCATCACGCTGGCCAAGCGCGGTGACTTGCACGCGAGGCGACAGGTGATCGCGAAACTCGGCGGCGATCGGCGCGGGTTTGACTGGCTGTACTTGCCCAAGAACGCCAGCGACGCCGAAAAGGCGCATGTGGACAAGATGCGCGAGTTTTCCTCGGCGTTCTTTGATCTGCCGGAGTCCTCGGGCGTCGAGCGAAACCGCTACGGCGAGATTCGCAAGTCTCCAAAGATCGTCAAGCACATCTTCGACAACGTCGCGCCGCGCTTTGCGGACCGCGCCGGCGGGTACACGCGCATCGTCAAACTCGGCAGGGTCCGCCTCGGCGATGCGGGCGAACTCTGCGTGCTGCAACTCGTGGGCGCTGAGGAAGGCCCTGAGATCGGCGGCCGACTCTCCCGCCGCCGTCGCATGGCCGACAAGCGCACGGCCTTCGCCGCGAAGATCCGCAAAGAAGCCAAGGCCGAACCGGCCAACGCGTGAGCCACATATGAATGGTTCCCAGAGCCCCGACAATCCGCTTCGGATTGTCGGGCGTGATGGCTTCGTGTCACAACGTCGCTGAAACGCGCCCTGGGTTCGGGGCGGATGTCTCCACGGCCTCCAGCCGCGTGCGAAGGGGGTTGAGGCACGAAACCCCCGCGACCCGGGTTTGTGCTTGCACGCCGACGCGGAATCTGGTATGCTCAGCCCATGAGGAAGCCTGTCCGCCCGCGATTCTTATTCACGTCATTGTTGACATGCGCGGCGTGTGACCGGCTCCTCGATTCGCCGCACGGCGGCGGACGGAGGTTGTCATGCAGTGGAGTCTTCATGGACTGATCGTTGGGGTCATGGTGTTGTGGCTTGCGGTGACGCAGCTGTGTCACGCGCAGTGTCAGCCCGAGTGGCTGCCGGGGGATGGGATTCCGGGGGTCAATGGCGCGGTCAACGCCATGACGACTTGGGATCCCGACGGTTCCGGCCCTTTGGGGGAGTGGTTGATTGTCGGGGGGGAGTTCACGTTCGCAGGCGACACGTCGGCGTCGAACATCGCGGCGTGGGATGGCGGTTCATGGCATTCGCTTGACGTGGGGGTCAATGGCATCGTTCGCGCCTTGTTGGTGCATCAAGGCGAGCTTCTCGTCGGCGGCGAGTTCACCAGCGCTGGGGGAGTTTCAACGAGTCGAGTGGCGAAGTGGGATGGAACGCGTTGGCACGCGTTGGGAAGTGGTGTTGCTGGGCCGGGCGTGTATGCGATCGCCGAGTATGACGGCTCGTTGATCGTCGGTGGTGACTTCCGGTTGGCCGGAGGCGCGGAGGCGAGCAACATCGCGATGTGGGATGGTCTGGGTTGGAGGTCGCTGGGTAGCGGGACCGACGGTGTGGTTCGTGCGTTGTCGGTGTATCATGGCGAGCTGGTCGCCGGCGGGAATTTCTGGACTGCGGGAGGCACAACCGCCAGAGGCATCGCGAAGTGGGATGGACACCAGTGGGAGGGACTGCAGAATGGCGTGGGAGGCATCGTCTACGCGATGACGAGTTATCAGGGAGACTTGGTTGTCAGCGGGCAGTTTGTGTCGGCCAGCGGCGTGGTGGCAGTGCATATCGCCCGATGGAACGGAAACCAATGGCGCACGATTGGGGAATCGGTGAACGGCTTGGCCGCCACCGTTCTGCTTGCCTTGCTGGGCGTTGGCGATGACTTGATCGTTGGTGGCAACTTTCAGACCGATGTCGGTGGAATCGCGTTCCATGTGGCGAGATGGGATGGAAATCGATGGCGAACCATGGGGAATGGGTTCAATGAACGGGTTCGATCTCTCGCGTTCTACGACGGCGATGTGGTCGCTGGTGGGTTGTTTGACTCCGCCGGCCTCTTCGGTGACAGAATCTACGGAGGGCTTGGATTCTGGAATGGTGAGACCTGGGAATCAAAAGCGCCAGGATTCGATCACGCCGTGTCGGCGTTGCATGAACACAATGGCGACCTCATCGCGGGTGGTTGGTTCACGATGGCTGGAGGAGTTGCCGCGGCTCGTATCGCACGATGGGATGGTGTCGAATGGCACGCATTGGCCCATGAGGTCAGTGGCGGCGTTCCAGGCGTCGCATTGACACCTTTCGTGCGAGCTCTCGAAACGTACAATGGGGATCTCATTGCAGGCGGCAGGTTCGTTACCATTGACGGCATTCCAGCAGCGAGCGTCGCACGCTGGGATGGGGAACGGTGGCAGGCATTGGCTGACGGTTTGACGCAAGGCGTGTATTCAACTCAGGTCAGTGTGATGCACGAATACAACGGGCACTTGTATGTGGCGGGCAGTTTCACCATGGCTGGTGGGCAGCCCGCCGCGGGTTTCGCTCGTTGGGACGGCCACGCATGGCACGCTGTGGATTCCGGAGCCACCGGTTCGATTGCGGCGATCACCCAAGTTGAATCGGATCTCGTCATCGGCGCTCAGTCTCCACGATCCATCATGAGGTGGAATGGTGTCGAATGGCGTCCGATTGTGCCCGACCCCAACCCCCTGTACACATTGAGTCTGTTGACGCACGGCAAGGATCTGATTGCCGGAGGACGATTCTACTATGGCGCTGTGCCCATTACCTTTGGGGCTACCCGATGGGATGGAGCGCACTGGACCATCATCGGCGGCACCACGATCGCCACGGGACTGCCGCCAGACGTCAGGGGCATGATCGTGTATCGGGACGAAATTGTGGCAACGGGTTCGTTTGTCGGTCCAACCGGCGAAGACGCGAGTCGCATGGCACGGTGGGATGGCGAACGATGGCGCCGTATGGAAGGTGGATTGCGAGGGAGCCGACCAGGCGGTTCGCCTTACGGCCAAACGCTGACTCTGTTTGGAGATGACCTCGTCGTGGGCGGTTCGTTCTACACCGCTGGCGACCAGGTCTCCGCGTTCGTCGCTCGATGGGGTTGTGCGTGTTACGCGGACTGCGATCAGGCGAGCGGGGCGGGCGTCCTGGACATCTTTGATTACCTGTGCTTCGGCAATCAGTTCGACGCCGGGCAGGCTTATGCCTGCGACTGCGACCTGTCCACGGGACCCGGTGTGTGCGATGTCTTTGACTTCCTCTGCTTCAGTTCGCGGTTCGCGCAGGGATGTCAGTGACATCGAGATGACGGCCGTCGCGACTGTCCCGAATCTGGCGCAGTCGCGCCACGGCCGTGGCGGGTCCATACACTTCCCCCCATGTCCCACGACCTTGACACGCTTGAACGTGACGCGATGGAGCAACTTGGCGGGGCCGTGGATGCGGCCGCGCTGGAGGCGTGGCGCATTGCGTTCATCGGTCCCAAAGGTCGCGTGAAGGCCGCGGCCGGGGGGGTCAAGGATGTGCCCGCCGCGCAGCGTCCGGCGTTTGGCCAGCGGCTCAACGCGGTCAAGACCGCGCTTGAGGCCGCGTTTGCCGAGCGGAAGGCGGCCGTGGGCGCGGGCGTTGGGGGGGGGGCGGCCGACGCGATGGTGGACATGACCGAGCCTGGCTTGATCGCCTCGGCGGCACTTGGGCGTCGGCACATCCTGTCGCGCGTGCGCGAGGAACTCGTCGAGGTCTTCGCGCGGATGGGCTTTGAGGTGGCCGAAGGGCCGGAACTCGAAGATGATGAGCACAACTTTGTGAAGCTCAACATCCCGGCCGAGCATCCCGCGCGCGACCCGGCGGACAACTTTTATGTGGACAACCCTGATGTCAAGGGTCGTGCCCCGCGCATGCTCCGCTCGCAGACCAGCACGGTGCAGATTCGCGTGATGGAGGATGCCGTCGAGCGCGGGTGGGGGCCGCCGATCAAGATCGTCTCGCCCGGGCGCGTCTATCGACCGGACACCGTGGACGCCACGCACTCGTTCATGTTTCATCAGATCGAAGGCCTGTACATCGATCGCGGCGTGACCATGGCCGACCTCAAGACCACACTATTGCTCTTCGCCCGTGCGTATTTCGGGCCGGACGCGGAGGTGCGCCTGCGGCCGTCATACTTCCCCTTCACCGAGCCGTCCGCCGAGTTCGACATGAAGATCGCGCTGAAACCCGGCGAGCCGCCGCGGTGGATTGAACTCGGTGGATGCGGGATGGTCGATCCGGCCGTGCTGGAAATGTGCCGCATCGACCCCGAAGAGTGGTCGGGCTTTGCGTTCGGGTTCGGGATCGAGCGTCTGGCGATGGGCAAGTACGGCATCCCCGACATCCGCCTGCTATTCGAGAATGATCTTCGGTTCTTGCGGCAGGTGTGAGTGGGGAGTACGCAGAGTTCGCAAAGGTTCGCAGAGTGCGCAGAGAGTCAACTCGTGCTTGTGTCACGCGCTGCGCGGCACGCGGTCATTCGATGAACATGAAATCAAGACGAGGAGTCAATCGCGCATTCGAAGGGCGCGCAAAGTGGATGGCGCACTCGACATGCCTCTCATCTCTGCGTCCTCTGTGCAACCTTCGCGATCTCTGCGTACTCTTTTGAATCACGTTACGCTCGTGAGTACTCGAACACCCCCCGCCCGGTCTTGTCGCCGAGACGGCCGGCGTCCACGAGTTGCTTCAGCAGCGGGCACGCGCGGTAGCGATCGTTGTTGAGTCCCTCGGCCAGCACATCCATGATGTGGACGCAGGTGTCGAGGCCGATGAAGTCCGCCAGGCGCAGCGGCCCCATCGGATGCGCGCACCCGAGTTTCATGATCTCGTCGATGTCTCCCGGCTCGGCCACGCCTTCCATCCACGCGTAAAACGCCTCGTTGATCAGCGGCATCAGCACGCGATTCGATACGAAGCCCGGGCGATCGTTCGCGGGAATCGGCGTCTTGCCCAGATGCTCGGCCAGCGCGAACGTACGCTCCGTCGTCTCCTTGCTCGTCTGATATCCCTTGATGACTTCGACGAGTTTCATCACCGGCACGGGATTGAAAAAGTGCATGCCGATGACGCGCCCGGCCGCATCGCCCGCCGCCGCGGCGATCTTCGTGATGCTGATCGAACTCGTGTTGCTCGCCAACACCTGCTGCCCGGGCAAGAGCGATGGCAACAGCGAAAACAGTTTCGTCTTGACCTCCAGGTCTTCAACCACGGCCTCGACCACGGCGTCCACGCCCGCGAGATTCTCAAGTTTTACCACATACTCAATCCGCGCGATGGCGTTGTCGAACTGGGCCTGGTTCAATTTTCCCTTCTCGACTTCGCGGGCCAGGCGCTTGCCATGGGCCGACTGACATCGCGAAAGCGCTGACGAGTTGCTGTCGAACACCACGGCCCGCAGGCCAGCCACGGCCGCGACCTGCGCAATGCCCCCGCCCATCTGTCCCGCCCCGATAATACCGATCGACTTGATTCCGTGCATGGCCTGCCCCTTGTGGAGAGTTGTCCGCAAGCCTACGCGCCGGGCGCGGCCTTGTCACCCCCCGCGACACCTCCTCCCAACCCACGCCTAACGTCAACCATGTCCCGAATCGAACAACTCACCAGAATGCTCGACGCGGATCCGAACGATCCGTTCCTGCTCTACGGCCTGGCGCAGGAACACGCGAAAAATGGCCGTCACGAGACGGCCCTGGAGTTCTATGACCGCTGCCTCGCGGCCGACGCGGGATACTGCTATGCGTTTTACCACAAGGCCCGGTCGCTCGAAGCGATGGGACGGGAGGCGGAGGCCGTGGCGACGCTTCGCGCGGGCGCGACGGCCGCGAAACGGGCCGGGGATGACCACGCGCTGCACGAGATCACCGCGTATCTGGACATGCTGACATGACGGGCGTGACTCCATCGCGTGGCGGGGATGAGGCGTTGGAGGCCGTGCGCACCGATGCGCTGCGCCTGCTCAAGGCGCGCGCCCGCACGCGGCGGGAACTTTCGGATCGACTTGCGCGGAAGGGGCATGCGAAGGCTGATGTGGCCGCGCTGCTCGATGCGTTTGCGCGTTCAGGCTTGATTAATGATGAGACAGTGGCGCGGGCTCACGCCGCGTCCGCGCTGGCCCGCGCGCCGCGGGGCGAGTCGTGGCTGCGTCAGTCCCTTCGCCGGCGCGGAGTCGAGGCCGAACTCGCCACGCGCATCGCGAAGGAAGCGATGGTCGAACGCGATCCGCTGGCCGATGCCGTGGCCCTCGCCGTTCGACGCGTCGCGCTGGCGAAGCGAAACGAGCCGCCGGAGGCGACCTCGCGACGGCTCATGGCGTTTCTGGCGCGGCGCGGGTATGACTTCGATGTGTGCAAGCGGGCCGTGGCCCACGCGATGAAGCAGCGCCCGCCCGCCGATGAGTAGGGCATGTTGGATCCGGTGGGGCGGGCGTCTCGCTGCTGTGTCGAAAC
>CAZTPJ010000119.1:0-7866 GCA_964614515.1 uncultured Phycisphaeraceae bacterium | reverse complement strand
TGCTCGAAGCGGATCGACTGATCCAGGACTTCGGCCGCCGCTTCCCCGCCGACGCCCAGCGCGCGGGACTCGATGATGCCCTTCGCGCCCGTCTGGATGAATCCGCCGCGGCCAAACTCCTGCACCAGGCCCGCTGGTATCTCCGCCGCGATGACCCCGTCGCCGCGCGGTACACCCTGCGGCAACTCATCCGCAAACACCCGGGAACGGTGGCCGCCGAGACCGCCATGGACATGATGGATGAGCGTCAGTGGCTCTACGAAGCGCCCGCCGAGGATGATGCGCAGCCCCCCCCCGAGCCACCCGCAACCGAGGATGAACCCGTCGAAGGCCTTCCCGCCGACAACCAGCCCGGAGACCAGGCCCCATGATCGCCATCCACGGCCGACAATGCCTCGCCCTGGCGGCGGTGATCCTGCTTGGATGCGGCGTGATCTCGTGCGGCACGGATGCGACGCGCGGCTACGCCTTCTCCACCGCGCGGCAGAACGACGTGCGCTCCGTCGCCGTGCCCATCTTCAACAACACGACGTTCACGCGCGGCGTCGAGTTTGATCTGACCGACGCGATCGTCAAGGAGATTCATCGCACCACGCCCTGGGCGGTGATCCGCAGCGATTCGGCCCAGACCGTGCTCACCGGCACGATCACGGGGAGTGATCTGCGCCCGCTGACGCTTGTGCGCAGCGAGGGATATGTGCAGGAGATGGCCGTGCGACTCACGGTGGACTTTGAATGGCGTGACATGCGCACCGGGCGGGTGCTGGCATCAAGGCGCGGGCTGACCGCGGCCGAGACGTTTGTTCCCGCGCGCCCCGCGGGCGAACGCGTGGAACTCGCCGAGCACGCCACGGTGGCGGAACTCGCCCGCCTCATCGTCGCCGAGATGCGCACGGACTGGTAAGTCGCCCCGCGCCCGCGTTTGCTACCCTCCGGGCGTGACGCTCGCGTGCGTGCCCATCATGGTCAACGACCCCGACCAGGCGATCGCCGATGCCGCCGCCGCGCGCGACGCCGGCGCGGACCTGGTTGAACTTCGCATCGACGGCTTCGTGACCGGCCCGGCCGATGCCGATGAACTCCGCCGTGAACACGATGATGTCGTGCGCCTCATCGCCGATTGCCCGCTGCCGTGCATCATCACCTGCCGCAGCGCGATCGAGGGGGGGGAGTATGATGGCCCCGAGGAGGCCCGCATCGCCCTCTATGAACGCCTGGGCACCGCCTTTGGCACGCTCCCCGATGGCCGTAGCGAATCCCCCCCCCGCTATCTCGACCTTGAGCACGCCGTCTATTCGCGCTCGGCCAACATCCGCCAGAAGATCAACCTCGCCGTCGATCACCCCGAGCAGATCCGCGACCTGCGCACCGCTTTGATCCTGTCGATGCACGATCACCAGACGCGCCCCGCGGACCTGACGCGCCGACTGCTGGCCATGCGCACCCACCCGGCCGCCCGCATCATCAAAGTCGCCTGGCGCGCCCGCTCGATTCGCGACAATCTCGAACTCTTCGACATCCTCAGCGAGCGCGACCGCCCCACCATCGCCCTGGGCATGGGCGAGTTCGGCCTCATGTCCCGCCTTCTGGCCCCGAAGTTCGGCGGGTTCCTCACGTTTGCGTCGCTTCGCCGTGAATCCATCACCGCGCCGGGCCAGCCGACCATCGCCGAGTTGCTCAACACCTACCGCTTCCGCGCCATCAAGCCCTCAACGCGCATCTATGGCCTCATCGCCTGGCCCGTGTCGCACTCGATCTCGCCGCGCATCCACAACGCCGCCTTTGATGAACTCCAGCACGATGGCGTGTATGTTCCCATGCCCGTGGCCGAGGGCTTTGAGAGTTTTAAAGCGACGCTGCTGGACCTGCTGCATCATCCGCGCCTCGATCTCACCGGTGTGAGTGTTTCCATCCCGCACAAGGAGAACCTCGCCCGCCTCGCCCGCGAACAGAACTGGCACATGGATGCCATCTCCACCGCCGCCGGCAGCGCCAACACGCTTTTCGCCCGCCGCGACGCCCGCAGCGCCCTCTCCGCCATCAGCATTCACAACACCGACGCCCCCGCCCTGCTTGATTCGATCGAGACATCGCTCGGCCCCGTGACCGACATGGACATCGCCATTCTCGGCGCGGGCGGACTCGGCCGTGTCGCGGCGTTCGCGCTGGCCAGCGCGGGCGCCCGCATCACGGTGTACAACCGCGATGAGGCCCGCGCGCAGGCCGTGGCGCGTGACATCACCCGCGCGGGGCGTGATGCGCAGCCCGCATCGCCGCCGACATTCGCCGCGTGGCCCGTGCTCGCCGCGTCCGCCCACGACGTCTACATCAACTGCACGCCAATCGGCATGACCGGCGGCCCCGCCCCCGATGCCTCGCCCGTGAACCCCGCCGAGATCGCCGCGCGGAACCCGCGTGCGGCCTTCTTCGACTGCGTGTATGCTCCCATCATGACGCCGATGCTCTCGCAGGCCGTGGCCGCTGGTTGCCGCATCATCACCGGGCTTGACATGTTCGCGCGGCAGGCCGAGGGTCAGGCACGGCTGTGGCTCGGCGATGTGCCGAGCGATCTGTATGCAAGGCTCGTTCGTGAGGCCACCGATCAACAGGACCCGAACCATGAACGATGATTCGGGTCATCCCGCGCAGCCGAGCCTTCCCGCCGCGCCGCAGACCGCCCTCGGGCTTGAGGCCACGAGCGATGTCGCCGCCGCGGCCGCGATCACCACGGCCGGGCATCGCGCTCCGGTCCTCTATCCCAACCACTACGCGTGGTTCGTGCTCACATCGTCACTGGACATCATGCTCACGCACACGATCCTGACGCAGTTCGCCGAGTTCGGCGGGCGAGAACTCAACACCTTCGCCGACTGGGTCATCGGGCAGTTCGGCCTGCCCGGGGCGATCGGCCTGAAATTCATGTCCGTCGTCACGGTCGTGATCATCTGCGAGATCGTCGGCCGCAAACACCCCCGCACCGGCCGTCGCCTCGCCACGGCCGTGCTGCTCTTGTCCCTCATCCCGCTCGTGGCGGCGCTGGGACAGTTGGCGCTGTTCGCGGTGACGGAACCGATCATCATTGAATAGCACTCCCTCGGCGTGAAGACTCGCCTCGGAGAGGCGAGGTACCCAGGGACTCGCCACGGAGTGGCGAGGTACCCATGTCTCACGCCGCGCGCGCCTGCACCCAATACTCGCCCCATCGCGCTTCGCACTGTTCGATGCGCAGCCCCGCCTCCGCGAGTTCCGCTTCCAATTGCTCGCGCGTGTACTCCGTCTCGTGCGTGTCGTCGAGGCGCCATTCGACCTGCAACTCTCGCTTATACGGCACGCGCCACTCGCGATCAAACGCCGGCACGCGGATCAAAAACCGCGCCGCGCCATACCACTGCCGCCATCGCCGCAGCAACTCGGCCCGATCCTCCAGATGCTCGAGCACATTCGACAGGACGATCACATCAAACTCGCCCTCGGCGCGGTCCTTCGTGATGTCGCCGACACAGAATCGCACGCGATCCGGCATCTCGCCGCGCTGCACGGCCGTCGCTCGCGCCTTCGCCAGCGTCTTTTCATTCCAGTCCATCCCCGCGACCACCGCGCCCGCTCGCCCCGCGATCGACGCAGCCACCGCGCCATTGCCGCACCCAAGATCAAGCACGCGCTCGCCACGACCCACACGTTCGACAAAGAAATCGTGATATCGCATCAACCGATGCTTCGGATGCAAGCCACCCTCGGCCTCCACGGCCGCAGCGCCCTGCATCAGATAGATCGGCGTGTCAATCGCCATGAGGAACGCCGCGCGTTTCTTCGGCTCCAGCCGTCGCGCAAAGCCCTGAAGCGACCGCACCCATCGCCCGGCGACTTCTTCCATCGGCGCATCGAGCAGCGCCGGCTCCCACCGCACCTCACACTCCTGCGCCGGCTTGCCACTGCCAGCGATCGCCAGAGCGGCTCGATGTGCTTCGATCTCGCGCGGCAGGATCTGTTCAAGCCCGTACATCACGCGCGCGTGCGCACTGGCGGCCGTGCCCAGCGCTTCGCGCCACGCCGTGTCATCCATCATCCCTTCGATCGCCCGCGCGAAGGCTTCCGGTTCCTGCGGCATCACGAGTCCCGTCACGCCGTGTTGCACCACACGGCCCTGCCCGGGCGCATCGGCCACCACCACCGCCGCGCCCGTGGACATCGCTTCGATCACCGTCTTGGGATGCCCTTCATACGATGACGCCTGCGCATACACCGTGCAGCGGCTCATTCGCTCAAGAACCTCATCGTGCGCCAACCGCGGCTCAAAGCGAACCTCAACGCCCGCTTCCACGGCCCTGGCTCGCAGCGCTGCCTCCTCCGGGCCTTCGCCGATCACGCTGAGCATCGCCTGCACCGTGCCGTTCCGCGTCAGGTGCGCCACGGCGTCGATCAACACATCGACTCGCTTGCGTTTGACGAGTTGCCCGGCGAACAGGATCACCCCGCGCTCGCGCTCCTCGGGCATGCGCACCGGCACATCCGTCACGACATAGTTCGGGATCATCCGCGTTCGCGCCGGATCAAGACCCAGCGACCACGCAAGATCGCCGATCATCGCCGGCGATGAACCCACCACGATATCCGCCGCGAGACACAGCGCACGCTCTTCCGCCCGCGCGTGGCTCGCCGCGGGATCGGCCGCGGAACTCTCCAGCGACACGAATCGCGACCACAAAAAGCCGCCGCGCGCCACCAAGGCCGTACGCACACCCGTCTCGCGCAGCCCCTTCGCCACCGCCATCGCCACGCGACCGCCGGACATCTGATTCGTCTTGACCACGGCCGTCGCGGCGCTGCGCAACTCCGCCGCCGCGCGCCCCGGGACGCTCGCGACATGCGCCCCCACATCACGCCCATCGACGTTCGCGATGACCACCGGCGAACCCGGCAGATCACGCGCGATCGCCTCATCCTCCGCGCCGCCATACGTCACCAGCACGATCCGGCCGTAGTGACGCGACAACCGCTCATACATCGCCCATTCACGACTGAGGCTGCCGTTGGCCTTCCACGCGGCCAGCGACATCCCGCCCGTGAACGTGACCACCAGCGCATCGGCGATCGGAACAGGCTCAATCACGCTTGTGGTCAAACCGGGTATCTCCTCTTACAGCGTTCGCCCCTCACTCGCCGATCTTGTGTTTGACCTGCGTGCGCGGGGTTTCACGAGGCAGACACCCACCCGCGCCGACACTCCATCGGTCCGTATCGCCCATGCCCGTCGCCAACACCCAGTCAGGTCCACCCCGCCGCGTCCACCCGCGCATCTTCTGCCGAGGCGTCGCCCCGGCCGTGGGGTAGAACGCGTTCGCGCCCGCACCATGACTCGCATCACTGTCGCCATCCCCGTCCACCGCGCCCCGGCTCGCTTTGAACTTGCCTGCGGAGACGTCGCGCGGCAGACCATCACCGACCTCGACATCTTGATGATCCTCAACGGCGCGGATGATGACACGCGCCGACGTGCCGCCGACATCGCACGCGCTGACACGCGCATCCGAATCATCGAACTTCCCGAGGCCAACCTCGCCGCGGCGCTCAACATCGCCCTCGAGGCCGCACACGCGCCGATCCTCGCGCGGATGGATGCCGATGATGCCTGCCCACCGCAACGACTCGAACGACAACTCGCGCATCTCGACGCCAATCCAGGTCTCGCAGGCGTCGGATCCGCATGGGAACTCGCCGATGAACATGGCCGCGTGATCGCGACCGTTCGCCCGCCCACCGATCCGCGCGAGATGCGCTGGCGACTCTTGCTTGGCAATCCGCTCGCGCACGGTTCGATGCTCCTGCGGCGCGATGTCATTCGCGCCGTCGGCGGATATGACCCGAACTGCCGCCGTGCCCAGGACTATGACCTCTGGCTACGGCTGATCGCGCATCACGACATCGCGGCCGTGCCCGATGTCCTGTATCGACATCACACGCGCCACGCCGATGCGCCGACAAGTTCCACCGCGGATCAGGCCGATGCCGTCGCCCCGCGACTTGTCCGCGCGTGGGCTGACCTGCCGCGATCGCCGGATCCTGCGCCGCTCATCACGGCCGTGCATGATGCCCTCACGCAGTCGCGCGATCCCGCGGCGATTCGCGCCGCGATCGAACGCACGCTCGCCGATCAAGGGCCGAGCATCGAAGCCCTCACCGCGTGGCTGTGGTCACAGCACACCGCCCCCCCCTCGCCGCGCACGGCCTATGACGCCGCACGCCGCGCGCGACTGCGCGAAGTCGGCACAGCCCTTCGCACACGCGGCCTCACACACGTCTGGCTCTGGGGCGCGGGAGATCACACGCGTTGGCTCCTCGAACACATCCGCGACCTCGGCCTCAACATCGCCGGCATCATCGACGATGCCCTCGCCGGACAGACTCGCCACGGCTGCACCATCCAACCCCCGGCCGTGCTCCAACCCGGCCACACCGTCATCCTCTCCAGCGACTGGCACGAAGATGCCCTCTGGCACGCCTCCGCGCCCGCCCGCGCGGCGGGAGTGAATGTCGTGCGGTTGTATGCGTGACTTCCCTACGCGCAGTGGCACGGGCGTCTCGCCTGTGCGAGTCCCAAATCCTCACATCTTCGACATACGGCCCGTGTCTGATGACAATGGCGCTGAATTCTCCGCGTTCATCGACAGGCGCGACGCCTCCCACGCAGTGTCGTGCTGTCGTGTCGCGACATCCATCCGCCACGCCGACCCGCACTCAGGACACACGACGCACCCATCGGACTCGGGTTTCAACCCCACGAGTACAAAGTCACACACGGGACACCAGCCGCCCTCCATTGCGCGCCACAGACTCTCTCGCCACAACGACTCCCGAGCCTGCGCCATCCACGTCAGCCGCATGAACACAATCGCAATCGCCACGGCCGTGAGATGCGTGGGAATCGCGAGCCAATCCGACGCTCCTGCCAATCGCCTTAGGCCGTCGCCCACGAGCAACGCGATCACGCCAACACCGACGGCGAAGATCAGCGCGATGCCCCATCCGCGCGTGCGATACATCGCCCGTTGCAGCGCCGGGTTGGAGCCAAACAGAAGTGTGAACTCCTCAGCCCACGTCCCCGCACGATGCACCTCCCGCCCTCGTCCATCGCGCAGCCTGACGCCAAGCCACCGGCCGACGCCTCTCGAACGTTGCCTGCTCATCGGGCGTGAGGCGACGCGATGCTCCTGGCGTCGCAGCGGATTCGCAACCCAGTCGCGCTCCCACGCCGCGCCGCAACCCGCGCACTCAACCAAGCCATCGCTTCCGATCTCTTCTCGCGTGATATCCCGCGCGCACGCCGGACACAGTTCCAGCGCGAGAAACTCGCGAACGCACTCACTCGCGGCGACTTCCTCCGTTGGGTACTTTCTCGATTGAATCGCCCGCGCCAACGCCAGAAAAATCAAGGCCAACACAAGCGTGTACACGGAAACGGCAAATGAACCAGGCGCTCGAAGCCAGATCCCATACGCGAGAATCACGAACATCATGATCAACGTGATCGCGCCTGTGGGCGACAACTTGATGTGTCTGAGGGCGACAGCGCTGGACACGGCATGCATAGCGCGGCCGAGCCGATCTTCCTTCCCGGCTGCCGCAACCGCATCGCGCTGCCGCGCGGTTGCTCGCACGGCCGACACGACGATCGCTCGTCCACGCGCATCATGACCAAACAGCGCTTCTTCGGCTCGATCCAATCCAAACCACCCCTCGAACACATCGAATCGAGACGAACGGTCTTCCCCGTCAACGGGCACAAGACGCAGCGGCGCGCATCGCCACGCCGCCTGACACTCCGGACACACCGTGCAGCCATCCTCAGCCGCCGGCGTACTGTGCAAT
>CAZTPJ010000118.1:6926-7958 GCA_964614515.1 uncultured Phycisphaeraceae bacterium | reverse complement strand
CGTCGTCCGCAGGATCACCCCGCGCACCGACTCGGGACATCCCGCGTTGAATTCCGCTTCCCATGCCTCACCGACGAATCGTGCCAGGCCGTAGCCGAACGAGGATCGTTCATCGCACACAGCCTCGGGTGGGTCGCCGTAGAGGTGCGCGGTGCTCATCTGCGCCCAGACGCGAGGCGGGCGCATCGCTGCCTTGATAGCCTGACCCAGCACTCGCGTCGGTTCCACGCGCGATCGCAGAATCTCATCACAGTGGTCCGGCGTCTTGATGCAATCCACGCTGCGCCCGCAGAGATTCACAACCGCCCTCGCGCCATCAATTTCGTTCGCCCAGTCGCCAAGCGCGCGGCCATCCCACTGCACATGCCGCCAGGGCCCGGCCTCGCGCGGCGCACTGCGCGACAACACGACAACTTCAGCCCCGAGCGATGAAACATGCCTTGCAAGGCTCAGGCCCAGAAACCCGCTCCCGCCGGCGATCACGACTCGACCTTGCATTGACTCCGGGGCCATCGCGGGAATGCTAGGAAACCGCAGGACCGAGGTGCGCCCGGATCCGCGACGCCCGGACCAATCGTACAATCCCACGCCCCGGTTCCGGGGCGGGTAGCTCAATGGCCAGAGCGCTCGCCTTACACGCGAGAGGTTCCGGGTTCGACCCCCGGCCCGCCCACTTCCACAATTCTCTGGGTGGCTTGCCGCTCCGCGGCAAGTCTCTGGGGCTTGCCACGCTGCGGCAGTCTCCGAGAACCTCAGGCGCCACTCCAACACCACCACGCACACCACTTCACCGCCCCGACGCCCGCGCAACCTACCCTATCCGTCCCCATGAACGGCCTCGACGCAATCTACGCCGGCCTCGCGGTGGTCACCGCGCCGTGGTGGGCCAGAAAACTCCGCCACGGCTGGCCGGAGCGCTTCGGCCAGCGGCCCCCCCCAGCGCCCCCCCCCCCCCCCGCCGGCGCCCGCCCCCACCCCCGCCACCACCGAAACCCGGCGGGCACTGGCGGCTGCGGCCTACCTCGATGGCCA
>CAZTPJ010000118.1:0-6916 GCA_964614515.1 uncultured Phycisphaeraceae bacterium | reverse complement strand
CGCCCCTGCCACGCATCCTCATCCACGCCGTCTCCGTCGGCGAGGTCCACGCCATCCGCGAACTCGTTCCCCTTCTCACCCCCCACGTCGAAGTCGTCATCTGCGCCACCACCGACACCGGCCTGACCCGCGCACGCGAACTCTTCCGCGATCACGCTCACATCATCCGCTATCCGCTCGACTTCTCATGGGCCGTCGATCGCTTTCTCAACAACGTGCAACCCACGGCCGTCGCCTTCGTCGAACTCGAACTCTGGCCGAACTTCGTCCGCGCATGTCGTCGCCGCAACATCCCCTGCGGCGTCATCAACGGCCGTCTCAGCGAACGTTCCTTCAAGGGCTACAAACGAATCCACCGCTGGATCAGCCCGACGTTCGCGGCGTTGGACTTTACGGCCGTGCAGGATGAGGACTACGCGCAGCGTTTCCGTGCGATGGGTTCGCGCGAGGTCACCATCACCGGCTCAATGAAGTGGGACACGGCCAGAATACGCGACGCCGTGCCCGGCGCGGAGCAACTCGCGGCCGAGATGGGCATCGATCGCGCCCGTCCACTGATCGTCGCAGGCAGCACGGCCGAGGGAGAAGAAGCGCTGCTTCACGCCGCCTGTCCACCCGGTGTGCAACTGGTCTGTGCGCCGCGAAGGCCCGAGCGGTTCGACGAGGCGGCTCGGGACTTACCCGGGTGCGTCCGGCGAAGCCATCGGAGGGCAGGGACCGGAGATCGCTTCCTCCTTGACACCATCGGTGAACTCGGGCGTGCATATTCGCTGGCGGATGTGGTGGTGATTGGGAGGTCGTTTGGTGAGTTGTACGGGTCTGACCCGATCGAGCCGTCCGCACTCGGCAAACCCGTGGTGGCTGGACCTGCGATGGGCGACTTCGCGTCGATCGTCAAGGCTCTCGAGGGTTCTGGCGGGATTGTTCGGGCCTCTCGAGAAGACATCGGGAAAATTCTGGCGTGGTTGATCGGCGATCCGGGCGAACGCCGGGCGATCGGGGAGCGTGCGCGAGGGTGTGTCCGGGCGCACCAGGGGGCGAGCCAGCGGCACGCAGCGCTGCTCCTGGGAAAGCTCACGCGGGGCTGACTTGTGCGAGGGAATGCGGCGCGGTTATAATGGGTCCGGCCGAGGCGGCGTGGCACAGGTTTTGGGCGGTAGCATGTAACCGCCGGACGGAATGGGACGTATGGACTTGTGCGCAGCCGCATCATCAGGGATGATGCACGGCCGGATCGCCCTGCCAGTGTGGGCGGGCAGGTCCGGGGACCGCGTCGGGTTCAGAACGAACCCCGCGAGGCGGTTCCAGAGGCGACACCACGAGGATCGACGAGTTGGCAGATAAAGGTCATGCAGGCGGTCGTGTACCGCCGCGATCAGGGAGCCGGTGCAATGTTTGACACGAAGTCGGTGTGCGGTCGGATGTTCGGGGCCGCGGGTCGGGCGAATCGTCTCTCTGGGCTCTTCGAGCCGCTGGAACGTCGCGTGGTGCTCTCCGACTATGGCCCGGGCGCGGGCATGGTCGAGTGGCGGGGGCATGAGGTTCCCGCCGTGCAGGGCGCGTGGATCGTCACCTTCGATGAGCACCTCGGCAACAACGCCGCGGAGATTCGTGTCCGTCAACTCGCCGACGCCCTCGGCGTCACCACCACCGAGGTCCGTTCGATCGGTCGCGGCGGGTGGGGCTGGTTCTCGACGAATGACGAAGTGTCCGCCGAACGCTTCGACCGCGTTCGCGGAAGCGTGCCGTTCGTCAAGTTCCTGGAGCCAGATGGGCTGGCGAAGTCACTGGCCGTGCCGAACGACCCGCTGTTCGGCGACCAGTGGCACCACGAGAACATCGGTCAGATCGCGCCGCTGACGGGTCCGGGCACGGTGGGCGCGGACATCCGTTCACCCGGCGCGTGGGACATCACCATCGGGGATCAGCAGGTCATCATCGGGATCATCGACTCGGGCGTGGACTACACGCATCCCGACCTCGCGGCGAACATCTGGATCAACCCCGGCGAGATTCCGGGCAACGGCATTGACGACGACGGTAATGGCTTCGTTGATGATGTGATCGGGTGGGACTTCGGCGAGGGCACGAACGATCCGATGGACGATGTGGGTCACGGCACGGGCGTGGCGGGTGCGGCGGCGGCCGTCGGCAACAACGGCATCGGCGTCACTGGCGTCGCATGGAACGTTTCGATCCTTCCGCTGAAGATCGCCAACCAGTTCGGACAGATCGTCCTCTCAGCCATCGTCTCAGCGCATGACTACGCGACGATGATCCTTCAGAACGGATTCCGACTCGCCGCGACCAACGGCTCCTACGGCGGATATGACCAGGCGTTTTATGCGAACTC
This sequence comes from uncultured Phycisphaeraceae bacterium, assembly GCA_964614515.1. Classification (GTDB taxonomy): domain Bacteria; phylum Planctomycetota; class Phycisphaerae; order Phycisphaerales; family UBA1924; genus CAZTPJ01. The sequence continues at coordinate 4,563 of CAZTPJ010000118.1, read as the reverse complement.
GCCCACGGGGTTCAATGCGGAGCGCGACGCCATCGTGCGATACGTCAACGCGGGCGGCATCTTCGTCACCGCCGCCGGCAATGACGGATTCAACAACGACGATCCGAACATCACCAACTTCCCATCCTCATACAACATCCCCGGCGTCATCGCCGTCGCCGCCACGGACAACAACGACGGCCTGGCAGACTTCAGCAACTACGGAGCCCAATCTGTTGACCTCGGCGCTCCCGGCCAGGACATCCTCACCACCGCCCTCGGAGGCGGGTACGAGTATCAATCAGGCACATCCTTCGCCGCACCGATCGTCACCGGCGCCGTCGCGCTGATTCGCTCGGCGAACCCGACGGCCTCGGCGATCGAAGTCCGCGCCGCTCTCTTCAACAGCGTGGACCCCGTGCCATCGCTCCAGGGCCGTACCGTTTCCGGCGGTCGCCTCAACGTCGAACGTGCGTTGCAGATCGCGGGTCTGGATGGACCCGTCGTGCGTTCGATTGATCCCGGTCCGCTCAATGTCGCGCCGGTGTCGGAGATCGTGGTCCGCTTCAGCGAAGCATTGGACCCGACCTTCGTCAACACCGGCGCGGTGGAACTCATCGCCTCCGGCGGCGACGGCATCTTCGGCAACGGCAACGACATCATCCGCAGCATTTCGTCCGTCACGCTCAGCGAAGGCGACACCGTCGTCACCATCACGCCAAGCCCCATCCTCAGCGTCGACACCTATCGCCTCACACTGCTCGAGACAGGCTTCCGCGATCTCAGCGGCAACCTCCTCAATGGCAACATGGTCATCGGTTCCCCCGAGGTCTACATCTTCGAACTCGTGGGCGTCGGCACCAGTTTCGAACCCAATGACACGCTCGCGACGGCCACCGCCGTCTCCTTCGGCGCCAACTCCGCTGCCTTCTTCCAGGGCATGCTCATCGGCGATGGCATCTTCGGCGCGCTGGACGTGGATATCTATCGCATCAGCATGCCGCGCGGCGGACTCATCACGGCCAAGATTGATGCCCAGAGTCTTCAGACGCCTTCCAACCTCGACTCCTACCTGCGCCTCTTCAACGCCGCCGGCGAAGAAATCGCGACCAACGATCAATTCAACGGCAACGACTCGTTCCTCGACTTCTTCGTCACCACCGGTGGGTTCTATTACGTCGGCGTGTCGGGCTTCCCGAACCGCAACTATGACCCGATGGTCGGCGGCAGCGGCACCAGCCAGTCCCGCGGAACCTACAACCTCACGCTCTCGATCGACCTCGTGCAGGATGACCGGCGAACGTTCGTCGCGAACGTCCCAGTGCCGCAGACCATTCCCGAAGTCGGCGTCATCACCTCGTTCATCAACATCGCCGACAGCCGGCTCATTCTCGATGTCAATGTCACGCTGACGATCAATCACGACTTCGTCAGTGATCTTCGCGTCTCGCTGATCGCCCCCGGCGGGCAGACCGTGATGCTCTTTGACGGCCGTGGCGGTGCGGGCGACTTCCAGGCGGATCCCAATCTCCCCGTCGCCACAACTTTCGATGACGAAGCCGCCTTCTCCATCACCACCGCACCGCCGCCGTGGGGCGGCGGAACCTTCAGGCCCGAAGCGCCGCTCTCGACTTTCGACGCGGGCACGGCCAATGGCACATGGACCCTGCGCATCGAAGACACCACCGCCCTCAACGAAGGCGTCTTCCATGGCTGGTCCCTCACCATCCTCCTTCAGAACGACATCTTCGGACCCTTCGAACTCAACGACACCATCAGTTCCTCAAAGCCGCTGACCGAGATCAACGGCACCGGCTCGGCGACACGGGCTGCGGCCATCGGCGACGGCGGCTTTGGAACACTCGACGTCGACATCTTCCGCTTCACCGCCAACGCCGGCAGCACACTCAACGCCACCGTCACCTCCAGCGGATCGCTCAACGCCGGCCTGCGACTGTTCGACCCCTCCGGCATTGAAATCAAATTCTCAAACCCCGCCGGCACCAACAACGCATCGATTCTGAACTTCGTGTTCACGGCCGGCGGCGATTACTACATCGGCGTCTCCGAAACCCAAAACGTCGAAGGCCCCAACGCCTACGACCCCTTCGTCGCCGGCAGCGGCACACCGGCCAGTTCCACAGGCAACTACACCCTCTCGGTCAACGTCGCCCAGGGCGTCAGCGATGGCGCCGTCAACCTCACCGGCGACTCGCTCGTCCTCGGATTCGGCCCCACCGGCCAGTTCGGCTCGGGCACGGCCGGCATCCGCTTCAACGGCATCGAGTTCCTCTATCCCTCCGGCGGCAGCGGCGCGACGCAGACCTACTTCGGCGCCGTCGCCTCGGGTTTCGGCTTCCAGAACGACGGCGGCGGCGCCAACGTCGATCTGCCGATGTCCAATGTCGTCCAGAACGACGCGGCGAACCTGCGGCTCCAGTCGCGCGGCGTCAATCGCGGCCTCCATGTCGAACGACAGATTTCCTTCAGCCGCACCGGGAGCTTCATCGCCTTCGACGTCTCCCTCTCCAACTTCACCAGCGACGTGATGACCGACGTGGCGTGGATGGAAGTCTTCAACCCCGAGATGGGCGTCAACCTCGCCCCCCCCACGCCCAACACCTTCAACGACGTTCGCGACGGCGCGCCACTCGCCACCGCCAGATACACCAACAACACCTTTACCGACGGCCTGACCATCGGCATCGGTGCGGCCGCCGCCGAAACTCGGGCCCTGGCCACCGTCATTCCCAGCAACCTCATCGTCCGCGATCCGCGCCAGATCCTCGACTTCGGCCTCAACGATCCCAACGGCGCCGCGTCAGACGCGCTCCTCGCCATGGCCTTCGACCTCGGCCTGCTCAACGCCGGCGAGACCGTCACCATGCGGTATTTCATCTTCCTCGGCACGACGCCCATGGCCGTGGATCAAATGTACGATGCCCTCAACGCCGGCACAGGCACGGGACACCTCACGGCCGAACGCAACACGCCGGCCAACGACGCCGACGGCATCGCCGATCTCCCCTATCGACAGTACTACCCGGAGGGCTTCGCCAACGGTCGCGCCTCCACCTTCATTCCCATCATGAACCCCACGGGCCATGAGGCGCGCATCGTCATCATCGCCCGCTACGAAGTCGGCGATCGTGACCAAGTCCTCTATGACTCCCTCACTGATGACCTTGACAACGACGGCCTTGCCGACGGCGGCCTGGCGGCCAACACCCGCGGCGGCATCACGCTCACCACGCCGGACCTCTATACACAAGGCTCGGCGACGCATGTGCTCAGCACCGTGCGTGAACCCGGCGGGGCGCTGAAACTCGGCCTGCGCAAGATGACGCCCTACGCCATCGAGATCCGCTCCGACATGCCCGTGGTCGCCACCATGAGCCACTTTGACTTTGGCGTGTCAACCGGCGAAGCCTTCGCCAGCGTCACGTCGACATCGTGGTCATTCCCCGAAGTCAGCAAGGGTCAAGGCAGCAACGACTTCATCATCTTCCAGAACACCACCAACGGCACGATCAAGATCACGACGCGACTGTTGCCCGCGGGCGGCGGCGCGCCCATCGACCTCGTGCTCGATGTCGCGGCCCATCGCCGTGCAGGCTGGAACCTCACCGCTGAGGCCACCTCGCTCATTCCCAACGGAAACTACTCCGTGGTGATCACCGCGCAGGGTCCGATCGTCGCGGCCATCTCGTCCTACACCCCGGGCATCGGCGGCTATGGCGCCCTCGCCACCGTCGGACTCGGCGCCACGACCGGCTCCATGCCGCAGGGACAGTTCGGACTGAACTCGACCGACGAACGCATCACGTTCTTCAATGGCTCGAACACGGCCGCCACGGTCACGCTCACGTTCGCGTTCGACAACGGCAGCGCGTATCGCCATGTGGTGAACGTGCCCTCGCTACGTCGCGCCACGGTTGATGTGTCCAGCCTCGCCGGTTTCCCGACCGGCCGGGCCTATGGCGTGTCATATGAATCGAACGTGCCGGTGGCCGCGTCAATGCCCACGGGGGCGTTCGGCGAGGTCGAGGGCGCATCGTTCGCGATTCAAGCCCGCACGCTGTGGGCCTTCTCCGAAGGGTTCCGACCGGCGGGGAGCACCTCCCAGGTCGTCGAGTTCCTGCGCGTGTTCAATCCCGAGACCGAGGCCGTCACCATCGAAATCGAAATGCGATTCACCGACGGACAGACGGAAATCTTCCGCCGCGTGGTTGGCGATCGCCGCGTGACAGAGATCGACATCCACAGCCTGATCACCGGCAGCCGTACACAGACGCAGCAGTTCTACGGGTTCACCGTGAAGTCGGCCACGCCGATCGTCGCGTATCAGGGACGCTCCGATGCCTTCTTCTCCGGTTCGTTCGGCACGCTGGGCGCAGCGCTTGGCCTGACGGGCAACATCTGACGCCGGCACCATCGCAAAGCACGTCCAGGGCCGATCCCGCGCGGGGTCGGCTCTGTTTGTTTGTGCGCAAGCCTGCGATGATCCTCGCGAAAGGCACTCGGCAGCACGCCCGGGCGTAGGATCAGATTGATCTGCTCTGACAGTTTGCGATCCAGTTCGGC
>CAZTPJ010000117.1:2945-8025 GCA_964614515.1 uncultured Phycisphaeraceae bacterium | reverse complement strand
CGCCGGGCGATGCGCCCCGCGGGGCCGCCCCTCTGCGCCCCCGGGGGGGGCAGGGGTGTAGCCACGGGTGAAGGCCGCCAAAAGCGGCCGAAACCCGTGGAAGGCCGTCCCTTCCCTTCCTTGTTCTTCACCTCTGCGCTGTCAACGAGACGGATGCGCCACCTCTTCGCCCCATCGGGGCGCCGGGGTGTAGCCACGGGTGAAGGCCGCCAAAGGCGGCCGCAACCCGTGGAAGACGATGATCCATCCCCGCCCCGGCAGGGGCGGAGGAAGTGGGCTTCACAAACACAAACGCCTCGAGTGCCGCGACCACCGCCCCGCCTGGCCACGTTCCGGACCCCGGCCTTCCCCCACCCCTCTCCCTGCCCTCCTCCAAGCCCCCATGCCTCCTGTGAATCCCCATTTTCCCCCTTCCCATCGGCATTTTCGCGGCTCCGGCGGCGATGACGGGTCCGCGCTGAGGGGCCAGAAACGGTCCATTTCGGGTCTGAAATGACCCGTTTCGGTTCTGAAATGACCCGTTTCGGTTCTGAAATGACCCATTTCGGTTCTGAAATGACTCATTTCGGTTCTGAAATGACCCATTTCGGTTCTGAAATGACTCGTTTCGGTTCTCAAATGACCCGTTTCGGTTCTGAAATGACCCGTTTCGGTTCTGAAATGACCCGTTTCGGTTCTGAAATGACTCGTTTCGGTTCTGAAATGACCCATTTCGGGCCTCGATTGACCCGCTTCGGAGCCGTGATGACCCCTGGCTGGCCGCGAGTGGGCTACCCGCCGCGCGATGCGTCCCGGTCGGGGGGGCGTCGGGAAGCATCGGGACCGCGGGTCGCGCGGGGCCGTGCGCGGGGCGGCGTGGGGGGTTGCATTGGTCGAGCGTTAGGGCTACGCTAGCACCGCGCGTCGGGGTTCTGTATGGGTGCTCCGGACCCCGGCGGCTGGTATGTCTGATTCCATGGATGAACGCCGTTTCAACTTGATTGAGTCGCCGTGGATTCCGGTGCTGTGGCGCAGCGGGCGGTTCACGCGCGTCGGGATTCGCGCGGCTCTCACAGAGTCAGGCGCGATCCGCCAGATCGCGGCGAGCAACCCGATGGACAACGTGGCGATCTTGCGGTTCCTCATCGCAGTGCTGCTGTGGTGCAAGCCGGGCTTGAGCGAGAATGACCGCCAGGTACTTCGCGATGCGGATGGCATTTCCGCGGACTGGCTGAAGAAACTCGACGAACACCAAGAAGCATTCAACCTCCTTGGCGACGGAGAGCGGTTCTATCAGGACTCATCATTGAAGGACAAGGAGCCCCGACCGATCGCAGACCTTCTGGTGGAGTTCCCCGGCGCGGATTCGGTCAACCACATGCGCCACATCGTGCATGACGGCTCGTACGGGTTCTGCCCCGCGTGCTGCGCGCTTGGAATCCTGCGGCTCTCGGTCTGGGCTCCGGCGAACCGCTTCTACCCGGCTTCGGTCAACCCGGGGTCCGCAGCCTATGCGATTGCTGAAAGAGGGAACCTGCTTCTGACGCTCGTTGCGAATTTGCCAGAGGCAACCAAGTGCGCGGAGCGAGCGCCGTGGTTGACACGAACCCCACCTGAATCGTCGGATGCCGTGGCCAATCTTGCGTGGCGGCCCCGAAAGGTGTGGTTGAATGTCGCAGCCGAGGAAGGCCGTTGTGCCAACTGCGACAGTTCCGGCGTTCTCCTCGCGAGTCTATGGAATGAAGGCGGCTGGCCGACGCCGACGAGCGACGGCCGGACGAAGAAGTTCTGGGATGCCGATCCCCTTCTACTGAGAGACGATGAGCCGATATCACTCCCCGGATTGGGAGCAACTGCCGCTGCGCACGCAGCAAGATTTTGGCGCGCAGCATTCCGCTTGCGTGGAGCGCGAACCGGCAAGATCGTCGCGATTGGCCCCGTCGTCAACAAGTTTGTTTTCCAGGACGCCACGTCGGTCGGCCTGCCGAGTGCGTTCGCGCAAACCCGGGTAGACCATTCCAGTGAGTGCAGCGACAAGTTGCGTGGCTTGCTCAAGCGCGTGACACCGAACCCCGACCGCCAGCATCCTGAGATCCACGCGGCTCTTGTGCTGATGACACCCCATACTGAAGCACGGATTCGAGCGCTTCTGAACGATCCAGATGCAGCGATAGACGAAAGCGGCTTTCTAAACGAGATCTATCCGCCCTTGGTCGAACAGGTCATCGCCTCCACGGCGCGCGGATCGCCACTGCGGCGTCGTGAAGCAATGGCGCGTGCGCGATCGGCCCTTGATGACGCAATCAGGAAAGTGACAGCACCGCCAAAGCCGTTCGCAGAAGGTGACAAGCCCAAGCGAACGCGAAAGAAGAAGGGCGACAACGCATGAGTACGGCCAAGTACATCGAGCGCCTCGAAGCGCTTGAAGCAGGCGAGCGGTCGCGGCTGCGATCACTGGCCGGACGGTCGCTCGATTCGCGGCTCGACGGGTTCGATCTGTTCACGGGTCTGTGGTGGCCCCTGCGGGCGACGAATGAGCGTGCGCCTCGGCGGGAGACCAGTTGGCTCGTGGCGAAACTCTTCGGGGCCTTTGGCTCGGACGTGCCGCACGTCGTGCCCGAGGGCCAGAAGGTCGGGCCGACGCTCCCCGCCGTGCTGGGCGTGTGCGAGCCGGGCGACCCGCCGGAGTTCAAGTCGCGGGACCGGTTCCGCGCGCGCTTTGACGCCGTGCTCTCCACCCCGCTGCCCGCGATGGAGCCACACCTGCGCTGGGCGCTGGGCGAGGTCGCCCGAGCGAAGCAGGGCAGCGTGCCGCATGCGCGAGGTGTCAGCGGCATCGACTGGGCGGTCCTGCTGGACGACCTGTCACTTTGGGATCGGACGTACAACCCAAACGACACACACCAGAAGAGTCGAATCAACGCCCACATGAACGCTGTCGGATGCGGCGAAGAGCACGCGTCACCACAGGACTTGTGGGCATGCGCCTACCTTCGAGCCGCAGGCCACTGATCGCAAGGAGAATGACATGCTGATCGAAATCCACATGATCCAGAACCACAGCCCGGCGAACCTCAACCGCGACGACCTGGGTGCGCCCAAGACGTGCATCTTCGGCGGCGTCACGCGCGCCCGCATCTCCAGCCAGTGCCTCAAGAGGAGCATCCGGCGCAGCTCGGAGTTCGGCGCGGCGCTGGAACGTGATGGCGGGGTACGGACGCGCCGTTTGGTTGAGGAGATCGCAAAAGCGGCGTCCGGTGGGGGTAGCGCCAGTGACGCGCATTGCAAGGCCGTTCGAGAAGTTTTTGAGAAGGGCGGCGTTGGAATGAAGGACGAGACGACTTCTGACATTCTGTTCTTCCTACCAAGGTCCGCGATCCAGCAGATGGGAGAGGCGGTGAAGTCAAATTCGAAGGATCTCGGTCCGAAGTTCGCGGAAATCATCGGGCGTTTCGTCAAGACTCCGGACATCGCCCTGTGCGGACGCATGACCGAGTTTGGCGCCACGGGTCCGTTTGAGTCATTGAAGGGCAAGTTCACGGTCGAGGCCGCGTTGTCCGCCGCCCACGCGATCTCCACGCACGCCGTCATCACGGAGGTGGACTACTTCACGGCCGCCGATGATGTACAGGGGCAGGATGCCGGTGCTGGCCACGTCAACGAAGCGATGTTCAACTCCGCGTGCTTCTACAAGCACTTCTCCATCGACTGGGAACAATTGATGACGAATCTCGGCGGGGATGTTGATCTTGTCACGTTGACCATCAAGTGCTTTCTCGAAGCCGCCGCAAAGGCGAATCCATCCGGCAAGCAACATGCGTATGCCGCCTTCAACCCCCCCGATGGCATCCTCGTTGAGGTCAAGACCCAGCGGGCGACACCTGTCAGTTACGCCAACGCCTTCGCGGAGCCCGTGCCTGAGAGTTCTCAGCGGGGATTGATCGGTGAGAGCATCGCCCGGCTCGGGCAGTATGTTCACGAGATCGCCGGTGGGTACGGCATCGTGGCGGAGAGATTCTGGTTCTCGCCATCGCTCCGGTATCAACTGACGTATCGCGATGGCAAGCATGAATCCCCCGTCATCGCCGACGGGGGCAACGTCGGGGACTTTGGCAAGTTCATCGAAGGCGTGATGGCGGCCGTGAGGCAGGGCCAAGGCGCTGGAGCCGTGTCGTGACGGCGCTGAACACCGTCTATGTGCGCCTCGAAGGCCCGCTCCAATCGTGGGGCGACACGTCGAAGTTCGTCATCCGGCGGAGCATGGATGCCCCAACCAAGTCGGGAGTCCTCGGCCTTGTCTGCTGCGCGATGGGCCTGTCGCGTGTCGATGCGCGGGCGCGGCTGCCGCAACTCAATCAGCTCGCGATGGGCGTGCGCATCGACCGCGCCGGCACGCGCTGGTGGGACTATCACACCGTCGGGGCGGGCATCGGCATGACGACGGCCGGCGGCGGCGTGAAGACCGGTGCGCAGGGGACGCTCATCACCCGACGCGAGTACCTCGCCGATGCGAGTTTTCTTGTCGCGATACACGGCGACGCCGCGATCGTCGCGGCGGTTGCCGATGCGCTCGCCCGGCCCGTCTGGCCCGTCTATCTCGGCCGCAAGTCCTGCCCGCCAAGCGTGCCCGTGCTCGCCCGCCCGGGCGAAGGCGAGGCGTGGACCAACCCCGGCGCGCACGCCGACGTGACGGCCGCGCTCTGCGCCGTCCCGTGGCGGCCCCGACACGCGCAAGACCACACGCCGGAGTTCGTCGAGACCATCATCGAGTGGCGCGCATCGCACGACGACGACATCGCCCCGGACGACGCCGAAGTCTGGTACGACGCGCCGGTTTCCTTTGACCCGCCCGTCCACGAGCCGCGCCTCGTGATGCGGGATCGCGTCTCGCTCAATGTTGGCGACCCCCTGCTGCACCAGACACCAGCTCCGCCCCGCCCCCGGGCCAACTACCGCAACGCTGAGTACCGCAAACGCCGCGCCGCTCGCCTCGACTCGGACGCGGGGTTGTGCGTCTTCTGCAAGAACACGGCGACGACCGTGCAGCACATCACCTACCGCCGCGCCGGCGGCGATGAAGCGCCGGAGGACTTGCGCGCCC
>CAZTPJ010000117.1:0-2935 GCA_964614515.1 uncultured Phycisphaeraceae bacterium | reverse complement strand
CCCTTTGCCGCCTCTGCCACGATGCCGTGACGATGATCGAATACGGGCAGGGCATGGGCCTGGATCGGATCGACCCGTGCGAGCCGTGCTGGCGAGATGACATCCTGCGCACGCGGGGCGAGATCGTGCGATCGCGCTCGCTCGAACTGCGTCGACGCCACCTCGCCGCCGAAGCACCGGAGGAGGTCGAGTAAGCATGTTTCTCTCCTGTCTTCTCATCGACACGGGCGAGAACCCAGACCGGCCGCGGCCCGGTCGCCTGTGGCTCCGTAATGCATACAGGATTCATCAGCGTTTGTGCATGGGGTTCCCGTCAGCGCACAGGCTCAAGGCGGATGGTGAGTTCCTGCATCCGTTCACACCTGAGGACTTCGGTCTGGGCCACGTTCATGCCGCCAGGGCGATGCACGCGGGCTTCCTGTTCCGTGTGGACGCGCTCGGTCGTGGCCGAGCGGCCGTGCTTGTGCAATCGGCACACGAGCCAAACTGGGACTACGCCTTCCAGAACGCGCGCCATCTTCTGGCTGCGCCGCCAGCCGTGCGGGTCTGGGATCCGCAAGTTGGAGTCGGGCAGCGATTTCGTTTTCGGCTCCGCGCCAACGCCGTTCGGCGCATCGCGCCGCGCGAGCCTGGGCGCGATGGTCCGCGCGTGCCTGTCCCGCCGACGGATGAACATATGAAAGCATGGATGGAGCGCCGCGCTGTCCACGCGGGTTTCAGCGTGGATGAGTTTGAAACGATTGTGCCGGGCTATGTCTATATGAACAAATCATTGGAGCGCAGCGCTGGCGTGCGGCTTCGGTCGGTCCTGTACACGGGCACGCTCACCATTTCGGACCTTGGCGCATTCCGGCAGATACTCGCCCGCGGCATCGGCCCCGGCAAGGCCTTCGGCTTTGGGCTGCTGTCCATCGCCCCCGCGTGAACCCTCCGATCGTGCGCCCGCCGCGCTGTGGGGCGCGGAAATGCACTCGCGTCGTCCCCACCGCCGATTGACCTCTTTGACAAGTGAATACCTGAGGCCCCCCACGCCGTGCGGCCACGCACGGGCGATGGATCCCGCGTCAGGTTCACGGGGAACGCACCATGAAGACCAACCTCTTCGACCTCGGCCGCTTCGACGATCGCCTCTCCTTCCTCTATGTGGACCGCGCGATCATCAAGCACACCACCAACGCCATCGCCATCCACGAGTTCGATGGCGTCACGGATGTGCCCGTCTCGTCGCTCGCCGTCCTGATGCTCGGCCCGGGCGTCAAGATCACCCATCAGGCGATCAAGGCCCTGGCCGACAACAACTGCCTCGTGCTCTGGGCCGGGGAGTTCGGCATCCGCTTCTATGCCTGCGGCATGGGCGGCAGCCGACACAGTCGCAATCTACTCAAACAGGCGCGCCTGGCGCTCAACGAACGCACGCGGCTCCAGGTCGTCGTCCGCATGTACTGCGCCAGGTTCACGGAAGAGACCATCGACCCAGGCCTGACCCTCCAGCAACTTCGCGGCAAAGAGGGAATCCGCGTGCGTCAGGCCTATGCCGAGGCGTCCAAAGCCTCGGGCGTCGCATGGCACGGCCGCGACTACAAACGCAAGGACTGGGCCGCCGGTGATCCCGTCAATCGCGCGCTCTCCGCCGCCAACGCATGTCTTTACGGCCTCGTTCACGCCGCCATCCTCTCGGCCGGATACTCGCCCGCGCTGGGCTTCATTCACAGCGGCAAGCAACTCTCGTTCGTCTACGACATCGCCGACCTGTACAAGGCCGAACTGACGATCCCCCTCGCCTTCGAGATCGCCTCGCGCCATCCCGCGCACCTTGAACGCGAGGTGCGGTACGAGGCCCGCAAACGATTCCACGCCGCGAAGGTCATGCAGCGGGTGCTTCCCGACATCGCCCGCGTGCTCGATGTCCAGGCCGATGACACCGATGAATTCGCCGATGATCCGGCCCTGCCCAGCGCGCTCTGGGAGCCGCGCTCGTTCACGCTCGACACGCCCATCGGACAGATTCTCGCGCACAAGCCCGAAGGGGGGACCGCCGCATGATGCTGCTGATCCTTCGCAATGTGCGTCCGGGCTTTCGTGGCCGACTCACCCGGTGGCTCGTGCAGCCGCAATCGGGCGTGTACCTTGGCCACCCGTCCGCCCGCATTCGCGAGCGGATATGGGAACTGGTGTGCGAGGAAATCGACGCCAAGGGCGGATCGGCCGTGCTGATCACGCCGGACGCCAGCGAACAGGGGTATTCCATTCGGACCCGTGGCCAGGGTCAGAAAGTGTTCGTAGACTTCGAGGGCCTCACGTTGCCAAAAACGCCCCGGAAGGCATCGTGAGGCAGTGATGTCCCCACGCACGTGGGGGTGAACCGGCCACGCCTCAGGTTCGCAAGGCGATGTCCGCGATGTCCCCACGCACGTGGGGGTGAACCGCGGTGTACCGAACAGCACGTTCGGATCGTTGGGATGTCCCCACGCACGTGGGGGTGAACCGTCACCGTGTGAGGCCGTACCTTGTGCCCCGTGGATGTCCCCACGCACGTGGGGGTGAACCGGAGGGGCAGATGCGTAGCCGCCTGGGGCGAGAGATGTCCCCACGCACGTGGGGGTGAACCGCAGGTCTTGAAACGTCAGAAGGAACAGGATCGCGATGTCCCCACGCACGTGGGGGTGAACCGTCAGACACCGCCCCGTCGTCCGAGTCGATTTCGATGTCCCCACGCACGTGGGGGTGAACCGGCGGAGATCGGCCTCGAAGACGGCGCGGTTTTGATGTCCCCACGCACGTGGGGGTGAACCGGGCGATGAGCAGTTGCCTGAGCGTGTGCGGCTCGATGTCCCCACGCACGTGGGGGTGAACCGTATCTCGGCGATCGTGTTGACTCGGCCGGTGGCGATGTCCCCACGCACGTGGGGGTGAACCGGCTTCCGTGTCCAGCCTG
>CAZTPJ010000116.1:0-8025 GCA_964614515.1 uncultured Phycisphaeraceae bacterium | reverse complement strand
CGTCCTCGTTGCGCAGCGCCTGGGCGATGAAGTTCGGTACGACGCGGCCGTCGCGGCGGCGGCTGCGCGGGGGGGTGGGGTTGTAGGGTCTGGGCTCGGCAGGAAGGGCGCGGCGGAGTGGTGGCGGGGGTGAACGTATCGCATGATTGGGGTGTGCTCGTGAAAGCGAGTCACGCGAGTCACCCGGCACGGAGGGGAGCCGGGAGGTTCGACCGTCGGGACTCGAACAGTCTGTGAGTCCCCTGCGAAAGGCCTCGCGTCGGATGCCTCCCCGACGCGAGGTCATTACTTTTTTGGTAGAGCCGCGCGCAACGGGCTCGCTCCGGCCTCGAAGCGGCGAGCCAGCGGGAGCAAAGCGGGCGAATCTGGCAACCCGAGTTGGGGGCTTCGCGTATACTGTGCGGGTGGGAGTTGTCCCAGGGTGGTTGGAGGCCTGTGCATGAGGCGGAATCGCGCGTTTACGCTGATCGAACTGCTCGTCGTCATCGCGATCATCGCGCTGTTGATCGGTATCCTGCTGCCCGCCCTTGGCGAGGCGAGGAAGGCCGGACGGCAGATCAAGTGCTCATCGCAGAACGTGCGGGGGCTGCACCAGTCGTTCGTCAACTGGGCGAACAACAACAACGAGGACTATCCGCTGCCCAGCCGCGTGGATGTCAATGATGCGACGGTCGGCGATGTCCCCTCATACGTGAAAGACAACACGGGGAACATTCTCTCGCTGCTGATCTACAACGGGATGGTTCCGGCGGACGTGACGGTGTGCCCGGCGGAAGTGAACTTCGCGATTGAAGTGGACCGGCGGTACGAACTGGCCGGGCCGCCGGCCGCGATCGTGCCGAATCAGGCGTTGTGGGATCCGGGTTTCGCCGGCGTGCCCGGCGAGGTCGGCGGCACTGGCGTGGGCAACGGGCGGCGCAACGGCGGCGCCACGGGCAACGTGTCGTATGCGCATACGCCGCCATTCGGCAATCGCGCCGCGGGATGGCAGAGTTCGATGGACTTCAAACAGGCCGTGATCGGTGATCGCGGGCCGCTCTATGGCGGTGAGGTGGGCAACTGGTCGTTGGCGCCTGGTCCGGCCGGCACCGGCTCAAACACGCTGCAACTTCACGGTTCAAAGAATCAGTGGCAAGGCAGCGTGGCGTTCAACGATGGGCGTGTGGAGTCGTTCAATCGCCCCGACCCCGAGAGTGTCGTGTGGCCGTTCAGAGATCTGCCCCCCGGGCAGAAGACCCGCCCGGACAATATGTTCGTCAACGAGGATGATTACACCGGCCAGCAGGCGGGCGAAGGCATGCCCGGCCTGAATCAGAACATCTACCTGCGCATGTACAAGAACGTGCAGGCGGGCAACGGCCGTAGCGACGCCCGAATCTTCGTGTATTACGATTGAAGCGCGTGATCTGAAAAGCGTGCGTGGCATGGGCAAGCCCTTAGGCTTGCCCGTGTTCAGTGCATGTGGTGTTCGATGCGTGACGCTGTGAATCGTCGTGTCACTGTGCGCGTCTCGCCGCGGCCAAGCCCTTCCTCACGGTCGGGCTTCCTATTTGCCGTGCCATCGAAGTCGCCATAGGCGACTTCAATGCTCTCCGCGATGGAACATCACGGGCAAGCCTGAAGGCTTGCCCATGCCACGCGCGTGGTGGGCGAGCCGTCAGACTTGAACGCTTGTGAAATCGGCTCGATGCGCGATCACGGCCCGGGTTCGGGAATCGGATCGCCCAGACGCCTTGGCCAATAGTCGATCGGCGCTGGTGCGTCCTGGTCGCCATCGGGCCGGATGTGGCTGTAGAGCGTTTCTTTTTCCTTGTCGTACATGATGTGGCCGTTGACGATGGTCCATCGCACGAGCGTCTGATAGTGAAGCAGATCACCATCGACGATGATGAGGTCGGCATCCTTGCCGACGTCAATGGAGCCGACGCGATGATCGATGCCGAGGAGCCGTGCGGCGTCGATCGTGAGTCCGCGAATTGCGGCGTCTTCGGGAAGTCCGCCGCGCACGGCGAAGGCCGCCTCCATGGGAATGTGCAGGAGGTCTCGCCCGCCGAGGCCGCCGAAACTGATCGTGGTTCCGGGGCCGAACAACCCGCCGACGGGGATGAACGCGACGGGGACGCCATGGCTGTGCAGGATCGACGCGATGCGGATCGTGGATCCATTGTCGCGCATGAGTCGCTCGTCGGGGTCGATGCGTCGTCGCGGCGTGACAAACGCGCCCACGCCCGCGCGGGCGAGATGCGGCGCGACGGTCCACGCCTCATCGGCCCCGGTGATGACCGCGCGAAGGCGATACGTCGTGACAAGATCGCAGATCTGCACGAGTTCGGCCGCGCTGGTGGCGTTGAACATCGCCACCGACTCGCCCTTGAGCAGTTTCATGTTGCGTTCGTGCTCGCCGCGGATCCAGCGATCGTCCGGGGCTTTGGCGTTGGGGTCGGTGCGCTTGGCCTCTTCATGGGCTTCGACGTCGCGCATGTGCTGACGCAGGCGATCGAACGATTCACGAAGTGAGCGACGCCCGGAGGGATTGCGCGACGTGTAGGACAGATTCACGAAGACATCGCGCTTCACCACCATGTCATCCACCCGGCCGAACATGACCTTGCCGACGATGTTGTCGCCAAGCGCCGTCGTCACGCCCGCCGCGAGGGCCGCGGCCGTGTTCAACGTGAACATGTTCGTCGAATCTGAAGGATCGCCGGAGCCAAGCAGTCCCTGCGTCTGCACGGCGATGAGTCCGGGGTAGACGCGATGGCCGGTTGCGTCGATGCGCACCGCTTCTTCGGGGATGGTCAGGGCGTGCCCGATTTCGATGATCTTGCCATTTTTGGTGAGGATGTCCGCGCTGCGCAGGACCGGGCCGCTGACAGTGAACACCTGGCCACCGGTGATGGCGAGATAGCGATCCGGTTCCTTCTTTTCGTCCTTGGCCGGCGTCGCGGCAGCGGGGGGGGGCGGAGGCGGCGCGGCTTCGGCGGGTTGGGTCTGGCCGGGGCGACGACGCCCGGGCTGGGTGTCATCGCTGGATGTATCAGTTTGTGCAAGTGCGGCCGTGGGTGAAGCGAGAACGAGGATCAACGCGAGGATGGTCCGCATGTGTGGTGAACTCGGATTACGAAGTGTGCAGGCGGGACGCCCGCACCACCGGGGGAAGGAGTGAGGGGTGCAGGCGAGACGCCCGCACCACCGGGGGAAGGAGTGAGGCGTGCAGGCGGGACGCCCGCACCACCGGGGGAAGGAGTGAGGGGTGCAGGCGGGACGCCCGCACCACCGGGAGCGTGTGTGTGTCATCGTGCGGCCTCCCAGACAATCTCGCCGAGAATCATCACACGCGAGACTCGCGAGGCAGGATCGAGCGGATCACCGGATAAGAAGATGATGTCGGCATCCTTGCCCTTGGCGATGGCGCCGACGTTCGCGTCAATGCGAAGGCGCTTGGCCGGCTCGAGCGTCACCGCCTTGAGCGCGGCGTCTCGCGGCATCCCCGAGCGTACGAGGTCGGCGGTCATGCCGAGATACGCCTCGAACGCGGCCGGAGAATCCGACGTGGGCGACAACGCCACAGCGCATCCCGCGCGGTGGAGTTCCCCCGGCAGGTTGTACCGGATGACCGTGTTTGGCAGGCGGGAGATGACGGGATCGACGATCACCGCGGCCTTCTGCTCGCCAAGGCGATCGACGATGTAGTTGAAGTCCGCGCCGCCGGAAAGATTGAAGGAATACGGCACATCCTCCCAATCCTTCATCACGTCGAGCGTGTGAACGACATCGGACGCGGAGCCGACTTCAAAGATCAGGGCCGGACCGGGCTTTTTCTCGATGAGATGCACGAGTGGTTCGTGCGGGGGATCGATCTTTGGCGGCTCAAACTTGGCGGGCGTGGCCGGCGGCTGTCCCTGCGGTTGGCCGCTGGGGGGGGGCGGCCGTTGGCCGGGCTGTGTTGGCTGCGAAGTGGGGGGGGGCTGAGTCCCCTGCGGGGGCGGTTGACCTTCGGGCTTGGGCTGCTGGGCTTTCTCGGCTTCGGCCTTCTTTCGTTCCTCTTCCTGCTTGGTTTCCCACTCCTTGCGGGCCTTCTCAACCCTTTCGATTTCGGCCCTGGCCCGGCGAAGTGCGCCGGCGAGCGTCGTCTTGTCGCCCGGCATGCGATTCATCGTCGCGCGGAGGTACGCGGCCTTGTTGAGTACGCGAGATTCTTCGGGTCCGCCGGTGCGCCACGCCGCGGCCGTGCCGGGCAGGCTCGTGCCCGCAGGGGCCAGGCCAATCGTGGTGAAGCCCGCGCTGAGATAGCGTTCCTCATCAATCGCGCCGGGGAAGAGTTCATCGAGGACGTTCTGGTGGCAGTTCACACCCGAGCGAGCCGGGCCGGGGATGCCAGCGCGCGTTGACGCGAGAATCAGGCCGGGCATGATCGTCTCGGTCGATGCGTCGATGACCGTCGCGCCGGCGGGATACTCAAGCCCTAGGCCGACGAGTTCCACCTTGCCGTCATTGATGACCACGATGCCGCGGGGGATTTCTTCACCGGTGATGGTAATGACCTTTGCGGCCTTGATGACGACCACGTCGGCCAAGCCCGCGGTCGTGGCGAAGAGCAGCGCCGAGGCGGCAAGCAATCTGAGTCTGGCCCGTCGTGGCATGGTGTTCATTCCTGGGATTCGCTGAGCGGTTGACTTTCGCACAGGCGGACGCCTGTGCCACCGGTTGACAATGGATCAAAAGCGGCGGTCGGTTCTACCGTCTTGCGCAATCTTGCCGTTGATGATGGTGAGCCAGCACGTCGAACGCGGGTCGATCGGGTCGCCGGACCAGATGCCGAAATCCGCGTCGAACCCGGGCTTGATCCTGCCGACGCGGTCTTCGACCATCAGCGCCTCGGCGGGGATTCGCGTCAGGCCGGCGATGGCGTCATAGGTCTTCAGGCCGTAGTAGCAGTTCATCGCGGCCTGATAGGGCAGTTCTTCCTGTGGGATGACCGGCGCGTCGGTGTTGATGCCGACCTTTGTCAGGCCGCCCTGCCGCCAGCGGATGGCGATGCCGTTGACACGGCGCTGCGTGTTGTCGAGAAAGAGCGTTCGCGGGCCGCAAATGGTGATGACGTTGTCTTCGCCGATCTCGAGCACGACGCGGGCGTTTTTCCAGGCGTCGAACGTGCTGTGGTCGAGCACGGTGCGGATGTTGAGTTTCCGCGCGAGCATGTCGATGGTTGACATCACGAGTTGGAACTGCTGTGTGTGGACGGAGGCGATGAACTCGCGCCGGAACAGCCCGCGAAACTCGTCATAGGTTGGATCAAAGTCCGGGCGCGGGCCTTCGCCGCTTTCATACGCTTCCCATGCTTTGTGATAGTCAAGGGCCTTGTGCAGCGTCGTGCGCAGGTTGTAATACATCATGGAACGCCCGACGCCCCACCAGTATCGTTCGGGATTGCCGGCCTGGGCGATCTTGATCGAGCCGGGCGACTTGATGAGCATCTCATCAACGGTGTCGCCGGCGAACTTGACCACACTGCCAAAGCCGGACATGTTGTTGCCCGAGCCGGGGATCAGCAGCGCCGTGGTCACGCCGCCCATGCGGGCGCGCTTGACGTTTTCCGTTTCGGGGACGATCGTTTCGAGCGTGCGCAAGCCCGGGTTGGTGAGATAGACGCCGTCGTTGAGGTCACTGAGCGAGCCGGCCGTGTGGTTGTGCCCTTCGACAAAGCCGGGCACGAGCCAGGCGTCGGGCATGTCGATGACTTCAGCGCCGTCGGGGATGGGCGTGTCCTTGGCACGGCCGAGGGCTTCGATGCGCGAGCCGCGCACGATCACCACCGCGTTGTTGATCACGCGATCGTCCTCATCCATGGTGAGAACTTTGGCGACGCGGAACGCGCGGACCGGCTCCGCCGCGGCCGAGGCCGGTGTTCCGGAATCCGTGTCAAGGGCGAGCGTCCCCGCGGACAGCGCGAGAACGCCGGTCAGCGCTGCGGCGATGCGTCGGCGGACATTCATGCGTGTGTACATGGTCATGGCGGCACCTCACGCCCTCCGACGATCACGCGCAGGAGGGTTGATTCGGCATCCATCGGATGCCCCGAGAAAATGAGCAAGTCGGCGTCGCGTCCGGGCGCAATCGCGCCGATGCGTTCATGCAGTTTGTACATCGTCGCCGCATCGATGGTCAGCGCGGCCAGCGCGGCATCGGGCGACAGGCCCTGATTCACCGCGAACAGCGCCACGGTCGGCAGCGTTCGCGCGGCATCCTCACCATCGCTCTGGAACGCGATCGGCACGCCCCGACGCGAGAGGTCGTCCGCCTGGTGATACGGCCCCGTGCGCGTGTCACGCAGGACTGAAGGAGCAGCAATCACGCCCACGCCCTTGTCCGACAGCCGCGCCGCGTGATGCGACGCCTCCGTCGCATTGAGCAGGATCACCGCGATCTTCCACTGTTCCGCGAGGTCAAGCACGGCCTTGATCTGCGCCGGCGTCCGCACATCGATCAACGCGGGCGCCTTGCCTTCAAGAATCGCGCGAATCGGCTCAAGCGATTCGTCGATCTTGGGCGCGACTGGACGCCCGTCTTTGCCGGCCGTGGCGCGGCGAACGGTTGGACGAAACTCGACCGCGGACTTGTCCGTGCGCCGGGCTTCAAAGTTGGCGGCGAAGCCCATCACGGAGATGGTTCCCGTCATGCGATCGTCCTCGACGAGCGTGCCTTCGAGCGTTGGCGAGGGGAAGCCGGCCTGATCGACTTCGATACGACCCGAGAACGTCTTGCCCGTCAACGTCGCGACGATGCGATGGCCCACGGGCACGGGCGGCTCGACGACACGGCCTTCAATCGCGGTTCCATTGAGTTGCAGAACCACTTTGCCCTCTTGCGCCTGGGGCATGGGGCCGCCGGAGACACGCCCGGACCATGTGCCCGTGATCGGATCGACTGCGGCCTGTTCCTGTTGTGACTCGGAAGGCCGTGGCGCGGGTGCTGCGGGCGTTGTTGCTTCACCGGCGGCACGCTTTTTCTCCCATTCTTCGAGGTCTTTGTAGTACTTCGTCCACGAATCGAGATATCGTTTCCCCGCCTCCAGTCGCGGGCGAAGCCGACCCTCGATCGACGCGTGATCGACGCCGGAAAGGTCGAAGACCACGCCGGCCGTGGGCGAAACGATGCGCGAGGCGCGATCCGGGCCTGCGGTCTTGATCGCGGCGATCTGCGAGCCGGTTCCGGCGGCGGAATACGGCGCGGTGAACACCGTCGTGACGCCGGAACGCGCGACGCGATGCTCGACCACGCCCGACGGACCCAGCGTCGAAGCGATCGAAATCTCAGCGGGAAGCTGTGAACGATCGCCATCAAAGCCCAGATGTCCGAGCGCGTCGATGAAGCCCGGAGTCACAAACGCGCTCTCGCCCGCGTCGATCACACGCGCGCCGGGCGGATGCGGCACGCGAGAGCCGACGGCCGTGATGCGGCCGCTTTCGACAAGAATCGAGCCATCTCGTAGCGATTGATCGGGACCGAGCCAGACCGTGCCCGCGCGGACGATCGTCGCGTCCGCAGCCGGACGCTGATAGGCAAGACGACCGCGAATGTACACACGATTGACGTGCGAGGATGTCTCCAGCGGACGCCCGCTGAGAATCACAAGGTCCGCATCCTTGCCCTCTTCAAGGGAGCCGACGCGATCGGCCACGCCGAGAAGTTCGGCCGGGATGCGCGTGATCGCGGCGAGAACGCGCTGTTCATCCATGCCCGCGCGTTGGGCCAGCGCGGCCGTGAGGCGAAAGTCCTCAAGACTCGCCCGCGACGACGCGGCGAGCGCCAGGCGCAGATCTCCAAGTCGCGCAAGGTCCGCGAGATTCGGATCCAGCGTGCTGGGGTCCGCGCCGCGATCGCTTCCGGGACGGCGGAAGTCCGCGTCGATGGTGTACACGAGAGGAATGTTCGCGGCGGCGATCATGTCTACAACGGGCGCCGCTTCCCAACCGCCGACGAGATAGCCCGGCCGCTGCGTCGTGGTGAGATACTCAATCGCAC
>CAZTPJ010000115.1:0-8178 GCA_964614515.1 uncultured Phycisphaeraceae bacterium | reverse complement strand
GGGTCCATCAGAGAAACAATTTGGTCCATCAGAATCACAACGTGGTCCATCAGAGACACAATTGAGGCCACCACAGGAACAATTCAAGCCTGTACCGAAGCCTCTCAACCCCCTGCCTGAGCCGCCCACCCCCCACCCCAACCCCCCACCCCAACCCCCACCATCGCCCCAACCCTCCGACCCCCCACGAGGCCCGATGGCGCCAGTGGCACTGAGATGCCCGGTTGTGCCTCCAGGGTTGCTTCGGTCCCCTTGTTCCGCGGCGCGCCCCTGATGATCCCGGACATCCGCCGAGTGTTCCGGGGCGTCGGGTCGCGCGTTGATGCGGCGTTGTGCTCCGGGGCGTTGGCTCCCATCCATGCCGCTTCCGCCCGCCCCTTATCCCAGCAACTGCACGGCATCCTGCACGGTGCGGATGTGGATGATCTCACAACCCTTCACGCCGGGGGGGAGCGAGGCGTCGGATTGCTTTGGCGAGAGGATGCGTGAGAAGCCAAGGCGGGCGGCCTCGCGCAGGCGCTGATCGATCGCCGAGACCGGGCGAACTTCGCCGCCGAGTCCAACCTCGCCCACGGCCGCGACGCCGCGACCGAGGCCCCGCTTATATTCCGCGCCGGCGATGGCCAGCAGCAATGCAAGATCCGCGGCCGGCTCGGTGATGCGCAGGCCCCCGACGCTGGAGGCGAAGACATCGCGAATCGCAAGTTTCATTTCGACATGTTGTTCAAGCACGGCCAGGATCATCGCGAGGCGGTTGGGATCCAGGCCGGAGCACTTGCGTTTGGCCGCGCCGAGAAAGCCGGTGGCCGTGAGAGCCTGCACTTCGACCATCAGACATCGCGTGCCGGCGATGACGGGACAGATGACCGAGCCGGGCTTGGCGCCGCCGGATTCACTCGGCGCGCCGCCGATCCATGCGGGCGTCTCGCGCAGGCCCGCGGCGGTCATGTCGAAGAGGCCGAGTTCCTGCGTCGTGCCGAAGCGATTCTTAACTCCTCGAACGATGCGATGCGCGTGATGTCGATCACCATCAAAGCCGAGGACGACATCGACGAGGTGTTCGATCAACCGCGGCCCGGCGAGCGAGCCTTCCTTGGTGACATGACCCACGAGAACAACCACAAGGCCCGTGGTCTTGGCGAGCGCGACCAGTTCCGCGCAGCAGCGGCGAAGTTGTGGAATGCTCCCGGGCGCGGCCGGGAGGTCGGACTTGTAGACCATCTGCATCGAGTCGATGATGAGCACGGCCGGCCTGGTGCGCCGCGCCTGCTCAAAGACCCGTGCGAGGTTGGTGTCGGCGAGGATGAACAGTTCATCCGCCTTCGCCAGACCAAGTCGCTCCGCGCGCAGGCGGATCTGCCGCGCGGACTCTTCGCTCGAGACATAGAGGACGCGCGTGCCGCGCCCGGCCATCGCCCCCGCGGCCTGAAGCATCAACGTTGACTTGCCGATCCCCGGGGGCCCGCCGATCAGACACGCACACCCTTTGACAAGCCCCCCGCCGAGAACTCGATCGAACTCCGCGATGCCCGTGGGGATGCGAATCTCGGGCTGGTCCTGCGAGCCAAGGTCCGAAATCGGCCGTGCCTCGGTCCCGGCGTGTTCCAAGGTTTCCGCGAGACCGGCGGCGGCCGCGGCGAGTCCCAACTGTGGGTCGCGCGAGGCCCCGGCATCGACGCGTTCAGCTTCCAACGCATCCCACACGCCGCAATCGGGGCACTTTCCGAGCCACTTCGGGTGCATCGACCCGCAGGACCGGCACACGAACACTTGACGAACCTTGGCCACGGATCAGCATAGGCCGGGAAGTTTCCCGGATGCTCGCGTGGAACCCGCCGCGTCGAGAATTTCATCGCCGGGGTTGGCGCGCTGGCCGACATCCGGTATGCTCTGTGCTTCGGCAGGCAATCGGTCGTCTGCCCAATTCTTGGCTCGGACTTCGGGGGAACGGTGTCATCGCCGCGCGAGGCGATCACTCGGAACATATCAATACACCCGCGACACGAACAGGGAGTTGCAGATGAAGAACCGCTTGGTGATGTCAGCCTTGATGCTTGCGTGGATTTCCGGCACGGCCGTGGCCCAGGTCGCCCCGATCCCGGAGATCGTTGTCGATGCCCGGCTCGATTCGGGGGTGGTGCTCAACGAAGGACAGGAACCGGCGGTGATCTTCACGGGCGTGATCGAGCGAGCCACAGCGCCGTGGATTCGCCTGCGGTTTGACGAAGTGCAGCTCGCGGGCGACCCCGCCGCGGGCACCGGCTCATACCTGCGGATCACCTCCGCGGCCGATGGCGGGTGGCAGCGACTCGACGCGGTTTCCATTGAACAGTGGAGCCACACGTCGGCGTATTTCAACGGCGACCTGCTCACCATTGAACTGTTCGCCTATCCCGGGACCGGACCCAATCGCGTCAGCATCACGAGCATGTGGATCGGCGAGGGGGAGTTCAGCCCGGCGTCGATCTGCGGCCCGACGGATGACCGCATCTTGTCGAACGACCCTCGCAGCGGACGGCTGATGAACATCGGCTGCACGGCGTGGATCTTCAATGATGCGGCGCGTTGCTTCGGCACGGCCGGCCATTGTCTGCTGACCAGCCACACCAGCGCGACGATGCAGTTCAACGTTCCGCTGTCGAATCCCAACGGCAGCGTCAATCACCCGCATCCGGATCATCAGTACCCCGTGGACATGTCGTCGCGTCAGACGACCAACAGCGGCGGCACGGGGAATGACGCGGCGTACTTCGGATGTTTCCCGAACTCCAACACCGGCCTGACGCCGTTCCAGGCCCAGGGCAGCGCGTACAACCTCGTCAGCCCGGCGCCAATGCCTCCGGGCACGATTCGCATCACCGGTTACGGCACCACCTCCGGCTCGCAGGGCACGCCGCGCGAGTGGAGCCAGGTGCAGAAGACTCACACGGGCGCTTTCGTGGGCAAGACAGGCTCGCGCCTCAACTACACGGCCGACACGACCGGCGGCAACTCCGGTTCGCCGGTCATTCACGAAGACACGGGCAACGTCATCGGCGTGCATACCCATGGTGGTTGCACAAGCTCCGGGGGGTCCAATGTCGGCACCGCGAGCGACCACACCGCGTGGACCAACTTCCGCGCCAATCCACGCGGGGTCTGCATCCCGCCGCAGTGCTATGCGGATTGCGATCAGAACACCGGACCGGGCGTGCTCGACATCTTCGACTTCCTGTGCTTCCAGAACCTCTTCGCCAACGGCGATCCGTACTCCTGCAACTGCGACCTCTCGACGGGCAACAACGTCTGCGACATCTTCGACTTCCTCTGCTTCCAGAACGCCTTCGCCAGCGGGTGCTGAAACAGATCTCGTGTGAAGATCACGGCGGCCGTGGGGGACACCCCCACGGCCGTTTCGCATGGCCGTCACAGGTCAGGGCGCTTGCGTTCGGAACCGGTCAGGTGTAGGATCGCATCGTGTCCCAGCGTCGGCATCACTATGAGCAGGCGTTCGA
This sequence comes from uncultured Phycisphaeraceae bacterium, assembly GCA_964614515.1. Lineage (GTDB taxonomy): Bacteria > Planctomycetota > Phycisphaerae > Phycisphaerales > UBA1924 > CAZTPJ01. The sequence continues at coordinate 4,684 of CAZTPJ010000115.1, read as the reverse complement.
GTCGTTCCTTCGCGACCGTCGCGTGCCGTATGTCTCGGTGCATGACGCCCGCAAGGTGCTGTTGCCGGAACCGTCGATCGAACGGTTGTCATCGCCCGATGGACACGCGGACGCCACGCTCAAGTCCTTTGACTTTGTGATCTACGGGGATGCGCGAAATCTCCTCGTCGAGGTCAAAGGCCGCAAGATCTCCCGCCCCGCCCCCCTTCGGGGTCAGCCGCACCGCCCGCCCGCCACGCGGCTGCAATCCTGGGTCACCCAGGATGACGTGACATCGCTCCAGCGATGGGAGGGGCTGTTCGGCCCGGGGTTTGAGGCCGTGTTCGTGTTCATGTACTGGTGCGATGACCTTCCGCCACGCCCGCTCTTTGAGGACATCCACACCTACCGCGACCGGTGGTACGCGGTGCGGGTGGTCGATGTCGCGTCCTATGCGGCCGCCATGCGCCCTCGCAGCGTCCGCTGGCGGACGGTCCACCTTTCCACGGCCGAGTTTGACCGCATCAGCGGCCCGCTGATCGGGTGGGAAGGCGATGTCGGGCGCACCTCTGAAGTCGAAACCGGCCGGGCTTTACAGGCGGGCGGGAAGGCCGTATCATCTTCCCGATGAAACAAATCATGCGAACGATGTCGGTTGCGGGCGTGCTGCTGGTTTCGGCGGTGGCGCTCTCGCAACAGCCCGGGCAGGCGCCACCGGCGCAGCCGTTTCGCCCGCCGGCGCCGACCACCTCTGGCAAGCCGCCCCTGGTGTGGAACATCCTGACGGCGCTGGTGATTGGCGCGGGGGTGGTGGCCGTGTGTCTGATTCCCTCGAAACGAACGCACCAGGATTGAGTCTCGGCTCGTCCGTGACCGAAAGGGAAGGTGTGCCCATGAAGGACCGTGGCCTGATCGCCCTCAATGTCGTGCTGCTGGTGCTTCTCGCCGGCGTCACGCTCTCCAGCACGGGCGTCGTCGGACAGAGCCAACCCGCCGGACGAAGCCGTGGCGACTACACCGCCGTCGGCGGCGCCATCCAGGGCGGCAACGCCAACGCGATCTACGTTCTGGACGCGGTAAATCAGGAACTGATCGCCCTGCGTTGGAACGAATCGACCAAGTCGCTCGAAGGCATCGACTATCGCAATCTCGCCCGCGACGCCGCCGCCACGCCCACCGGCCCCGCGCGCTAAGCCCGCGGCAAGGAGACACACCCATGTCACTGAGCACCCCGATCAACCGCCCCGCCGCTTCGCCCGCCCTGTGGGCCAGCGCGTTTGTGATTCTCGCGGTCTTGATCTTCCAGGCCGGACGAATCAACAACAACCCCGCCCAGGCCGAGATGGTCAGCCGTGTCGGCGAGTACACGCTGATGACCACCGACGGCGGCAACGAAGAGGTCATCGTCGTGATCGACAACCGCAATGAAGACCTGCTGATCTACAAAGTCCTCCAGCAGAAGGAACTCAATCTCTTCCAGAAGATCGACCTCGACCGCCTCTTCGCCGACGCCAAGCGTGCGGCCGGAAGTCGGCGGTAAATCTGGTTTCTTTCGCCCCCCCGAAGCGGACGCGCCCCAGTGTCGATATGATGGATCGCTCATGGCGATCCTCCCGCTCCCCCAATTCGAAGCCGACATGAAGGCGATCGAGGCCGATCGCAAGGCGTATGACGCCATGCGCCCGCCGCGGACGATCGTCGTGCGCTACGGCGTGATGAAACTCATCGGCGAGTTTCCCTATCGCGGCGACGCCAAGCCCGGATGCGGCTCGAAGATCGTCGTGCAGACGCATCGCGGCACCGAAATCGGCGAGATGCTCACAAGCACCTGTCCCAACTCGGGCTGCACCAAGAGCGTCAGCCGCGAACAGATGCTGCGGTACATCGAGAACTCCGGCGGGCGCGATTATCCATTCTCCACCAACGGGCGGGCGATTCGCGTCGCCACGCACGAAGACATGACCCGGCAGGCCGAGATCGAAGGCAAGTCCCTCGAAATGGTGATGGATGCCCGTCGCCGCGCGGGCGAACGCGGGATCACGGCCAAGATTGTTCAGGCCGAGCCGATTCTCGGCGGCGAACGCATCACCTTCTACTACGCGTCCGAAGAACGCATCGACATGAACGCGCTGGCCGACGAACTCGCCAGCACGCACGGGACCAAGGTTGACATGCGCCAGGTCGGCGCTCGCGATGAAGCCCGCCTCGTCGCCGACTATGAAAAATGCGGCCAGTACTGCTGCTGCAAGAACTTCCTCAAGGTTCTCAAACCCGTCTCCATGCGCTCCGCCAAGACGCAGAAGGCCACGCTCGATCCGCTGAAGATCTCCGGGCGCTGTGGGCGCCTGATGTGCTGCCTGCGCTATGAAGATGAAACGTATGAATCGCTCAAGAAGCGACTGCCGCATCGCAAGACCCGCGTGGGTACACCGCACGGCGACGGAACCGTGATGGACTCGCAGATTCTCACGCAACTGGTGCTCGTGCGGCTGGACAGCGATGGGAAGGATGTGGCCGTGCCGGTCGAGGAGTTGACCGATGCGGTGTCAGCGCAGGCCCCGCCGCCGGGTGAAGCGCCGCCGATGGGGCGGGATCGCGGGCGCGTGCGTCCCCCGCCTGCGCGCCGCGAGCCCGAGCCATTGCCCGAACCGCCCGCGGAACCCGTCGCGAGCGGGCCGGAAGCCGAAGCCCCACCGCAGCCTTACACCCCGAGTCGCAAACGCATTCGCAAACGTCGCCGAGGGGCCGGTGCCAAACCTCCAAGCGAAAGTCCCCGCGACGGTGCGCCCGCGACGCCCACGACAGGCGAGCCGCGGGACAATCCTGCATCCCCCGCCACGCCGCCGACCGAGGCGTCAGACCGTCCCCCCCCTCGCGAGCCGCAGCGTGATGGCCCGGGACGCAAGCGAAAACGCCGACGCCGACGCCGTGGACCTGGCGATGGCCCGCCCACGCCTGAACAGCCGCAGTGAGCGACGAACAAGGCGTACGCAGAGGTCGCCGAGTTCACGCAGAGGTCACAGAGGCGAAGAACGGAAAGGCTGCAATGTGAGGCAAGGTGTGTGCCGTGGCCACGGTTCTACGTGGCCACGCGAGCGCCGATTTCGGCAAGCGGCACATCCTGCGTCTGCTCTCCGGTGGTCAGGTTCTTCAGCGTGCCGTGTTCGGCAGATTCGATGATGACGGCGAAGCGGGCGTGGACATCGCTGGCTTCCTTGAGCAGTTTGCCGATGTTCTTCGTCGCCTTGTAACTGTGCCGCGCGTGCAGGGGGGGGGTGGCCTGCCGCTCCGCGGCAGGACTGGCTTCAGAGGTTCGTTTGCTGATGGGGGTGGTCGAATCAGAGTCACCCGAACCGCTCGCGGAGCGAGCGGGCCACCCGGGATCGCTCGTGGAGCGAGCGGGCGACCCATATCGATCACGATCCCACGGCTTGCGATCCGCACGCGACAGCCACGCCTGTGATTCCACGCCGCGCCGCAACCGCGCCACCAGCGGACGCACGGCCGCCTGCGACTCTTCCTTCTCATTGGCGATCACGAAGACATCCGGGCGCAAACTCGCCCCCGGCGCCGACAACGCCTCAAGCAGCGCTGACCCCTCGGGCATCAGCCCCTTGTCATCAAGAAGATTGCCAAGGACAACATCGCCCATGCCAAACCCCACGGCCGGCGTCGGCGGCCCGCCGAAGAGTTCGATGAGGTTGTCGTAACGTCCCCCTCCCGCGACGGCGCGTTCGCCTTCGGCGATGACTTCGAATACAAGCCCCGTGTAGTAGGCGAGGCCGCGGATGATGCGTGCATCGATCTCACACCAAGTGGCGATCTCAACTTGGCGCATATCTTCGAACAGCAAGTCGAAACCCCGCGACCCTGTGAGATCAAGTGCCTGCAGCGACGAATCCGCTCGCACCACAGGCGCGGTTCGAATCGCCTCAAAGAAACTGAGCGACAAGTGACGCTCGTTGAGCATGCGGTTGAATTCCTCCTCCCGCATCTTCGGCATCTTGTCGAGCAAATCAAACACTTCGGAGGCTCGCGCCTCCTCAATTCCGTACTTTGCCGCCGATCTTACTGTCGCCTTTCGGTAGTTGAATTTCGCCCGCGCTGCCCGACCAGTTAGACCAAACTGGGCCAGCGCGTATATACAGCACATCAACACATCGAAATCGCCCGCCAGGTAGTACGACTCTGACTCAACCGCGTCCGCTCCACCGATGAAATCCACATTCCACTGACAAAACTCCCGCAACCTCCCCCGCTGCGGCCTCTCCGCGCGGAAGTACGGCCCGGCCGTGAACCACTTGCAGGGTTTGGGGAGTTGGGCCGCCCGCGCCGCGTACATCCGCGCGAGCGTTGGCGTGAACTCCGGGCGCAGGGCGAAGGGGGCTTCGCCGCTCTCGCGGACTTGCTTGACATCCTCTTCGGACTTGCCCGAGAAAACGCCGAACATCTCGCCGAGGATGCCTTCGCCGCTTTTGACTTTGTAGAGCGCGGCCGTCTCGAACGTGGGGCCTTCGATCTCTTCAAAGCCGTGGCGGATGGACGTGTCGCGCCAGATTTTTTCGATGTAGCGTCGGCGCAGGAGATCCTGCGGGTAGAAGTCTCGCGTGCCTTTGGGGGCCTGGAAGGTCGGTCGCGCCATGCGGCGATGGTAGGAGGAGGCGTGTGCGGATGCGACGAGTCGCACACAGGAAGGACGGCCGTG
>CAZTPJ010000114.1:7182-8310 GCA_964614515.1 uncultured Phycisphaeraceae bacterium | reverse complement strand
TGGATGGAGGCCGTGTCTGCTGCTGTCAGGCAGAAGGTTGTCGAGCGTGACGATAAGGCCGAACTGGTCAGGGCACTGAGGATTGCCCTGGAGAGCCTGGCTGTCGTCGCGGTGTTTGACGCGAACCACGACCCCCACTTCATGCCCGCCCTGTCAGCCAACAACGAGGCCGACGCAGAGGAGCTTACCCGCGCGTACTGGTCGGCAAGAGACGCTCTCGCTGCTGTTGGGGAGGAGACGTGAGCGACCTTCGCGCCCTATTCGACGAGTGGCTCGCCCAAGACTCCAAGGTGAAGTCCGCCAAGGCCGCGATAGCGCGGGCTGATGAGCAGTACGTCAAGGTGCGCCCTGACTACGAACGAAGCGTCCACGCTCTCGCCAAAGCCCTCAAAGACGCAGGAGTGAGGCAAGTCGTCATAGACGGGCATCTCATCCTGCGTCGCGGTGAAGGCGAGCTCGACATCATCCCCATTGAAGTGATCTCGTGACCCGCCGTACTCGCGTCCTGTTGCGGGCTGCTGCGCGTCGTCACCCGGACCTGCTACCGGCGTTGGTGGACGCTATCGAGGGCAAGGGTAAGCCGGACGCGTTCGTTGAGGCGAACCACGAGAAAGTCAAGACGCCGGCCAGACCGAAGTTATCGCACGGTCGAGCGCACAGGATCTAGGAGGATGCCATGAGCCGCAAACTGGCAATCGCTGCGTTGGTGGCCGTCCTCATGGCCGCCTGCGCCCCCTCGAACTACACCCCTCCGCCCCCTCCGACGCCGCAACAGCGCATGGAGAGCGACATCGCGTACTGCAACGGCGGCTGGGGGAACTACCAGTACGCCCGGGCGGAACTCGCGAGAGCCGGTGGTCAGGGTGGCTTCTGGGGTACCTTCGCGCTCAGTAGCACCATCGCATCGTACGAGAGCGTCTGTTACGGGATTACGCTCGGGTATCCGCTGCCGCGAGACGTGCTGCTCGACGAGTACCGGCGCGGCCTACGATGATCTAGCCGGAGCCGCCTTTCACCGGGCGGCTTCTTCTTGGCTTCTGCCTACCTCGTGACGTTCGCTCGAGACTGAGCCTCTAGACTGCGGCATGGGCAAACGTCATTGGCCTGACGGCGTGAAGGTAGCGCGTG
>CAZTPJ010000114.1:3205-7172 GCA_964614515.1 uncultured Phycisphaeraceae bacterium | reverse complement strand
GGCTTCTTCTTGGCTTCTGCCTATTCCCCGCTCGAGACTGAGCCTCTAGACTGCTGGGACTCGGGCCTAGACTCGTGTGGCGGGATGAGTGGCCCAACCACTGGTGATTCACTCTGGGATGCTTGGGATGTTACGTAGTTGCTGCTGCACGTGCTGAAACTGTGTTGAGACGCGCCAGAGTCCGAGCGGCCCGCCGATAGCGACGATAGCGCCCAACAGCAGCAGGACGTACTTCACCCAGCCCGCGAGTTCGACGCGCCCTTCGCGTTTCTTCTGGTCGTCGCGTCTCTCTTGCCTGAGCGCGTCAATGCTTTCCTTCAAGCCGCTGCTGCTGTCTTTGAGGCCGTCGAGTTTCTCCTCTACGGTTTCGAGACGCGTGTTGATCACAGCGACGGTGTGTAGGAGCCCGAGGTCACCATTGCGGCCACCCCGGAGGATGCCCATCACTTCCCTCTGGTAGGCCACGTTCGCTTGCTGCGCGTCTTCGAGGGTTGCTATCCGGTGGTTCGTGAGGTCGCTCAACTTCGCCTCCAGGCGTGGATTGGGGACGCGGGATATGTGCGCCGGGCGGGATGGGATAGAGGCTGGAAGATAATGGCCGACGGTTGCCGGCCAAGGTGGTTAGAGGGTGCTTGCGATGAGGGCGCCGATGATGAGGCCAGCAACGGCCCCTGCGATGAAGCCCTCGAGCGTGATCTTCTTGAAGAACGGAGGCATGATGCTCCTTTCAGAATCGGTACGAGAAGCCGAATCTCAACCAGTCGGGTGCGCCGATGACGGGAATGCCGAGGTCCGGCAGCATGACCTCCAGCCAAGCCGACCACGTTGGTGCGTAGTAAGCGGCGATGCCGTAAGGCGCGAGGTGACTGTCTCCGCCTCGAAGCGCGGCTTGGGCATCCACGCCGACTGCTAGCTCGAGACCGCCGAACACAGCTACGGGCCGCTCGAGGTAACAGCCGACGATGAGGCTGGGTGCTTTGATTGAGCAACTGAGGGTCGCGTTCGTTAGGACTGAGAACGGCTCGGGGGTGTCCTCAGCGGCGGCGATTCCGTTCGCGATCAGCGTCGTCGCGGCCAGAGTGATTATCAGCCGGCGGAGGCGCATCTACCCCGCCGGCTCCGGCTTTGGGCCGAACACCGCCTTGAAGCCGTCGAATATCGCGGATGCTCCGCCGCCCGCCCCTACGCCGAACAGCAACGCCTGAATGAGCGACGTGCCGGTCGCGAATAGTTCGCCGAAGTACCCGGCGATGCTCAATCCGGCTCCGACGGCCATGCTGAGGAAGATCGCGGCGAAGCCTTGCAGGTCGCTGCCTTTGCGTATGAACGCGACGGCGGCGATGACGACTCCGGCAAGAACAGCCTCCGAGCCGAACCAGAGGGCGGGGTCGTGCAGTTCGGGGTCAAGGCCGATGATGCTGGCGAGGGCGGCGAGGGCGAACGTGATTAGTCTGGGTAGCAGTGCGGCCATGCTGGCCTCCTCTAAATGTGAACTCCCCGCCTGGTTTGGGCGGGGTGGTGGTGTTTTTTGGGTGTGTGCGGGTGACGGCGTATTCCCGCGACCGAGTACCGATCACCTCCTCTCAACTGCGGGAAAAGCAACAAGTGAGCGTCACGTGACCACCCCCCAACCGTGAGTGAGAGTGTTTAGCGGCGGCCGCAACGCGGCGTGCGGCGCATGAAGCGACGACGCATGTAAGCCTGTTGGCGTCTCACTCCGGCCGGATGTGCACGCGGGTGCCCCTGACTCTGAGCACGAGGTCGGTGAACGGCACGCGGGCAGCTTCGCGGTTGTCGGCGTCGTACACCATCAGGAGCCGCTCCGGCTCGTCTAAGGCGGCGGCTGCTCTGGTGAGGTCAGCGACGCGACGCGCCCAGCCCCGCCCGAACGACGGCCAGTGAGAGAGCCCAGTGAGGAACTCGAGGCGGACGGCTTGGTACGTCGGCCAATCGCGCGTGACCGCCAACCACTTGAGCGCAGCGCCGACGCCGCTGTTGACCGCCGCGTCGAACACGCAGAGCGCGAGCGCCGGCGGGCTGATGTCATCGCAGCCGGCCCTGAGCCAGTATGCCTCGCGGTAGATGGCCTCGACCTCGCTGCGTTCGATGTCGCGGACGCTTCGGGTAGGCAGCCCGGCCTTGCGGCGGTAAGCGTCGTAGGTTGCTTGCGTGACCCCGTAGTTGGTGGCGCCGCCAGGGTCGGCCGGGTGGTCGGCGAAGCCGCCCTCCCACTTTAGGATCTGTTGAAGGGCCGTCTCGAAGGTCACGAGGTCGCCTCGATCACGTCCTGCGCCGCGGTCGTGTAGAGGTGCGCGAGGTCTTCGGCGGCGCGCTCCATCGGGTGACGCGCGTAACCGAACCGCACGAGCAGCCACAAGTAAGTCAGCCAGTACCGCAGCAAGCCCATGTCGGCGGCTTGTTGGCAGTGGACGAGTTCGTGGCTGATGAGGGCGACCGTCAAGTCGACGCCGCGCCGCACGAAGATGAACTGCGGGACGATCACGGTCGCGGCGGCCGGCCACCAGGCGAGCCGCACGACGCGCGGCAGCCTCATCACACGGCCCCCATGAGGCGGCCTATGGGGATGCCGGGACCGTGCGGACGCTCACCCCAACCCATCACTTGCTGAGCGGCGTCGTTCCACTCAGCCAACCGGCCGGTCACGTCGAACGCCTCGAACATCGGCATGCTTGAGGCGTTCACGACCACGCTGGTCGTGAGTCCCCGCCAACTTTCCGCGGGTGAGGCGGGGATGCCGCCTCTGGTTACGCCGCCGGCGTTGTCTCGCGCGGTGACGATCTGGCCGGGCGAGGTGGGTAGGCCGGGGAGGAGGATGAACTGCGTGATGGTGTTCGCGAACCGTTCCAGCGTGGAGACCTCCGCGTACTGCCCGAAGCCCAACCGATGCAGCTCGAGGATGTCCGCGAAGTAATACCGCGAGTAGGTGGTGGGGTTCGCGAACCTTTGGGTGCCGCCGGCGACCTCGCGCGGCCACACGAACGCGGCGCCGGCGGGACTCGCGACGCTCACGAAGCGACTGTCCTCCACCCAGAAGCGCCGCGCGACGGTGTTAGCGGCATCCAACCAGCGTTGCTCCCCCGTCAGGCGGTGCATGTGCACGCAGAAGACGAGTTCGGCGTGCGTTACGTGCCCGTCGCTGCGGTTGAAGATCGGGCCGGTCTTGGGGCGGCCTCTGCGCCACCGGTTGCTGCGCCACGCCGCCTCCCACCGCTCGAGGTGATCCATCCAGTAGTCGCGTTTCTGAGTCTTGCCGTTCTCGTGGTAGGCAAGCGCGAGTTGCGCGACCGCGAACCATGTTTTGGCGCCGTCGAGCGTGTGAACGTCGCGGCCGGTGTGAATCGCGTGCGGGTTGCTGCCCGGCCCCCAGACGAGGATGCCGTCCGGGTGCTGGCCGGGTTCCACGTACCCGTTGCCGCCGGGGGCGGGCGGGTCGGATGGTGACTCTTGGCCGGTGGCTGATATGACGCCTCGCCAGCCTGGGCGGAGGGCGGACTTGATGTCCTCCGCGAGCTCGTCGAGAGTCTCGAGGAAGGCGGGGTCGCCGGTTGCGCGGAGACCCTGCGAGACGGCCATGATGACGCTGCGAACCGGCCTCGCGACCTGATACAAGTCGCCCTGCCGCGCGTAGCCTCTGGCGCCGCTGACGCCGCCGCTGCCTACGCCGTCCGTCTGATCGTGGACGCGCTGCAAGTAGGCGACCGAGCGGGCGTGCCACTCTCGCGCTGCTGGGGGTAGGCGTTCCGTGGTGAAGGTCGGGTCGACCTTGAGGCTCCAGCGTTCGCGGATGCCCGGCTCCGGCTGCGGTTCGGGCGCCGGCTCAGGCTGCGGTTCCGGCTGCGGCTGCGGCGCCGGCACGGGTTCCGGTTCCGGTTCTGGTTCTGGTACGTCAGGCGGCAAGCCGGCCAACGCAGTGAGTCCCTGCGGATCCAAGCCGGTCGGGTCCAAC